>CAUJIM010000001.1 GCA_963205335.1 Pseudomonadota bacterium
ACCTGCGTCTGGTTGAAGCTGGGCTCAATCATCTCGATCGGGTCTTCGACGGTGCTGACGTTCACTTCTTCCGTCGCCACGCGCTTGAGCGTTGAATACAACGTTGTCGTCTTGCCCGATCCCGTCGGGCCTGTGACCAGAATCACGCCATGCGGTCGACACACCAGCTGCTGCCAGCGCCCGGCATCGTGCGGCGCGAAGCCCAGCGCGTCCAGATCCTTCACGGTGTTGTCCGGGTCAAAGATGCGCATCACCATCTTCTCGCCAAAGGCCGTGGGCAATGTGGAGAGGCGCATTTCCACCTCGTCGCCAGACGGGTTGCGCGTCTTGATGCGGCCGTCCTGCGGGCGGCGCTTTTCCACCACGTCCATGCGCCCGAGCAGCTTGATGCGCGCCACCATGGCATTGAGCACGCCGATCGGCGTCTGGTAGACCGTGTGCAGCACGCCGTCGATGCGAAAGCGGATCACGCCCTGCTCGCGCCGGGGCTCCATGTGGATGTCGCTGGCACGCTGGTCGAAGGCGTACTGCCAGAGCCAGTCGACGACACGCACCACGCCCTGGTCGTTGGCGTCGAGCTGGCGATTCGCGCGGCCCAGCTCCACGAGCTGCTCGAAGCTGCTGCCGCCCGCGTTGCCGCCGCTCTTGAGCGCCGCGCGCACCGATTTGGCGAGCGCGTAGAACTCCGCCGTGTAGCGCGTGATGTCCAGCGGATTGGCCAGCACCCGGCGCACGCCCCGGCGCGACTGGCGCTCCACCTCGCCGACCCAGTCGTCGACGAAGGGCTCGGCCGTGGCGACGACGATCTCGTGCGCCGAGACCTGCACCGGCAGCACCTTGTGGCGCTCGGCATAGCTGGCGCTCATGGCGTCGGCCACGCGGCCCACGTCCACCTTGAGCGGGTCGATGCGCAAGAACGGCAGGCCGCAGCGCGGCGCTATGGTCTCCGTCAGCAAGTCCACGTCCAGCAGCTTGCCGTCGCTGGCGCGCGCCATGGCAACGCCGCCCAGGCGCACCAGCGGGTGCTGGCTGCTCTCGGCCTGCGAGCAGCGCGCGATGGTGCGCTCGGCCTGCTCGGCGCTGATCACGCCGTCGGCGCGCAGCCAATCGACGATCTGGCGCCACTGCAGCGGGCCCTGGCCATGGCCGGCAGGGTGGTCTGGGCGCGGAGCGGACATGGCGCAATGGTGCTGCAAAAATCAGGCCACGGGCTTGAAGGTCCGCAGCCACTTGCGCGCCGGCAAACCCCAGCGCTGCTGCACGGCATCGGCACGCTCCTGCAGCAAGGCCCGTCCAGGCGATTGCGGCGTGCGCTGCGCCAGCACCACGGTATTGCCCTCGCGCGTGGGCTTGAAGGCCCACAGCGCCTCGGCGCCGAACGCCTGCGCCATGCGCGCCAGGCTCTGCTCGAAGTGGCTGGTGCGGCCGAACAGGTTCACCGTCATGCAGCCATCGTCGGTCAGCAGCGCGCGGCAATCGGCGTAGAACGCCGCGCTGTCCAGCACCGGCGCGGCCGCATCGTCGTCGTACATGTCCACCGCCAGCGCGTCGATGGTCCCGAGATGCTGCGGCCGGCGTATTTCCTCGCCCGCATCGCCCAGCACCACGGCCAGGCGCGGCCCGTCGGGCGGCAGCTTGAACCAGGAGCGGCACACGCTCACCACCTGCGGGTTGAGTTCGATCGCCGTGGTGCGCATGCGCAGGCGCCTGGCGCAGAACTTGGTGATCGCGCCCGCGCCCAGGCCGAGCTGCATCGCACGGCGCGCGCCCACGCTGTCGGGTTCGACGAAGAGCAGCCAGGCCATCATGCGCTGCACGTATTCCAGCGCGATGTCGAACGGCGCGTCGACGCGCATCGAGCCCTGGATCCACGGCGTGCCCAGGTGCAGGTGGCGCAGCACGCCGTCGTCGGACACGCTCACTTCGGGCAGGACTGGAGCGCGGCGCATGGCCATCAACGCAGTCCGAAACGGGCGAATGCCTCGCCCCACGCCTGCAGCTTGCGCGCGAAGCTCCACGAGGCGTTGGCCGGGCTGGTCGACGGCAAGCGCAGCGACGCGATGGCCGAATCGTGCGCCAGGCCCATGCGCTCGCGCACCGCACGGGCCCGCGCGTAGCTCTCGCCGCCGTTGTGCACGATGGCCGCCAGGCCGGGAACGCGCGGCCGCAGCGCGGCGAAGTCGTTCATCTCGGGGTTGCGGATGGCGGCATCCAGGCTGCCCTCGCGCTCGCAGGCGGCGTACACGTCCCAGATCCCCAGGCCGCGCGCCAGCACCCAGGCGCACCGGGCCGCGTAGGCCCCGGGGCCCGGCATCGCATGCGCCGGCCACAGCAGCGCCAGGATGCGCCAGAAATGGTTTTGCGGATGGCCGTAGTACTGCTGCCCGCGCAGCGAGGCCACGCCCGGGAAGCTGCCGAGGATCAGCACCCGCGTGCTGCCATCCACCAGCGCGGGCAGGCCGTGAAGAGGTGCGGAAGAAGACGCCATGGAGACCGCGGTTGTACTACGGATTGGGCGCCGGCCGCACCAGGCGCACCACCAGCGGCGTTGCGCGGCCCACGTCGCCCCGCCCCGCGCCGGAGCCCATGTCCACGGCCCAGCCCAGGTGCGCGCCCAGCACCTCCGCTCCGCGCCCGCCGCGGGCCACGTTGTCGTAGGCGTACGGGTTGACCGTCGCCGCGTTGACGCTGGCCGTGCTGGTCCAGTGCCACTCGGTCGGGGCATTCGGGAACAAGGCGGCATCCACCGCGGGCGGCTTGGCGTTGCGGTTGACCAGCCGGCGCAGCTCGTTCACGCGCGGCAGGCGCCAGCGCACCCCCTCGGCCTGCCACCGCTGCTTGGCGAGCGCCTTGGCCTCGGTGAGGCCGAGCAGGCGCGGGCTTCCGGCGCAGGTACTGCCATCCCAGTGCATGCCCTCGACGCAGCGCGCCCAGGCCAGGCGGGCCCGCGCATCGACGACCAGCGTGCCATCGGGCGAGACGCTCAGGGCGGCCGCACCGGCGCGGCCGGCTTCCGCCTCCTCGGCCGCGTGGACCGGCCACGCGAGCACCGCGCACGCAAGCAGGCCCAGCGCCGCCGCCCGCGGCGCATGCAAGACAGGGTGCGAGGGTGAAACCATGGTCCATCTCCATCCAGACATGATCGGATGCAAGCCCGGCCGATCATTGCGATTGTGGGCACGCCGGCATGGCCCCGGTCACGGGATCAAGCCACTAAAATCAGGCCAATCCCCGCTCTCTCGCGCCGTTGCACCGGCAACGCGGTCGCTTCCCCCATCCGATGCCGCTCTCTCCCGCCTTGCGCATGGCGCTGGTCCTCGGCCTGCTGTCGGCGGTCGGTCCGTTCGCCATCGACATGTATCTGCCCGCATTGCCCGTGATCGGGCAGAGCCTGCAGGCCCAGGTGGGCCCGGTGCAGTGGAGCCTGACGGCGTTCTTCCTGGCGCTCGGCATCGGCCAGGTGGTGTACGGGCCGGTATCCGACATGTTCGGGCGCAAGCCGCCGCTGTACTTCGGCCTGACGCTGTTCCTGGTGACCAGCGTGGGCTGCGCGCTGGCCGGCGACATCCGCACGCTGGTGGCGCTGCGCTTTCTGCAGGGGCTGGGCGCGGCGGCGGGCACGGTGATCCCGCGCGCCGTGGTGCGCGACCTGCACACCGGCCACGAGGCCGCGCGGCTGATGGCCCTGCTGATGCTGGTGTTCAGCGTCTCGCCGCTGCTCGCGCCGCTGATGGGCAGCGGCGTGATCGCGCTGGCGGGCTGGCGCGGCGTGTTCTGGATGGTGGCGCTGCTCGGGCTGGCCAGCCTGGTGCTGGTGCACCGCGCGCTGCCCGAAACCCGCCCGCAGGCGCAGCGCACGGCCAGCACGCTCGCGCACGCCTGGGCGGCCTACCGCACGCTGCTGGGCCACGGGCGCTTTCTCGGCCTGGTGGGCATAGGCGGCTTCACGCTCGCGGGCTTTTTCGTGTTTCTCGCGGGTTCGCCCTTCGTCTTCATCAACCACTACGGGCTCTCGCCGGTGCAGTACAGCCTGGCGTTCTCGATCAACGCCGCGGCCTTCTTCGCGAGCGCGCAGCTCACCGCGCGCCTGGGCCGCCGCTTCGGCCTGGAACGCGTGGCCCGATGGGCCGCCAGCGGCGCGGGGGCGGCGATGCTGCTGCTCTGGTCGCACTACCTGCTCGGCGGCGACAGCCTGGCGCTGCTGCTGGCGCTGTACTTCGTCGCCAGCGGCTTCATGGGGCTGGTGATCCCGACCACCTCGGTGCTGGCGCTGGACGACCACGGGCCGATCGCCGGCACCGCCTCGGCCCTCATGGGCATGCTGCAGATGCTGGCAGGCACGGTGGCCATCGGCGTGACCGGCCTGTTCGCCACCGACAGCCCGCTGCCCATGGTGAGCGGCATGACCGCGGGCCTGCTCATCGGCGTGCTGCTCACCTGGACGACGCTGCGCCACCCGGCCACGCCGCGGGCGGGGCACGCATGAGCGCCGCCGCCGCGGTCCCCGACGGCCTGCCGCAGCCGGTGCGCTCGCAGGCCATGCGGGTCATCCTCCTCGGCCTCACGCTGTCGGTGCTGGATGCCAGCATCGTCAACCTCGCCCTGCCCGACATCGCGCGCGAACTGGGCATGAACGCCGCGCACAGCGTCTGGGTGGTCAACGCCTACCAGCTCGCCACCCTGACCACGCTGCTGCCGCTGGCGGCCATCGGCGAGCGCATCGGCTACCGGCGGGTGTACCGCGCGGGCATGCTGCTGTTCGCGTTCGCCTCGATCGCCGCGATGCTGGCTTCCAGCAGCACCACGCTGATCGGCGCGCGCGCACTGCAGGGCCTGGGCGCCTCGGGCGTGATGGCGGTCAACTCGGCGCTGGTGCGGCTGATCTACCCGGCCAGCCGCCTGGGCCGCGGCATGGCGCTCAACTCCCTCGTCGTCGCCACGGCGGCGATGGCCGGGCCGACGGTGGCGGCGGTGGTCCTCTCGGTGGCGTCCTGGCCGTGGCTGTTCGCGCTCAATCTGCCGCTGGGCGTGTTCGCATGGCAGCGCGCGGGCAAGGTGCTGCCGCGCAACCCGCCCTCGGACTCGCCGGCGGTGCGGTTCTCGCTGCTCGACGTGCTGCTCAACGCCGCCATGTTCGGCCTGCTGTTCCTCGGCGGTTCGGAGCTGACGCAGCGCGGCGGCGGCATGCACGCCGCCGCGCTGCCGGGCTGGTGGCTGCTGGCGGCGGGGCTCGCGGTCGGCGCCGTGCACCTCGGGCGCCAATGGGGCCGCGCGGTGCCGCTGTTCCCCGTCGATCTGCTGCGCATCCCGGTGTTCGCGCTCTCGATGGGTTCGTCCATCGGCGCCTTCTGCGCCCAGATGCTGAGCTTTCTCTCGCTCCCTTTTTTATTGCTGACGGTGCACGGCCACAGCCACTTGCAGGCCGGTTTGCTGATCACCGCCTGGCCGCTCGCCAGCGCCTGCGTCGCGCCCATCGCCGGGCGCCTGATCGGGCGCTACCACGACGGTCTGCTCGGGGGCCTGGGCATGGTGGTGTTCGCCTGCGGCCTGGCCGCGCTCTCGCTCATGCCGGTGCACGCGGCCAACTGGGACATCGTCTGGCGCATGGCGCTGGCGGGCGGCGGCTTCGCGCTGTTCCAGTCGCCGAACAACCACACCATCGTCACCTCCGCGCCGCTGCACCGCAGCGGCGGCGCCAGCGGCATGCTGGGCACGGCGCGCCTGACCGGCCAGACGCTGGGCGCCGTGGTCCTGGCCGCGCTGTTCGCCCTGTACCCCGGCACCGACGGCAGCGCCGAGTCGCTGGCCCTGATGGTGGCGGCGGGCTGCGCGCTGTGCGCCGCCGTGAGCAGCTCGTTCCGCATCAAGGCCGCCCGGCAGGAGCCGGCACCATGAGAAAGGGCCGCGCGAGGCGGCCCGGATCTCCCTGCCCAGGCAGGCTTACTTGCCGTCGGTGCCCGGCACCTTGCCTTCCACGCCCTTGACGAAGAAGTTGATGCCGCGCAGGAAGTCGTCGTCGGCCACCTTGTCGGCCGCCAGCACTTCCTTGCCGGTGTTGTCCGCGAGCGGGCCCTTCCAGATGTGGTAGCTGCCGTCCTTCAGGCCGGCCTTGAGTTCCGCCAGCTTGGCCTTGGCCTCGGCCGGCACGTCGTCGGCGATCGAGACGAGGTCGATGGCGCCCTCTTTCACGCCCCACCACTGGTTGGGGCCGGTCTTCCAGGTGCCGTCGATCGCTTCGCCCACGGCCTTCTTGTAATAGGGTTCCCAGTTGATGATGGCCGACGCCAGGTGCGCCTTGGGACCATAGGCGGTCATGTCCGAATCCCAGCCGAAGGCGCGCTTGCCCATGGATTCCGCGGTCTTGAGCACCGAGGGCGAGTCGGTGTTCTGGAACAGCACGTCGGCGCCGCCGTTGATGAGCGAGGTGGCGGCCTCGGTTTCCTTGGGCGGGTTGTGCCACTCGTTGATCCAGACCACTTTAGTCTTGATGTGGGGATTGATGATCTGCGCGCCCAGCGTGAAGCTGTTGACGTTGCGCACCACCTCGGGAATCGGCACGGTGGCGACCACGCCGAGCACGTTGGCCTTGGTCATGGCGCCGGCAATCACGCCGGCCATGAAGGCGCCTTCGTAGGTGCGGCTGTCGTAGGTGCGCATGTTCTCGCTGGACTTGTAGCCCGTGGCGTGCTCGAACTTGACGCCCGGGTTGTCGGCCGCCACCTTCGCCATCGGCTCCATGAAGCCGAAGCTGGTGCCGAAGATCAGCTTGTTGCCCTGCGCCACCAGGTCGCGCGCCACGCGCTCGGTGTCGGCGCCCTCGGGCACGTTCTCGACGAAGCTGGTGACCACCTTGCCGGGGAAGTCTTTCTCGACCGCCTTGCGCGCGTTGTCGTGCGCGAAGCTCCAGCCGCCGTCGCCCACCGGGCCGACGTAGATCCACGCGGCCTTGAGCGGCTCCGCCGGGGCGGGCGCGGGCGCTGCGGCCTCGGCGGCCGGCGCCGGGGCGGCCGCGGTGGGCGCCGCCTCTTCCTTCTGACCGCAGGCCGCCAGGGCCAGCGCGGTGGCCGACAGCGCGGCCAGGCGCAGGGCGGTGCGTTTGTTCAGGTCGATCATCGAACTCCTCCAGATGCAGTGGTGGTGGGAAAAGACAATGGCCGCAGCCCCCGGACCTCAGGAACCGGGGTAGAACGGCTTTCCGAGCGAAGCTGGCATGTTGACACGAATCCACGTCGGATTGCGCGAAATCAGCGCCAATACAACGATGGTGGCCAGGTAGGGCAAGGCGGTGAGCAACTGGCTCGGAATCGTCGAGCCCTGGCCCTGCAGGTGAAACTGCAGCATGGTCACGCCGCCGAACAGGTAGGCGCCCAGCAGCACGCGCGCGGGGCGCCAGGTGCCGAAGGTGGTGAGCGCCAGCGCGATCCAGCCCTTGCCGGCGACCATGCCCTCGACCCACAGCGGCGTGTAGATGATCGAGAGGAACGCACCGGCCAGCCCGCACAGCGCGCCGCCGACGACCACCGCCGCCAGGCGGATGCGCCGCACCGGATAGCCCAGCGCGTGCGCCGATTCAGGCGATTCGCCCACCGCGCGCAGCACCAGGCCCGCGCGCGTGCGGTAGAGCAGCCAGATGAGGCCGAGCGTGAGCGCGATCGCGCAGTACACCAGCGGATGCTGGCGCAGCAGCGCCGGGCCGACGATGGGCACGTCGCCCAGGCCCAGCCAGTTGAAGCGCGGCCGGTCGGGCATCCTGGCCTGCACGTAGCCGATGCCGACGAAGGCGGAGAAGCCGGCGCCGAACAAGGTGAGCGCCAGCCCCGTGGCGTACTGGTTGGCGTTGAGCCAGATCACCAGCCAGCCGAACGCCGCCGCCAGCACCGCGCCCGCGGCCATGCCGGCGAGAAAGCCCAGCGTGTCGCTGCCGGTGTGGATGACGGTGGCGAACCCGGCGATGGCGGCGCACAGCATCATGCCCTCGGCGCCCAGGTTGACGATGCCCGACTTCTCGTTGACGAGCAGCCCCAGCGCCGCCAGCGCCAGCACGGTGCCGGCGCTCAGCGTCGAGGCGAAGAGGAGCGGATAGACCTCCATCAACGGACTCCCTGCAGGCGGCCCGCGCGGCGCAGCCGGTAGTTGACCAGCGTGTCGCAGGCCATCAGCGAAAACAGCAGCAGGCCCTGGAACACGTCGGTCAGCGACTTGGGCAGGCCCAGGCGCGACTGCGCCAGCTCACCGCCGATGTAGAACATGCTCATCAGGATGGCCGCAAGCACCATGCCCAGCGGGTGCAGCCGCCCGACGAAGGCGACGATGATGGCCGCGAAGCCGTAGCCCGCCGGGATGTAGGGCGTGAGCTGGCCCACCGGCCCGGCCACCTCCAGCGCCCCCGCCAGGCCCGCCGTGGCGCCCGATACCAGCAGCGCCGTCCACAGCGCGCTGCGCGACGAGAAGCCGGCGTAGCGCGCCGCCGCCGGCGCCACGCCGCCCACCTGCAGCGCATACCCGGCGCGCGTGCGAAACAGGTACAGCCACAGCAGCCCGGCCCCCGCCAGCGCCAGCAGCACGCCGATGTTCACGCGCGAGCCGGTCATCAATTTCGGGATGCGCGCCGCCGCCTCGAAGGTGCGCGTCTGCGGGAAGTTGTGGCCCCCCGGGTCCTTCCACGGGCCGAACACCAGGTAGTTCAGCACCTGGATCGCCACGTAGACCAGCATCAGGCTGACGAGGATTTCGCCGGCGTTGAAGCGGTCGCGCAGGAAGGCGACGACGGCCGCCCAGAGCATGCCGCCCACCACCCCGGCGAGCAGCACCGCGACGACGATCCAGCGCCCCGTCTCCTTGCCCGCCAGCAGCGCCACGCCGCCGGCGAAGATCGCGCCGATGATGTACTGGCCCTCGGCGCCGATGTTCCAGATGTTGGAGCGGAAGCACACCGCCAGGCCCAGCGCGATGAGCAGCAGCGGCGTGGCCTTGACGCCGAGCTCGCCCAGCGCGTAGGCCGACTTGATGGGCTCCCAGAAGAACACCAGCAGGCCCTTGACCGGATCCTTGCCGAGCAGGGAAAACAGCAGCACGCCGAGCGCCACCGTGATGGCCAGCGCCAGCAGCGGCGAGGCCCAGGCCCAGGTGCGCGAGGGCGTGGGACGCAGTTCAAGCCGCAGCATGGGCCGCCTCCTCGCTCGCCGCCTCGGCGCCGGGCCACAGGCCGCTCATCCACTGGCCGATCTGCTCCACCGTCGCGTCCTTGCGCGCCAGGCTGGGCGAGAGCTGGCCCTTGGCGATCACATGCAGGCGGTCGCAGATCTCGAACAGCTCGTCGAGCTCCTCGCTCACCACCAGCACCGCGCAGCCCGCGTCGCGCAGCGCCAGGATCTCGCCGCGGATCTGCGCCGCCGCGCCCACGTCCACGCCCCAGGTCGGCTGCGAGACCACGAGCAGCCTGGGCCTGGCGTCGATCTCGCGCCCCATGATGTATTTCTGCAGGTTGCCGCCCGAGAGCGAGCGCGCCGCCGCGTGGGTGCCGGCGGCCTTGACGTGGAAGCGCTCGATGATGCCGGCCGCCTGGCGGCGCAGCAGCGCCATGCGCAGCCAGCCGAAGCGCCCGACCGCCTCCTTGCGGGTCAGCAGCAGGTTGTGCGCCAGGCTCATCTCGGGCACGGCGCCGCGGCCCAGGCGCTCCTCCGGGACGAAGTGCAGCCCGAGCGCGCGCCGGCCGAAGGGCCGCATCCGCCCCGCGGGCCGGCCTGCTATCGATATCGATGCTGGCGGCGCGCGCCGGTCCTCGCCGGAGAGCGCATACAGCAGCTCGCGCTGGCCGTTGCCCGAGACGCCTGCGATGCCCACCACCTCGCCCGCGCGCACCTGCAGCGACACCGCCCGCAGGTCGACGCCGAAGGGCGATTCGCGCGGCAGGCTCAGCTGCTGCACGGCCAGCACCTGCGGCCCGGGTTCGCGCGAGACGTGCTGCAGCGGCGGCGGCTCGGCGCCGATCATCAGGCGCGAGAGCGAGGCGTTGCTCTCCTGGCGCGGGTCGCACACGCCCGTGACCTTGCCGCCGCGCATCACCGTGCAGGCGCTGCACAGCGCGCGGATCTCGTGCAGCTTGTGGCTGATGTAGAGAATCGAGCAGCCCTCGCCGGACAGGCGCTTGAGCGTGACGAAGAGCTTCTCGACCGCCTGCGGCGTGAGCACCGAGGTCGGCTCGTCCAGGATCAGGAGGCGCGGCCCGGCCAGCAGCGCGCGGATGATCTCCACCCGCTGCATCTCGCCCACGCCGAGGGTGTGCACCGGGCGCTCGGGGTCCACGTCCAGGCCGTAGGTCGCGGCCGTGCTCTCGATGCGCCGCGCCACCTCGGCGAGCGAGAGCGTCCTGGACAGGCCCAGCCAGACGTTCTCCGCCACCGAAAGCGTCTCGAACAGGCTGAAGTGCTGGAACACCATGGCGATGCCCAGGTCGCGCGCCGCCTGCGGGCTGCGCACCAGCGCCAGGTGCCCGTCGACATGCATCTCGCCCGCGTCGGGCTTGACCGCGCCGTAGATGATCTTCATCAGCGTGCTCTTGCCCGCGCCGTTCTCGCCCAGCACCGCGTGCACCTCGCCGGGCTGCACCGTGAGCGACACGTCGCTGTTGGCGACGACGCCCGGATAGCGCTTGGTGATGCCCTGCAGCCTCAGGCGCGGCACCGACGGGTCGGGCGCGGGGAAATCATGCGATGCAGGCATGTGGCTTGTCTCGGTTTCTTGTGATCAAAAAACGGCTTTTGCGCTGATCCAGCAAGCGCTGGCCGCTATGGTTCTGGGACCCCCGAAGGTGCTGCAGCAGCGGGCAGGCACAGGCCGGCAAATGTACACCGGTGCTCTCATGGCGCATGGTCGGCCGGCTGCGGCACGTGCCCGAGTTCGACCCGGTCGCGCCCCGCGCGCTTGGCCGCGTAGCACGCCATGTCGGCGGCGGTCAGCACGGCCGACACGTCGGTGACGCCGGGCTCCAGCGGCACCAGGCCGATCGACAGGCCGATGGTGAAGGTGCGCCCGTGGTAGGCCGGCTCCCAGGCCTGCACGACCATGCGCAGCCGGTCGGCCACGGCGCTGGCGCGCGCCGGCGTGGCGCCGGGCAGGACCACGGCGAACTCGTCGCCGCCCAGGCGCGCCACCCAGCCCATCTGGCGCACCTCGGCCTCCAGCAGGCGCGACAGGTGGCGCAGCACGTCGTCGCCCGCGTTGTGCCCCGCGACCTCGTTGATCACCGTGAAGTGGTCCACGTCGAGGTACAGCAGCACGCCGCTGGCCTCGCCGTCGGATACTGCGCCGGAGCGCCGCGCGGCGCGGTCGACCCGCTCGGACAGCAGCACCTGCAGCCGCCGCTCCAGCGCCGCCCGGTTGGGCAGGTAGGTGAGCGGGTCGTGCCAGCGCTCCCAGTCCTGCTGCAGGCGGCTTTCGCGCTCCGCCGTGCCGTCCTCGAGCACCCAGACCACGCCGCGCATCGGCTCGCCCGCATGCGCGGGCTCGCCCTGCACCCGCGCCCAGAGCGTGGTGCCGTCCTGCTGCAGCAGCGGCAGCTCGCCCTTGAAGCGGCCATGCGCGGCGAAGTCGGCGCGCACGCGCGCGATCACGTCCTCGTCGCCCGGCAGCTGCGCCACCAGGCGCAACAGGTCCCGCCCGAGCAGCTGCGCCGGGGCATAGCCCAGCAGATCGCAGGCCTGCGCGTTGACCACCTCGATGCGCTCCCCCCGCGTCAGCGCGATGCCCAGCGGCGTGTGGTCCAGCACCTCCTGCAGCTGCCGCTTGAGCACGTCGCTGCTGCGCTGCTGCTGGCGGCGCAGCTCGACCAGGCGGGCGAACACGCGCACCACGTCGCTCACCTCGCCGGGCGCGCGCCGCTCGTGCTGGCGCAGCCACGGCAGCGCCGCCGGATGGCCGCCCGAGAGCACCGAACGGGCCTGCAGCCGCAGCAGCGTGAGCGGGCGCATGAGCCACAGCAGCGCCAGCGCCGCGAGCACGCCGACGGCGGCAATGCTCCAGCCCGCCAGCCACCAGGCGCGCTGCTGCGCCGCCACCAGCGGACCGAGCGAGGCGCGCGTGTCGCTGACCCGGGCGACGATCCACCGCGGCAGCGCCACGCCCGCCCAGCTCACCACGCGGCCATCGTCGAGCAGGCGCACGCCGGGGGCCAGCAGCGCCTGGGCTCCGCCCTCGCGCGCGAGCACCGCCTGCAGCCCCGGCTCCTCGGCCGCGCCCGTCAGCACGCGATCGGGCTGGGGGTGCGAGAGGATGACGCCATCGTGCGTGAAGACGATGAAGCGCGACCGGTCGCGCAGCGGCAGCGCCAGGGCGGGCGGCAGCAGGCTCTGCGACTGCAGCCGCAGCGTGCCCGCCACCGCGCCGACGACCCGCCCCTGCGCGCCGAGCATGGGCACGGCGAAGACCACGCGCGCCTGCGCCGGCGTGCTACCCACGACGCCGGAAACCACCGGCTTGCCCGCGCGCAGCACCTGCCGCAGCGTGTCGCTCTCGGGCACGCCCTCCGGCTCCGCCGCCTCGGCGCGCGCGCCGCGCACCCGGGCGACCACGCCGCCGTCGGCCCGCGCCACGGCCACGCTGTCGAAGACGCGCGCGCCCGGGTCCTGCTGCAGCCAGCCGTGCAGTGCCGCGGGCGCGCCCAGCAGCGCGGGCGCGATGCCGTCGGCCAGGGCCGCGAGCACCCGCTGGTTCTGCTCGATCTTGCTCGCGAGCATGCGCGCCACGAGCTCCACCTCGTCGTTGTCCCGGCCGACCGTGCGCTGCAGCGTGTCGGGCTCCGAGGCCCGCGACACCAGCCAGATCGAGAGCACGCCGCTCGCCAGCGTCGCCGCCAGCACCAGCAGCAGCAGCGAGCGCACCAGGGGCCCGGGGGCCCAGCCGCCCGGCGGGTCGGCAGGCGCGCCCCCGCGCAGCGGGGCCGCTGCAGGCTGGGTCGGCGTCATGAATGCTCCACGCCAACGCACGGAGGCAAGGCAATTCGCATGTGGCTTCTTCTCTGGCTCTCGGTGGCCCGCGGGCACCACCGTTCGCATCCAATATACGCAGGCCGGCCATCCGTCCGGCTTGGGTAGAACCCTGTAATCCGCCCAAGGAAAACCCTAGGGCGGCGCACCCCCCGTCCCGTGCGCGATCATGGCGCCCTGGCGGCCATCAACGACAATCGGTCGCTGCAATCCAGGAGAGACCGCATGCCCCGATTCACCGATGCCTCGCCGCCCGACAGCTGCATCTTCTGCCGCCTGATCGCGGGCGAGATCCCGAGCGCGCGGGTGTACGAAGACGCGCTGACCGTCGCCTTCATGGACATCGGCCAGGTCACGCCCGGACACGTGCTGGTGGCCACGCGGCGCCATGCGGCGACGCTGTGGGACGCGACGCCCGAGGAGGTGGCGGCGGTGATGCAGGGCGCGCGGCGCGTCGCGCAGGCGGCGCGCGCGGCGTTCGACCCGGCGGGCGTGATGCTGCTGCAGGCCAACGGCGCGGTCGCGGGGCAGACCGTGGCGCACTTCCACATGCACGTGGTGCCGCGCCACGCGGGCGACGGCATCGATTTCACCTGGCCGCGCCAGAACCCGGCGCCCGCGGTGCTCGCCGACTACGCCGAGCGCCTGCGCGCGGCGCTTTGAACCAGCCCCGCACCGACCACCCTGCGCACCGCCCGCGCGCGCTGCCGGCCCGGGTGGCGCGCCGCGCTCCCAGGACCGATCCATGACCCCACCCACCACCGCCATCGGCAGCGCGTCCGGCGCGGGCAGCGCCGCGGTTTCCCCGGCGCTGGCCATCGTCATGCTGGCGCTGCTGCTGAGCATCCAGCCGGTCACCACCGACGTCTACCTGCCGGCGCTGCCGGCGCTCACGCGCGACCTGCACGCGCCGGTGTCCATGGGGCAGCTCACGCTCTCGGCGCTGCTGCTCGCCTTCGGCTGCTCGCAGCTGCTGTGGGGCCCGCTGTCGGACCGCTTCGGGCGCCGCCCGGTGCTGCTGGCGGGGCTGGGCGCCTACGCGGTCGCGTCGATCGGCAGCGTGCTCGCGCCCACCATCGCCTGGCTGGTGTTCTGGCGCGTGGTGCAGGGCGCGGCGATGGGCGCGGCGGTGATGTGCGCGCGCGCCATCGTGCGCGACCTGTACACGCCGCTGGCAGGCGCACGCGCCATGTCCAGGGCACTGTCCGGGCTGGGCATGATCGCCGCGCTGTGCGCCCCGGTGGGCGGCCTGCTCACCGAATGGCTGCACTGGCGCGCGGCGCTGCTGGTGTGCACGCTCTACGGCTGCGCCACGCTGGCGCTCATCGTGCTGCGCCTGCCCGAGACGCTGGTGCGGCGCAACCCCGAGGCGCTGCGCCCGCCGGTGCTGCTGCGCACCTGGGCGCTGGTGCTGCGCTCGCCCGTCTTCCTGTCGTACTCGCTGCTCGCCTGCGCCACCTTCGGCGGGCTGTTCACCTTCCTGGCGGCGTCGCCTTTCATCTTCATCGAGGTGCTCGGCCTCTCGCGCGCCGAGTTCGGCCTCTCGCTGTTCTCGATCTCGCTGTGCTACCTGCTCGGCACGCTGCTGTGCCGCAGGCTGCTGGGCCGTTTCGGCCTGCGGCGCACGGTGGCGCTCGCCGGCGGCCTGAGCCTGGCGGCCGGCCTGCTGATGCTGCTGGCGGCGTGGCTCGGCGCGCACAGCGTGCGCACGCTGCTGCCCCCGTTCTACCTCTTCATGCTGGGCCACGGCATCCACCAGCCCTGCGCCCAGGTGGGCGCGGTGTCGCCGTTCCCGCAGGCCGCGGGCGTGGCCTCGGCGCTCAACGGCTTCATGATGATGATGGTCGCCTTCGCCACCGGCGCCTGGCTCGGCAGGGCGCTGGACGGCAGCGTCTGGCCGCTGGTGCACGGCGTGCTGCTCTGGGCGGTGGCCACCAGCGCCATCGCCTGGACGCTGGTGCAGCGCCACGGGGAGCCCGGCGATGCCTAGGGGACCGGGCAGCGCGGGCCAGGGCCCGCCGCCGGTCGCCATCACCGGCCCGACCGCCAGCGGCAAGACCGCCGCCGCGCTGGCGCTGGCGCTGGCGGCGCGGATGCCGGTGGAGATCGTCAGCGTGGATTCGGCGCTGGTCTACCGCGGCATGGACATCGGCACCGCCAAGCCCACGCCGGACGAGCGCGCGCGGGTGGCGCACCACCTGATCGACATCCGCGACCCCGCGCAGCCCTACAGCGCCGCGGAGTTCGCGCGCAACGCCGCGCGCCTGATCGGCGAGATCCGGGCGCGCGGCGCGCTGCCGCTGCTGGTCGGCGGCACGCTGCTGTACCTCAGGGCGCTGACCGACGGCCTGGCCGAGCTTCCCGCCGCCGACCCCGCCGTGCGCGCCGCCATCGACGCGCGCGCCGCGGCCGCGGGCTGGGGCGCGCTGCACGCGGAACTGGCGCGCGTGGATCCCGCCACCGCCGCCCGGCTGGCGCCGGCGGACAGCCAGCGCATCCAGCGCGCGCTCGAGGTGTGGCAGATCTCGGGACGGCCGCTGTCGAGCTTTCACGCTATCAATGAAAGAGCTGCTGGCACTCGCCCCATGGGCGAAAACGCCATTTTTTCCCTCGAACCCGTCGACCGCGCCTGGCTGCACGAACGCATCGCCCTGCGCTTCCGGGCCATGCTCGCGGCCGGCCTGCTCGACGAGGTACGCGCGCTGCGCGCGCGCGGCGACCTGCACGCCGACCTGCCGAGCATGCGCTGCGTCGGCTACCGGCAGGCGTGGCAGACGCTGGACGGCAGCCACCCGCCGTCCAGCCTGGCGGAGCGCGGCATCGCCGCGACGCGCCAGCTCGCCCGGCGCCAGCTCACCTGGCTGCGCGGCATGCCGCGGCGGCACGTCGTCGCCTGCGACGCGCCCGACGCGAGCGAGCGGCTGGTGCAGGCGGTACTGCGGCAGCTGCACCCATGACCGCCGCCAGCCCGCTGCTCGCGGTGCGCGGACTGGCGCGCCGCTACGGCACGCAAACCGTCTTCGCCGGCGTGGACCTGCGCGCCGACCCCGGCGAATTCATCGCCATCGTCGGTGATTCGGGCGTCGGCAAATCGACGCTGCTCAACTGCCTGGCGGGGCTGGACACCTGGGATGCCGGCCAGATACTGCACGCCGGCATCGACCTCGGCACGCTCGACGACCGGCAGCGCGCGCTGTGGCGGCGGGCGCACGTCGGCTTCGTGTTCCAGGCGTTCCACGTGCTGCCGCACCTCACGGTGGCGCAAAACGTCGCCCTGCCGCTGATGCTGCTCGGGCGGGCGGACGACGCGCGCGTGCGCCAGATGCTGGCGGCGGTCGGGCTGCACGGGCTCGGCGAGCGCCTGCCGCAGCAGCTCAGCGGCGGCCAGCTGCAGCGCGTGGCCATCGCCCGCGCGCTGGTGCACCGCCCGCCGCTGCTGCTGGCCGACGAGCCCACGGGCAACCTCGACCCCCAGGCCGCCGCGCGCATCCTCGACCTGCTGATCGGGCAGACGCGCGAGCACGGCGCGGCCATGCTGCTCGTCACCCACTCGGCGCTGGCCGCGGCGCGCGCCGGGCGCAGGCTGCGCCTGACCGCCCAGGGCCTGCACGAGGCGGATTGAGCCACAGACCGGCCGGCCAAATCGCGGCCGTTTGATTCCGCTCAATCTCCGGGATGTTCCCGCCGGGCTGTTTGCGGTAAATTGGCGGCGCATCGGCCCACCGGCGAAGCGGCGCGGTCTCGCGGTGCGATCGGGCACGCCACGGTGTCCGCCGCCCGCCCCCCGCAATCGCCGCGCCGGCCGGTTTTCACCACCTGTTGGAGCACCACCATGAGCCATTCGAATCCCGACGTGGAGTTGGACGACACCAAGCCGCTGAACAGCTTCGTCGACTGCCACGCGGGGATCATTTCGCACCTGCACAGTTTCGGCGAGCTGGCCGCGCTGCTCGAACCCGCCGCGCGGGCGCGCCAGATCGCCACCGAAACGCTGGAGTTCTTCCGCTCGGCCGTGTTCTCGCACCACAAGGACGAAGAAAAGGAACTCTTCCCCACCGTGCTCGCCAAGGCGCGGCCGGGCGAGGAGAAGGCGCGCATGCAGCGCTACGTCGACCAGCTGGTGGCCGAGCACCGCCAGATCGAGGCGATGTGGCGCAAGCTGGAGCCGCACCTGGAGAAAATCGCCAAGGGCCAGCCCGACGCCAAGCTGGTGAGCGACGACATCACCGTGCTCGTCAAGAGCTACCAGGCGCACGCCGCGCTCGAGGAGAACGAGTTCCTGCCGCTGTCCTCGCAGATCCTGGGGCGCGACAACGCCGGCATGGCGGAGCTGGGGCTGTCGCTGCACATCCGCCACGCGGTGCGCGCCGCGCGCCGCGGCCTGCGCGGCTCCTGAACCGCCGCGCCGCGCGCCAGGCGCGCGGCGGCGGGCCTTACTCGATCGCCAGGCGCTGCGTCCTGCCCTCGAGCTTCTTGGGCAGGGAGAGCGTGAGCACGCCGTTGTCGTACCTGGCCTTGGCCTTGCCGGCGTCCACTTCCATCGGCAGCTGGAAGCTGCGCGCCACCGAGCCGTAGTAGCGCTCGCTGCGCAGGACCTTCTCGCCATCCTTCTTCTCGTCGTGCTGCTGCACCTCGGCGCGCAGGCTCACCACCGCGCCGTCGATCGAGACCTGGATGTCCTCCTTGGGCACGCCGGGCAGTTCGGCCTGCACGGTGTAGGCGCCGTCGTCCTCCTTCACGTCGACGCGGATCTGCGCCGGCGTGGGCAGCGCGTCGCCGTGCAGCGGGCGCACGTAGAAACCGGGGGCAAAGTCGCGGAAGAATTCATCGAACAGGTTGTTGCGGGAAATCAGCGAAGTCATGATGTCACTCCTTTTCATCCAAGTTGCCGTCAACCGCCGCTTCGTCGCGGCTCGATCCCTACATGCGCGCCGTGCGGCGGGTTTCAAGGGGTGAGCGGGGAGCGGACGACCACCACCCCTCCTGCACGGCGATGCGCCAGCTCTTCCTCGTCTTCTCCTGGCAGGACCTGCGCCTGCACCCGTGGCGCAGCCTGGCCGCCGTCTGCGCGGTGATGCTGGGCGTGGCGCTGGGCCTGGCGGTGCATGCGATCAACGCCAGCGCGCTGGCCGAGTTCGCCCGGGCGACGCGCGCCGTGAGCGGCCAGAGCGACCTGCAGCTGCGCGCGCGCCAGGGCCTGCTGCCCGAGGCGCTGCTGGCCGAGGTGGCCCGCCTGCCCGGCGTGGCGCGCGCCAATCCCGTGCTCGAGGCCCAGGTGAGCGCGCAGTCCCCCGGCGCGGCGCAGGGCACGCCGCTGCGCCTCGTGGCCGCCGACGTACTGCAGCTCGCGGGCACCGCGCCCGCGCTGCTGCCGCGGCCGTGGCCGGGCAGCGAGCGCACGGTGCTGTTCGCCCCGGCGACGGTGTTCCTCAACGCCGCCGCGCGCCAGGCGCTGGCGCTGCCCGACGCGGCGCAAGCCATCACGCTGCAGGCCGGCCTGCAGCGCCTGCCGGTGCGCGTGGCGGGCAGCGTGGCCGCCGCCGGCGCGCCGCTGGCGGTGATGGACATCGGCGCGGCGCAGGACCTGCTCGGGCGCGGCGGCTGGCTCTCGCGCATCGACCTGCAGCTGCAGCCCGGCGCGGACCGCGCGGCCCTGGCGCAGGCGCTCACCGCCCTGCCCGGCGGGCACGCCAGCCTGATGCTGGCCGAGCCGCAGGACAGCGCGCTGCAGGTGGACCAGCTCTCGCGCGCCTACCGCGTCAACCTCACCGTGCTGGCGCTGGTGGCGCTGTTCACCAGCGCCTTCCTGGTGTTCTCGGTGCTCGCGCTGGCGGTGGCGCGGCGCCAGCCGCAGTTCGCCCTGCTCGCGGTGCTGGGCGCCACCCCGCGCCAGCGCCTCGCCCTGGTGCTGGGCGAGGCGGCCAGCCTGGGCGCGGCGGGCAGCGTGCTCGGCGTGCTGCTCGGCACGCTGCTGGCGGCGCTGGCGCTGCGCCTGTCGGGGGGCGATCTGGGCAGCGGCTTCTTCGCCGGCGCCGCGCCGGCCTTGCACTGGGACCCGGCAGCCGCGCTGGTCTATGCGCTGCTGGGCGTGGCGGCGGCGCTGGCGGGCGGCTGGTGGCCGGCGCGGGCGGCGCAGCAGCTGCCGCCGGCGCAGGCGCTCAAGGGCGTGGGGCTGGCGCTCGCCCGGGGGACGGCGCGCACCGGCGCCGCGGGTCTGGTTCTGATGGCCGGCAGCGCAGTGCTGGCAAGGCTTCCGCCGGTTTTCGGCCTGCCTCTGGCGGCCTACCTCTCAGTGGCCCTGCTGCTGGTGGGCGGCATCGCCCTGCTGCCGTGGATGATCGAGCTGCTGCTCACCGCCTTGCGGCCGCTGGCCCGGCGGCACACGCTGGCGCTGCTGGCGATCGAGCGCGCGCTGCGCACGCGCGGCGCGGCGGCGGTCGCCGTGGGCGGCGTGGTGGCGGCGCTGAGCCTGGCGGTGGCGCTGACGGTCATGGTCACGAGTTTCCGCGGCTCGGTGCAGCAGTGGCTGGACGCGATGCTGCCCGCGCCGCTGTACCTACGCGCCAGCGGCCGGCTGGCGGGCGACGACGCGGCGGTGTTCCCCGAGCCGCTGGCGCGCGCCGTCGCCGCGCTGCCCGCCGTGGCGCGGGTGCAGGCGCTGCGCACCAGCAGCGTGCGGCTCGCGCCCGGCCAGCCCGAGCTCACGGTGCTCGCGCGCACGCTGGGCGACGCGCCCGAGCGCGCCCTGCCCATGGTGGGCCCGCCGCTGCCCGTGCCCGCCGGGCGCAGCGCGGTCTACGTGAGCGAGGCGGTGCTCGACCTCTACCACCTGCAGCCGGGCAGTGACTGGCCCGCGCTTTCCGAGGCATTTCGGCCTCCAGCGCAGGCGAGGCAAGCGCCAGAAGATCCTTTTTTCATAGCAGGCGTGTGGCGCGACTATGCCCGCCAGACGGGCGCCGTGGTGATGGAGCGCAGCCGCTTCGTCGCGCTCACGGGCGACGCGCGCGCGAGCGAACTGGCGCTCTGGCCCCGCCCCGGCAGCGACGCCGATGCGCTGCAATCGGCCGTGCTGGAGCTGGCGCGCCGGCACGGCGCCGACCCGCGGGCGCTCGAATTCACCCGCAGCGACGCGATCCGCGCCCGTTCGCTGGCGCTGTTCGACCGCAGCTTCGCCGTCACCTGGTGGCTGCAGGCGGTGGCGATCGCCATCGGCCTGTTCGGCGTGGCCGCGAGCCTGGGCGCGCAGGTGCTGGCGCGGCGCAAGGAGTTCGGCCTGCTGGCGCACCTGGGGCTCACGCGCGGGCAGGTCCTCGGCCTGGTGGCGGCCGAGGGCGCGGCCTGGACCGCGGTGGGCGCGGCGGCGGGCACGCTGCTGGGCCTGGCGGTGGCGCTGGTGCTGGTGCGCGTGGTCAATCCGCAGAGCTTTCACTGGAGCATGGACCTGGCCGTACCCTGGGCGCGCCTGGCGCTGCTGGCGGCGCTCGTGACCGGGGCGGGCGCGCTCACCGCGCTGCTCGCCGGGCGCGGCGCCGCGAGCCGGAGCGCGGTGCTCGCCGTCAAGGAGGACTGGTGATGCCGCCGCGGCGCAGGCCGCTGCTGCTGGCGGCGCTGGCGGCGCCCCTGGCCCGCGCGGCGCCCCGGCCGGAACCGGCCGCGCTGGCCTTCCCGCGCGACCACGGCAGCCACCCCGACCTGCGCACCGAGTGGTGGTACCTCACCGGCCAGGTGCGGGCGCGGCAGCGGCCGTTCGGCTTCCAGATCACGTTCTTCCGCTCGCGCGTCGATGCCGCGCAAGGCCTCGCCTCGGCCTTCGCCGCGCGCCAGCTCATCTTCGCCCACGCCGCGCTCACCGACCTGCAGGGCCGGCGCCTGCTGCACGACCAGCGCATCGCGCGCGCGGGCTTCGGCATCGCGCAGGCGAGCGAACGCGATACCGCGATCCAGCTGCAGGACTGGTCGCTCATCCGCCACCCGGCGGACGCGCCGGGGGCGAGCCGCTACGCCATCCGCGCGCGGGCGCAGGGCTTCGCGCTGGCGCTCGACGCCACCACCACGCAGCCGCCGATCCTGCAGGGCGAGGACGGCCTGTCGCGCAAGGGGCCGGCCGCGGCGCAGGCCAGCTGGTACGTAAGCCAGCCGCAGCTGGCGGTGGCCGGCGCCATCGAGGTCGACGGCCACCGCCTGGAACTGGCGGGCGGGGAGCCCTGGGACAACCGCGCCTGGATGGACCACGAATGGAGCGAGGCACTGATGCCGCCCGAGGCCGTGGGCTGGGACTGGACCGGCATGAACCTGCACGGCGGCGGCGCGCTCACCGCCTTCGTGCTGCGCCGCGCCGACGCGAGCCCGCTCTGGGCCGGCGGCTCGTGGCGGCCCGCGCCCGACGCACCGCTGCAGGTGTTCGGACCGCGCGACGTGCGCTTCACGCCGCTGCGCCACTGGACCAGCGGCGCGAGCGGTGCGCGCTACCCGGTGCAGTGGCAGCTCGACACGCCCGCCGGGCGCTTCGCGCTCGACGCCCTGCTCGACGACCAGGAGCTCGACAGCCGCGCCTCCACCGGCGCAATCTACTGGGAGGGGCTGAGCGCGCTGCGCGACGCCGGCGGCCGGGAGATCGGCCGCGGCTACCTGGAGATGACCGGCTATGCCCAGCCCTTGCGGCTGGAGTAACTACTGTTTCAATAGCTGCTTGCGCTTGCCAGACAAGCGCTGGAGCCGGTTTTCATCCAGAAAACCGGCACTGCGCTCACGGCGCGGCGCCCTTGTCCGCATTGCCGCGGCGGTGCTCCAGCCAGGCGATCAGCTCGCCCATGATGCCGCGGCGGAACAGCAGCACGCAGACGACGAAGATCAGGCCGGTGACCATGGTCACCGAGTCGCCGATGGTGCCGAACCACTCCACGCCCGTCAGGCTGGCGAGCCAGGAGCCGAAGTCGCCGATCTTGTTCTCCAGCAGCTCGATCACCGTCGCGCCCACCAGCGGGCCGCTGAGCGTGCCCATGCCGCCCACCAGCGCCATCAGCACCACGTTGCCCGACATCGTCCAGTGCACGTCCGACAGCGAGGCGAAGCCCATCACCAGCGTCTTGAGCGAGCCGGCCAGGCCCGAGAGCGCCGCCGAGATGACGAAGGCGAGCAGCTTGAAGCGGTCGGTGTCGTAGCCCAGCGAGATCGCGCGCGGCTCGTTCTCCTTGATGCCCTTGAGCACCTGGCCGAAGGGCGAGTGGATGGTGCGCATGACGAGCAGGAAGGCCAGCACCGTGACGAGCAGGACGAAGTAGTACATCGTCAGGTCGCTGTGCAGGTCGATCAGGCCGAACAGCTTGCCGCGCGGCACGCCCTGCAGGCCGTCCTCGCCGCCGGTGAACTTGAGCTGCAGCGCCGCGAAGTACACCATCTGCGCCAGCGCCAGCGTGATCATGGTGGCGTAGATGCCCTGGCGCCGGATGGTGAGCGCGCCCATCACCCAGCCGAGCAGCGCGCCCACCAGCAGCCCGGCGAGCAGGCCGAGCTCGGGCGTCAGCCCCCAGACCTTGACCACATGCCCGGTCACGTAGGCCGAGCCGCCCAGGAAGGCGGCATGGCCGAACGACAGCAGCCCGGTATAGCCGAGCAGCAGGTTGAAGGCCACGGCGAACAGCGCGAAGCACATCAGCTTCATCACGAACACCGGGTAGGCGCCGGCGAACGGCGCCACGAGCAGGCCCAGCAGCAGCAGGCCGTAGCCGTAGGGGGCGAATTTCTTGGTATTCATGTCGTGCGGCCCCGTTTCACTTCTCTTTGCCGAACAGGCCGGCCGGGCGGACCATCAGCACGACGGCCATGATGACGAAGACCACGGTGGAAGAGGCCTCGGGATAGAACACCTTGGTGAAGCCCTCGATCACCCCGAGCCCCAGGCCGGTGATGATGGAGCCCATGATCGAGCCCATGCCGCCGATCACCACCACGGCGAACACCAGGATGATCAGGTGCTGCCCCATCAGCGGCGTGATCTGGTAGACCGGCGCGGCCAGCACCCCGGCGAACGCCGCGAGCGCCGAGCCGAAGGCGAAGGTGAGCGTGACCATCACCGGCACGTTGATGCCGAAGGCCTCGACCAGGCGCGGGTTCTCGGTGCCCGCGCGCAGGTAGGCGCCGAGCTTGGTCTTCTCGATCACGTACCACGTGGCCAGGCACACGACGATGGACGCCACCACCACCCAGGTACGGTAGTTGGGCAGCATCATGAAGCCCACGTCGGTCGCGCCCTCGAGCAGCTCCGGCGTGTCGTAGCCCAGGCCGGAGACGCCGTAGATCGAGCGGAACACCCCCTCGATCAGCAGCGTGATGCCGAGCGTGAGCAGCAGGCCGTAGATGTGGTCGAGCTTGTAGATCCAGCGCAGGAACAGCCGCTCCAGCAGCGCGCCGAACAGCCCCACCACCAGCGGCGCCACCACCAGCATGACCCAGTAGTTCACGTCGAGGTAGTTCATGGCCATCCAGGTGACCATGGCGCCCAGCATGAACAGCGCGCCGTGCGCGAAGTTGATCACGTTGAGCAGGCCGAAGATCACGGCCAGGCCGAGACTCAGGATGGCATAGAACGAACCATTGACCAGCCCGACGAGGAGCTGGCTCATCATGGCCGCCATCGAGACACCGAAGATTTCCATGGGCAATAGGGCGGGTGGTGGGTGTGGTCGGGGAGCGGCGGGCCGGAACGCGCCCGCCGCAGCCCCCTTCGGGTCAGCGCGGCATCACTTCCAGAGCGGGCACTTGCCTTCGGACTTGGCCGTGAAGACCTCGGCGCCCGGCAGCTTCTTGACGATCTTGTAGTAGTCCCAGGTACCCTTGGACTCCTTCGGCGTCTTGACCTGCACCAGGTACATGTCGTGCTCGTACAGCCCGTCGCCGCGGATCTGGCCGGTGGCGAAGAAGTCGCTCATCTTCATGCCACGCCAGGTCGCCATGACCTTCTCCGCGTCCAGCGTGCCCGCGGCCTGCACGGCCTTGAGGTAGTTCATCGTGGCCGAGTAGTCGGCCGCCTGGATCTCGGTCGGGCGGCGCTTGGTCTTGGCCATGAACTTGTCGGCGAAGGCGCGCGTCTCGGGGTTCATGTCCCAGTACCAGGAGGTGACGAACTGCATGCCCTGCGCGGTCTTCAGGCCCAGGCTGTGGATGTCGCTGTAGAACACCAGCAGCGGCACCACCTTCATCTTCTTGGAGATGCCGAACTCGTTGGCCGCCTTGATGGCGTTGATCGTGTCGCCGCCGGCATTGGCCAGCGCCAGCACCTGGGCCTTGGAGTTCTGCGCCTGCAGCAGGAAAGAGGAGAAGTCGGTGGCGTTCAGCGGATGGCGCACCGCGCCCACCACGGTGCCGCCCTTTTCCTTGACGACGGCGGCCGCGTCGGACTCCATCGCGTGGCCGAAGGCGTAGTCTGCCGTCAGGAAGAACCAGCTCTTGCCGCCGTTGGCCACCACCGCGCCGGCCGAGCCGCGCGAGAGTGCCACGGTGTCGTAGGCGTAGTGCACGGTGTAGGGCGCGCACTGCTCGTTGGTCAGCGCCGCGCTGCCCGCGCCGTTGTTGATCATCACCCGCTTCTTCTCGGTCGCCACCTTGGACAGGGCCAGTGCCGTGCCCGAGTTGGTGCCGCTGAAGATCATGGTCAGGTCCTGCGTGTCGATCCACTCGCGCGCCTTGGACGCAGCCAGGTCGGGCTTGTTCTGGTGGTCGAAGCTCATCAGCTCGATGGGCTTGTTCAGCACCTTGCCGCCGAAGTCGTCGATCGCCATCTGGATCGCGGTGGCGGCGTCCTTGCCCTCCAGGTCGGCATAGAGGCTGGAGAGATCGGAGATGTAGCCGATCTTGACCTTGTCCTGCGCCTGCGCCTGCATGGCAGCGGCCATCAGACCGACCGCGCCCAGCGCCACGGCCAGTTTCGTGAGTCTGGATTTCATTGCATGTTTCCTTTGTCTCTCATCCCGGAATCCCGGTAACAGCTACCTGCGCCACGGGTGCCGCACAGACAGGGGCGGCACCCGCGGCGAGGTTCATTTCCACAAGGCGCACTTGGTCTCGGCCTTGGTGGTGAACACCTGCTCGCCGGGCAGCTTGGCCACTACCTTGTAGTAGTCCCAGGGCGTCTTGGATTCCTTCTGCGACTTGACCTGCATCAGGTACATGTCGTGCACGAAGCGCCCGTCGGGACGGATCACGCCCTTGGCGTAGAAGTCGTCGATCGGCGTGGACTTGAGCTTGGCCATCACCGCGTCCGCGTCGGTCGTGCCCGCCGCCTGCACCGCCTTGAGGTAGTTCATCGTCGCCGAATAGTCGGCCGCGTGGATGTCGGTCGGCATCTTCTTGGTCTTCTCGAAGAAGCGCTTGCCGAAGGCACGCGTCTTGTCGTTGAGGTTCCAGTCCCAGCTCGTCGTGAGCAGCAGGCCCTCGGTGTTCTTCAGGCCCAGGCTGTGGATGTCGGTGATGAAGACCAGCAGGCCGGCGATCTTCATCGTCTTGGTGATGCCGAATTCCTTGGCCGCCTTGATCGCGTTGATGGTGTCGCCGCCGGCGTTGGCCAGGCCCAGGATCTGCGCCTTGGAGTTCTGTGCCTGCAGCAGGAAGGAGGAGAAGTCCGAGGCGCCGATCGGATGGCGCACGGCGCCCACCACTTCGCCGCCGTTGTCCTTGACCACCTTGCTGGTGTCGGCTTCCAGCGCATGGCCGAAGGCGTAGTCGGCGGTCAGGAAGAACCAGCTCTTTCCGCCGTTCTTCACCACCGCGCCGCCGGTGCCGCGCGCCAGCGCCACCGTGTCGTACGCGTAGTGCACCGTGTAGGGCGTGCACTGCTCGTTGGTCAGCGCCGACGAGCCCGCGCCGCTGTTGATGTAGACGCGCTTCTTCTCGGCGGCCACCTTGGCCGACGCCAGTGCCGTGCCCGAGTTGGTGCCGCCGAACAGCAGCGTGACATTCTGCGTGTCTATCCATTCGCGCGACTTGGTCGCGGCGATGTCGGGCTTGTTCTGGTGGTCGGCGGTGAGCAGCTCGATCGGCATGCCCAGTACCTTGCCGCCGAAGTCGTCGATCGCCATCTGGATCGCGAGCGCGCCGTTCTTGCCCTCCACGTCCGCATAGAGGCTGGACATGTCGGTGATGAAGCCGATGCGCAGCGCCTTGTCCTGCGCCTGCGCATGCATCGCGCCGAGGCCGAGGCATGCGACGCCCAGGGCGGCGACGAGGGTCTTGAGTCTTGCTTTCATGATGGCTTTTTCTCCTGGTTGAAATGATGGGGGCGCGGCGGACGCAGCCGCCCGGCGCGCGTGTCAGACCCCGAGCAACTGGTTGAGCACCGGCATCTTGGCCTGCAGCTCGGCGGCGCCGAACTGCTCCACGATCTTGCCGTGCTCCATGACGTAGAAGCGGTCGGCCAGCGGCGCGGCGAAACGGAAGTTCTGCTCCACCATCACGACGGTGAAGCCCTTCTCGCGCAGCGTCGTGATCATGCGCGCGAGCGCCTGCACGATCACCGGCGCGAGGCCTTCGGAAATCTCGTCGAGCAGCAGCAGCTGGGCACCGGTGCGCAGGATGCGCGCCACGGCCAGCATCTGCTGCTCGCCGCCGGACAGGCGCGTGCCCTGGCTGTTCCTGCGCTCGGCCAGGTTGGGGAACATGGCGTAGATCTCGTCGACCGACATGCCCTGCCCGCCGGTCTTGAGCGCGGGCGGCAGCAGCAGGTTCTCCTCGCACGAGAGGCTGGAGAAGATGCCGCGCTCCTCGGGGCAGTAGCCGACGCCGAAGTGCGCGATCCTGTGCGTCGGCAGGTCGATGGTCTCGTGGCCGTTGATCCTGATCGAGCCCTTGCGCGCGCCCACCAGCCCCACGATGGAACGCAGCGTGGAGGTGCGCCCGGCGCCGTTGCGCCCGAGCAGCGTGACCACCTCGCCGGGCTGCACCACGATGTCGACGCCGTGCAGCACGTGCGATTCGCCATACCAGGCCTGCAGGCCGCGGATTTCGAGTGCGGGAGTGCCTGCCATCTCAGTGCGCGCCTTCCAGCTGGCCTTCGGTCGTGCCCATGTAGGCCTCCATCACCTGCGGATTGCTCGACACCTCGTCGTAGTGCCCCTCGGCCAGCACCTCGCCGCGCTGCAGCACGGTGATGCGGTCGGCGATCGTGCCGACCACCTTCATGTTGTGCTCCACCATGAGGATGGTGCGCCCCCGGGACACTTTCTTGATGAGTTGCGTGACGCGGTCCACGTCCTCGTGGCCCATGCCCTGCGTGGGCTCGTCGAGCAGCATCAGCTCGGGCTCCATCGCCAGCGTGGTGGCGATCTCCAGCGCGCGCTTGCTGCCATAGGGCAGGTTCACGGTCATCTCGTCGGCCGCCTTTTCCAGCCCCACCTCGGCGAGCAGCTGGCGCGCGCGCTCGTTGAGCCGGTACAGGCTGCGCTCGCTGCGCCAGAAGTGGTACGAGGTGCCCAGCTTGCGCTGCAGCCCCAGGCGCACGTTCTCCAGCAGGGTGAGGTAGGGGAACACCGCCGAGATCTGGAACGAGCGGATGATGCCCCGGCGGGCGATCTCGGCGGGCTTTTCGCGCGTGATGTCCTCACCGTTGAAGCGGATGGTGCCCGAGGTGGGCTCCAGGAACTTGGTGAGCAGGTTGAAGCAGGTGGTCTTGCCCGCGCCGTTGGGCCCGATCAATGCATGGATGGTGCCCCGGCGCACCGACAGGTTGACATCGCTGACGGCCGTGAAGCCCTTGAATTCTTTCGTGAGATGCGATGTTTCGAGGATGTAGTCACTCATTGTCTGGCGGCATGTGCCTCGGTGTGTACCGGCACCGCCGCGTTCTCCCCTGATGATGCTGCGCTGCATCGTAAACCATGCGCATCGCGTTTCACCTAAGGAAAAACGCGAATACACAAGCGGCGCGCGGCGCGGTTCGCGCGGGCGCGCAACGCGCCCCCGCGTGCGGACACCGTGGCGCAACCACGCATGGACGGCTAGACTGCCGCCATGAAGCTGATCGAACCCATCCTGGCGCAGGCCGCGGCCATCACCCAATTGCGGCGCGACATCCATGCCCACCCCGAGCTGTGCTTCGAGGAGGTGCGCACCGCCGACCTGGTGGCCGCCAGGCTGACCGAGTGGGGCATACCGATCCACCGCGGCCTGGGCACGACCGGCGTGGTCGGCATCGTGCACGGGCGCGACGGCGGCAAGAACAAGCGTGCCATCGGCCTGCGCGCCGACATGGACGCACTGCCCATGACCGAGTTCAACACCTTCGCCCACGCCAGCACGCACCAGGGCAAGATGCACGCCTGCGGCCACGACGGCCACACCGCCATGCTGCTGGCCGCGGCGCAGCACCTGGCCCAAAGCCGCGACTTCGACGGCACCGTGTACCTGATCTTCCAGCCGGCCGAAGAGGGTGGCGGCGGCGCGCGCGAGATGATCAAGGACGGGCTGTTCGAGCGCTTCCCCATGGAAGCCGTGTTCGGCATGCACAACTGGCCGGGCATAGCCGTCGGCAGGTTC
Source organism: Pseudomonadota bacterium (assembly GCA_963205335.1). Taxonomy (GTDB): domain Bacteria; phylum Pseudomonadota; class Gammaproteobacteria; order Burkholderiales; family Burkholderiaceae_C; genus Comamonas_C. The sequence continues at coordinate 28,509 of CAUJIM010000001.1, forward strand.
GCCGTCTCGGCCGGGCCGGTGATGGCGTCGAGCAACGAGTTCAAGATCACCATCACCGGCAAGGGCGGCCACGCCGCGCTGCCCTACATGGGCGTCGATCCAGTGCCGATCGCCTGCCAGATCGTGCAAGGGTTCCAGACCATCGTCTCGCGCAACAAGAAGCCGGTGGATGCCGCCGTGGTCTCGGTCACCATGATCCATGCGGGCGAGGCGACCAACGTGATCCCCGACGCCTGCGAAATCCAGGGCACGGTGCGCACCTTCACCTACGAGACGCTGGGCCTGATCGAGCGGCGCATGCAGGAGGTGGCCGAGGGCGTGGCCGCGGCGTTCGGGGCGCGCTGCGCGTTCGAGTTCGTGCGCAACTACCCGCCCACCGTCAACACCGCCTACGAGGCCGGCTTCTGCCGCCAGGTGATGGCGGGCATCGTCGGTGCCGACAACGCCCTGGCGCAGGAGCCCACCATGGGCGCCGAGGACTTCGCCTACATGCTGCAGGCCAGGCCCGGCGCCTACTGCTTCATCGCCAACGGCGACGGCAGCCACCGCGGCCGCTACGAGGGCGGCGGCCACGACGCGGGCCCGTGCACGCTGCACAACCCGCACTACGACTTCAACGACGAGCTGATCCCGCTGGGCGCCACCTACTGGGTGCGCCTGGCGCAGGCCTGGCTGGCCCACACCCCGCCCGCCGACCGCCCCATGCCCGGAGCCACTGCATGATCCCCATCCCGGACGCCTTCGCGCCCAGCTACGCCCAGGCGCGCGTCAAGTTCCTCGAAGCCGCCGCCACCGCCGGCACGCGCATCGAGTCCTTCAACCATCCGCTGCCCGGCAAGGACGGCGAGCCGCTCGCGATGGACGTGGCGCTCGACGGCGAGGCCGGCAGCGAGCGCCTGCTGATCGTCAGCAGCGCCTGCCACGGGGTCGAAGGCTTTTGCGGCAGCGGCGTGCAGGTGTTCGCCCTGCACGACGCCGAATGGCGCGGCAAGGCCCGCGCCGCCGGCGTGGCGGTGCTCTACGTCCACGCGCTCAACCCCTACGGTTTCTCGCACATGCGCCGCGTGACGCAGGAGAACGTCGACCTGAACCGCAACTTCCACGACTTCGGCCGGCCCCTGCCCGACAACCCGGCCTACCGCCAGGTGCACCCCCTGCTGCTGCCCGAGGCCTGGCCGCCCGACGAGGCCAACCGCCAGGCCGTGCAGGCCTTCATCGCCAGCCACGGCGTGGCGGCCTGGCAGGCAGCCATCTCGCAAGGCCAGCACGAGTTCGCCGATGGCCTGTTCTTCGGCGGGCAGGCGCCCACCTGGAGCAACCAGACCCTGCGCCGGGTGCTGGCGCAGCACGCCGCGGGCACCCGCCGCGTGGCCTGGATCGACCTGCACACCGGCCTGGGGCCGAGCGGCGTGGGCGAGCGCATCTGGGCCGGCCGCGACAACGCCGCCGACGTGGCCCGCGCGCGCCGCTGGTGGGGCGAGCACATCACGTCGATCTACGACGGCTCGTCCACCAGCCCGCTGCTGACGGGCCTGATGTGGGAGTCGATCCACGACGCCGCGCCGCAGGCCGAGTACACCGGCATCGCGCTGGAATACGGCACCGAGCCGATCACCGAGGTGCTGGACGCGCTGCGCGGCGACCACTGGCTGGCGCGGCACCCCGAGGCGCCCCCGTCGCTCGCCGCCGGGATCAAGGCCCGCATGCTGCGCGCCTTCTACACCGACACCGACGCCTGGAAGGGCCAGGTCGTCAGCCAGGCGCGGCAGGCGCTGTTCCAGGCGGCGGACGGGCTGGCCGGCTGAATCAAGTCCGCCCTTCCTGCACCGCGTGGCAGGCCACCTGCGCGCCATCGATCGTCAGCAGCCTGGGCCGCTCGATCCTGCAGCGCTCGTTGGCCAGCGGACAGCGCGGGTGGAAGGCGCAGCCCGGGGGCGGGTCGAGCGGGTTGGGCACCTCGCCCTGCACCGGGGTGCGCGCGCGGCCGGTGTCGCGCATCTTGGGGATCGCGTCCAGCAGCATGCGCGTGTAGGGGTGGCGCGGCATGGCGAAGAGCTGGCGCTTGGGCGCGAGCTCGACGATGCGGCCCAGGTACATCACGCCCACGTGGTCGCTCACGTGGCGCACCACCGCCAGGTTGTGGCTGATGAAGAGGTAGGTGAGCCGCCGCTCGCGCTGCAGGTTCTTCATGATGTTGAGCACCTGCGCCTGCACCGACACGTCGAGCGCGCTGGTCGGCTCGTCGCACACCAGGAACTCGGGCTCGGTGGCGAGCGCGCGCGCGATCGAGATGCGCTGGCGCTGCCCGCCCGAGAACTGGTGCGGGAACTTGCCCATGTCCGCCGCCGCCAGGCCCACCGATTGCAGCAGCGCGGCCACGCGCTCGTCGGCCTGCACCTGGCCGCGCACCATGGCGTGCTCGCGCAGCGGCTCGGCCACGATGTCGGCCACCTTCCAGCGCGGGTTCAGGCTGGCGTAGGGGTCCTGGAAGATCATCTGGATGCCGCGGCGCAGCTGGCGCCCGTCGCGCCCCCGGTAGGCGGCGTGCGCATCCTGGCCGCGGAAGAAGAAGCGGCCGCGCGTGGGCTCGTGCAGGCCCACCAGCAGGCGCGCCACGGTGCTCTTGCCGCAGCCCGATTCGCCCACCAGCGCCAGCGTCTCGCCCTTGCGGATGCTGAAGCTGGCCTCGTCCACCGCGTGCAGCAGCACGCGCGGCTTGCGCTCGAGGATGCGGTTGAGCAGCGGCGGCGAGACGTCGAAGGTCTTGGCCAGGCCCTCGGCGCGCACCAGCGGCTCACCCGCGCCCTCTCCCCCTGGAGCAGGATTGGTCTCGAACGTCATGGCGCCGCCTCCTCGCCGGCATGCAGCCAGCACGCGGCCTGCGTGGCCCCTGCCGGCATCAGCTCGGGGCGCTCGGCGCGGCAGCGGTCGAACGCCCTGGGGCAGCGCGGATGGAAGGCGCAGCCCCGGGGGACGGCGTTCAGGCGCGGCATGGCGCCGTCGATCTGCTCGAGCTGCTCGCGCTCCTGCTCCATGTCGGGGATGGACGCCATCAGGCCCGCGGTGTAGGGGTGCGCGGGCCGGTGGATGACCTCGCGCACCGGGCCGATCTCGGCGATGCGCCCGGCGTACATCACGGCCACGCGGTCGCAGGTCTCGGCGATCACGCCCATGTCGTGCGTGATCAGCATCACGGCGGCGCCGCGCTCGCGGCACACGCGCTTGAGCAGGCCGATGATCTGTGCCTGGATCGACACGTCGAGCGCCGTGGTCGGCTCGTCGGCGACGATCAGCCTGGGCTCGGCCGCCAGCGCCAGCGCGATCACCACGCGCTGGCGCATGCCGCCGGAGAACTGGTGCGGGTAGTGGTCGATGCGCTGCTCGGCGGCGGGGATGCCGGTGTCCCTGAGCAGCTCGATGGCCCTCTGGCGCGCCGCGCCGGCGCTCATCGGCAAATGCGTCCGGATGGTCTCGACCAGCTGCCGGCCGATGCTGTAGAGCGGGTTGAGCGAGGTCAGCGGGTCCTGGAAGATCGCGCCGATCTGCCGCCCGCGGATCGGGCGCATCTGCGGCGCCGGCAGGTTGTCGATGCGCCGGCCCTCCAGCAGGATCTGGCCGCCCGCCACGCGCCCCGGCGGCTCCAGCAGGCCGATGATGGCGGCGCCGGTGAGCGACTTGCCCGCGCCCGACTCGCCCACCACGCCCAGGATCTCGCCCGGCGCGATGGAAAACGAGATGTCGTCGAGCGCGCGCAGCGTGCCGCGCCGGTTCGGGAACTCGACCACCAGGTTCTTGACTTCCAGCAAGGCCATCCGATTTACTATCAATGCAATAGCTCTCAGCGCTCGACAGGCAAGCGCTGCAGCCAAAAAATACGCAGATCAGCGCAGCCGCGGGTTGAGCGCATCGCGCAGCCAGTCGCCGAGCAGGTTGACCGACAGCGCGATCAGCACCAGCATCACGCCGGGGAAGATGGTGATCCACCATTCGCCCGAGAACAGGTAGTCGTTGCCGATGCGGATCAGGGTGCCGAGCGAGGGCGAGGTCGGCGGCACGCCCACGCCGAGGAAGGACAGCGTGGCCTCGGTGATGATGGCGGTGGCCACCTGGATGGTGGCCAGCACCAGCACCGGCCCGAGCACGTTGGGCAGCACGTGGCGCAGCATGATGCGCGGCGGCGACACGCCGGTGACGCGCGCCGCCTGCACGTACTCCTTGCCGCGCTCGACCATGGTGCTGCCGCGCACGGTGCGCGCGTACTGCACCCAGCCGGTCAGCGAGATCGCGATGATCAGCACGCCGAACGCCACGGAGTCGTGCGCGTTGGGGAACATGGCGCGGCCGACCCCGGCGATCAGCAGCGCCACCAGGATGGCCGGGAAGGACAGCATCACGTCGCACACGCGCATCAGGAAGGTGTCGATCCAGCCGCCCTTGAAGCCCGCGAGCAGCCCGAGCGACACGCCCGCGAGCACCGACAGGACCACCGAGACGACGCCGACGACGAGCGAGATGCGCGCGCCGTAGATCAGCGCCGAGAGGATGTCGCGCCCCTGGTCGTCGGTGCCCAGCAGGTAGGTGGAGCGGCCCTCGGCCGACCAGGCCGGCGGCAGCCGCGCGTCGCTCAGCTCGAGCGTGCTCAGGTCGAACGGGTCGTGCGGCGCCACCCAGCCGGCGAAGACGGCGCAGAAGATGCAGACGAAGGCCAGCGCCGCCGCCACGATCGCGGTGGGCGAGCGGCGGAAGCTGTAGCCGATGTCGCTGTCGAGCCAGCGGGCCAGGATGTTGCTCATTGAACTGTAGCTGCCAGCGCTTGACAGGCAAGCGCCGGCGGCCGTTTTTCCTCTGGTTTCCGGGCCCGCGGACGAGGCCCGCAGGCCCGCGCCGTCACGGCTTCACGCGGATCCACTTGAAGGGCATGAAGTTGTCGGCCAGCTGCACCAGCTCGACCTTCTTGCTCGCGCCCCAGGCCAGCGTCTGCTGGTGCAGCGGCAGGTGGCCCACCTCGTCCATGTGGATCTGGAAGGCTTCCTTGATCATTTCGTTGCGCTTGGCCTGGTCGGTCTCGGAGCCGATCGCGACGGTGAGCTCGTCGAGCCTGGCGTTGCAGTAGCTGCCCAGGTTGAACTGCCCGGCGCCGGTCTTCTCGTCGGGGCAGCGCATCAGGGCGTTGAGCGCGTTGTGCGCGTCATAGGTCGAGGGCGTCCAGCCCAGCATGTAGAAGCTCGTGTCGCGGCGCAGGATCTTGGGGAAGTAGGTGCCCTTGGTCTCGGCCTGCAGGTTGATCTTGACGTTGATCTTGGACAAATTGGCCGCCACCGCCTGGCAGATCTGCCCGTCGTTCACGTAGCGGTCGTTCGGGCAGTTCATCGCGACCTCGAAGCCGTTCGGGTAGCCGGCCTCGGCCATCAGCTTCCTGGCCGCCTCCACGTCGAAGGGCAGGCGCTTGTCCTGCGCCTCGGTCCAGCCGTTGATGCCGGGGCCCACCATCAGCGCCGTCGGGCGCGACTGGCCGCGCATCACCGTCTTCTTGATGCCCTCGATGTCGATGGCCTGGAAGAAGGCCTTGCGCACGCGCACGTCCTTGAACGGGTTCTTGCCCTTCACGCTGGAAAACAGCAGCTCGTCGCGCTTCTGGTCCATGCCCAGGAAAATGGTGCGCAGCTCGGGGCCGGTGATCGCGCGGGTGGCCGGATTGGCGTTGATGCGCGCGATGTCCTGCACCGGCACCGGCTCCATCACGTCCACCTCGCCCGAGAGCAACGCCGCCACGCGCGTGGCCGGGTTGGCGATCGGCGTGAAGATGACTTCCTGCACGTTGCCCTCGATCTTGCCCCAGTAGCGCGGGTTGCGCACGAACACCGTGCGCACGCCCGGCTGGCGCTCGCGCACGTGGAACGGCCCGGTGCCGTTGGTCTTGAACGAGGCGGTGTTCTCCACCCCCTTGCGCTTGTCCACCGGCTTGAGCGCGTTGTTCTCCTCGCACCACTTCTTGCTCATGATGTAGACCTGCGAGAGGATCTGCGGCAGGATGGGCTGCGCCGCCTTGGTCTCGATCTCTATCGTGTGGTCGTCGATCTTGCGCGTCTCCTTGATGTCGGTGCCGTAGCTCTTCATGTCCGAGCCGTCCGACATGATGCGGCCCAGGGTGAAGACCACGTCGTCGGCGGTGAACGGCGTGCCGTCGTAGAACTTCACGCCCTTGCGCAGCTCGAAGCGCCAGACCGTGGGCGCGGTCTGCTTCCACGACGTCGCCAGCATGGGCTGCATTTCCAGCTTCTGGTTCCAGCCGACCAGCGCCTCGTAGGCGTTGCTGTCCACCGACAGCTGCAGCGACTCGTTGAGCGAGTGCGGGTCGAGCGACAGCGCATCGCCCTGGTTGGCGATGCGCACGGTCTGCGCCGAAGCGGCGGCGGCCAGCGCCAGCACGGCCGCGCCCACCAGCGCGGGCAGGCCCAGGGTCTTGAATGTCATGGAAGTCTCCTTGGTTGGTGTGGTGAACGGAAAGCGGATCAACGGCCGACGCGCAGGCGCGGATCGACCGCCACGTACAGCAGGTCGACGACCAGGTTGATGACGACGAAGATCAGCGAGATCAGGCACAGGTAGGCCGCCATCACCGGCACGTCGGCGAAGGTCACCGCCTGGATGAACAGCAGGCCCATGCCGGGCCACTGGAACACCGTCTCGGTGATGATGGCGAAGGCGATCAGGCCGCCGAGCTGCAGCCCGGTGATGGTCATCACCGGCACCAGCGTGTTCTTGAGCGCGTGGCCGTAGTGGATGGCGCGGTCCGTCAGGCCGCGGGCGCGGGCGAACTTGATGTAGTCGGTGCGCAGCACCTCCAGCATCTCGGCGCGCACCAGCCGCATGACGAGCGCGAGCTGGAAGATCGCCAGCGTGATCGCCGGCAGGATCATGTGCATCCAGCCGTCGCGCGTGAACAGGCCCGAACTCCACCAGCCGATCTGCACCGTCTCGCCCCGGCCGAAGCTGGGCATCCAGCCGAGCAGCACGGAGAACACCAGGATCAGCAGGATGCCGATCAGGAAGGTCGGCAGCGACACGCCCAGCAGCGAGACGATCATGAACGTCTGGCTCAGGAAGTTGCCGCGCCTGAGCGCCGCGTACACCCCCATCGGCACGCCCACCAGCAGCGCCAGCGCGGCCGCCACGATGGACAGCTCGAAGGTCGCGGGAAAGCGCTCGCCCAGCAGGCTGGAGACCTTCTGCCCCTGGCGCAGGCTCAGGCCGAACTCGCCCTGCGCGGCGTTGACGAGGAAATGCCAGAACTGCACGAAGAACGGCTGGTCCAGCCCCAGGTCGGCGCGCAGCTGGCGGATCTGCTCGGGCTTGGCGTCCTGCCCCAGCAGGAAGACCACCGGATCGCCGACGTACTGGAACAGCAGAAACGCGACGAAGGCCACCACCACCATGACCACGATGGCCTGGATCAAGCGTCGGAAGATGAACGCGCCCATGGTGCAGTGCAGGAAAAAGCCTCGCGGCATGCTAGCAGAGCAGGCCGCGGCGCAAGGGCAGGGATTACGCGGATGGCGCGGCGCGCCGCGCAGCCCGTCCGGAACCCGTCTACGGCACCTGCACCATGATCGCCAGCACGCTGGCATCGGCGCAAGCCACCACCGCCGAGCGCGCGCGCAGGCCCGATCCGGCCGGCGCGAAGCCGACGATCTGCAGCCCGCCGTCGAGCTGCACCGCGATCTCGTCGCCCAGCGGCCCGCGCGCCACGCGCCGCACGCGGCCGGGCCACTGGTTCTCCTGCGCGGCGGCGGGCGCGGGCGGGCGCGGCAGCACGCGCACCGCCGTGGCCTTGCACAGCACCTGCGCCTGCAGGCCGGGCGCCAGGCCGAGCAGCTCGGCGCTCTCGCGCGTGATGCGCGCCTGCACGTCGAGCCCGGGGCCCGCCGTGCCGCCCGGCGCGCGCAGCTGCACGCGCACCAGCGGCCCCTGGCGCTGCAGCGCCTGCACCGTGCACGGCCACTGGTTGCGCATGCTGGTGCGCACCGCCAGCTGCGCGGCGCCGGCGTGGGCGGCGGCGCCGTCGCGCGCCAGCCGGGCCAGCACCTGCGCGCGCGCCTGCCCCATGGCGTCGGCCGCCGCCAGCAGCTCGCGCCCCGCGCCGGTGAGCCGCGCGCCGCCCCCGCCCACGCCACCCACCACGCGCTCGACCAGCGCCACGCCCGCCAGGTTGGTCAGCGTGTCGAGCGCCTGCCAGGCGGCCTTGTAGCTCACGCCGACGCTGCGCGCCGCCTGCGAGATCGAGCCGCCCGCGCCGATCTCGCGCAGGATGGCGATGCGCCGGTCGGACTGCTCCTGCCCCAGCGCCCCGAAAACCGATGTCTTGCCCTTGGCCATGCGCGCCATCATGCCGCACCCGCGCCCGGAAACCCTATACTCCATCGCTATTCATCAACGGAATAGCGAGGTTTCCATGTCCCACACCACCCTCGTGCGCCATGCGCTCACGCTGATCGGCCTCGCGCTCGCCGCATGCCCGGGCGCCCACGCCGAAAACGTCGCCGTCGCCGTCGCGGCCAACTTCACCGCGCCGATGCAGAAGATCGCCGCGCAGTTCGAGCAGGACACGGGCCACAAGGCCGAGCTCTCGTTCGGCGCCACCGGCAAGTTCTACGCGCAGATCAAGAACGGCGCGCCGTTCGGCATCCTGCTCGCGGCCGACGACGCCACGCCCGCGAAGATCGCCAAGGAAGGCCTGGGCGTGGATGCCTCGCGCTTCACCTACGCGATCGGCCAGCTCGTGCTCTGGAGCAAGCAGGCGAACACCGTCGACGCCGAGGGCAAGGTGCTCTCCAAGACCGACTGGCAGCACATCGCCATCGCCAACCCCAAGCTCGCGCCCTACGGCGCGGCGGCGATGCAGACGCTGGACAAGCTCGGCCTCACCAGTCAGGTGCAGCCGCGCATCGTGCAGGGCGAGAACATCGGCCAGACCTACCAGTTCGCCGCCTCGGGCAATGCCGAGCTGGGCTTCGTCGCGCTCTCGCAGGTGACCGAGAACGGCAAGCTGCGCGAGGGCTCGGCCTGGGTCGTGCCGGCCAACCTGCACGACACCATCCGCCAGGACGCGATCGTGCTCAAGCCGGGCGAGGGCAACGCGGCGGCGGCGGCGCTGATGCAGTACCTCAAGGGCGACAAGGCGCGCGCCGTCATCCAGTCCTACGGCTATTCTTTCTGAAGCGCATGGCGCTTGCCGGTAGCGGGCTGCGGCCCGCTTTTGTGCTTAAATCGGGCCCCTGCCGCCCCACTCCCCCGCACTGACCGCCGTGCCCCTGCTCTCCCCCGATGACTGGTCGGCCATCCGGCTCACGCTCGAGCTCGCCGGGCTGACCACCGTCGTGCTGCTGGTGCTGTGCACCCCCGTGGCCTGGTGGCTGGCGCACACGCCCTCGCGCTGGCGCGCGCCGGTGGGCGCGGTGGTGGCGCTGCCGCTGGTGCTGCCGCCCACCGTGATCGGCTTCTACCTGCTGGTGCTGATGGGGCCCAACGGCCCGATGGGCCAGTTCACGCAGGCCATGGGCTGGGGGCGCCTGCCGTTCACCTTCGGCGGGCTGGTGGTCGGCTCCATCGTCTATTCGCTGCCGTTCGCGGTGCAGCCGCTGCAGCGCGCCTTCGAGTCCATCGGCACGCGCCCGCTGGAGGTCGCCGCCTCGCTCGGCGCGGGGCCGCTGGACCGCTTCTTCACGGTCGCGCTGCCGCTGGCGCGGCCCGGCTTCATCACCGCCGCGGTGCTGAGCTTCGCGCACACCGTGGGCGAGTTCGGCGTGGTGCTGATGCTCGGCGGCAACATCCCGGGCAAGACGCGGGTGGTCTCGGTACAGATCTACGACCACGTCGAGGCCATGGAATACACCCACGCGCACTGGCTCGCGGGCGGCATGGTGGTGTTCGCCTTCATCGTGCTGGTGCTGCTGCACTGGCTGCAGCCCAAGGGGCGGCTGCAATGAGCGCGATCCAGACGCGCCTGCGCCTCGCGCGCGCCGGCTTCACCCTCGACGTCGACCTGCGCCTGCCCGGCCAGGGCGTCAGCGCGCTGTTCGGCCCGTCGGGCTGCGGCAAGACCACCTGCCTGCGCGCGATCGCCGGGCTGGAGCGCGCGCAGGGGCGCGTCGAGATCAACGGCCAGGTCTGGCAGGACGACGCCACGGCCACCTGGCTGCCCACGCACCGCCGCCAGCTCGGCTACGTGTTCCAGGAAGCCAGCCTGTTCCCGCACCTGAGCGTGCGGCGCAACATGGAATACGGCCTGCGCCGGCTGCCCGCGCGCGAGCGGCGCGTCTCGCTCGACCAGGCGGTGCAGTTGCTCGGCCTCGCGCCGCTGATGGAGCGCGCGCCGCAGACCCTCTCGGGCGGCGAGCGCCAGCGCGTGGCCATCGCCCGCGCGCTGGCCGCCAGCCCGCACATGCTGCTGATGGACGAGCCGCTGGCGGCGCTGGACGCCGCGCGCAAGGCCGAGGTGCTGCCCTACCTGGAACGGCTGCAGCGCAGCCTGGACATCCCGGTGCTCTACGTGAGCCACAGCATCGACGAGGTGGCGCGGCTGGCCGGCCACCTGGTGCTGATCGAGCAGGGCCGGGTGCGCGCCCAGGGGCCGACGGCGCCCATGCTCGCGCGCCTGGACCTGCCGCTGGCGCACGGCGAGGGCGCGGCCGCGCTGGTCGACGCCGTGGTGGCGAGCCACGACGCGACCGACCACCTGCTCACGGTGCGCTTCGGCGGCGGCGAGCTGCGCCTAGTGAGCACGCGCGAGCATGCGCCCGGCAGCCGCGTGCGCCTGCGCGTGCCCGCGCGCGACGTGAGCCTTTCCCGCACGCGCGCCGAGGACAGCACCATCCTCAACGTGCTGCCCGCGCGCATCACCCAGATCGCGCCCGACGGCCCGGGCCAGGTGGCCATCGCGCTCGACTGCGCGGGCACGCCGCTGCTCGCCCGGGTCACCCGGCATTCGAGCGAGGCGCTGGCGCTGCGCGTCGGCGAGGCGCTGTTCGCGCAGGTGAAGGGCGTGGCGCTGGCGGACTGACGCGGCAGGCGGCAGGCGGCAACCCGATACAAGAAGTTGCAGACCGTAGAATCCCGCGGTGTCACTTACCTGACATCCGAGAAGGTGTGAACGAACCCCTCATTCACGCCTTCCGACGTGCCCCAGGCCTACCCGGCCGGCGGGCAACGTGCTCATCCAGCCGCCTTCCAGGAGACACCATGCAGGCTCTGCTCTCGCTATCGCGAGCCATCGACAAGCTCAACGGCTTCGTCGGCAAATACGCCATCTGGCTGATCTTCGGCGCCACCGCCATCAGCGCGGTCAACGCCGTCGTCCGCAAGGTCTTCGACTACAGCTCCAACGCCTACCTCGAGGTGCAGTGGTACCTGTTCGCCTGGTCGTTCCTGATCGCGGCCGGCTACACGCTGCTCAAGCGCGACCACGTGCGCATCGACGTGCTCAACAGCCACTTCCCGAAGAAGCTGCAGGTCGCGGTCGAGATCCTCGGCCTGGTGTTCTTCCTCACGCCGCTGTGCCTCATGGTGCTGTACTTCACCATCCCGCTGACCCTGCAGATGGTCCAGACGGGCGAGATGTCGAGCAACCCCGGTGGCCTGATCCGCTGGCCGGTGTGGCTGGCGCTGCCGCTGGGCTTCGCCCTGCTGCTGCTGCAGGGCTGGTCGGAGCTGATCAAGTGCATCGCGTTCCTCAAGGGCCACGGGCCGGACCCGACCGAAAAGAGCGGCGAGAAAACCGACGAGGAGGCGCTGATCGAAGCGCTGCGCCAGGAAACCGCCCGAGCCGCCGCCCCCGCGCAGGCCCGCTGACCAGCGCGCGGGAGCATCCACACCATGGCATTCATCGCATCCAACTTCGCCCCCATCATGTTCGTGGGGCTGATCCTCTTCCTGCTCCTGGGCTTTCCCGTCGCCTTCTCGCTCGGGGCGGCCGGCATGTTCTTCGGCCTGCTCGGGGTGTACCTGGACATCTTCCCGTCGGCCATCCTCAGCGTGCTGCCGCTGCGCCTGATCGGCATCATGGCCAACGAGACGCTGCTGGCGGTGCCCTTCTTCACCCTGATGGGCCTGATCCTGGAGCGCAGCGGCATGGCCGAGGACCTGCTCGAATCGGTCGGCCAGGTGTTCGGCCCGCTGCGCGGCGGCCTGGCGCTGGCGGTGGTGCTGGTCGGCGCCATGCTGGCGGCCACCACCGGCGTGGTCGCGGCCTCGGTGATCTCGATGGGCCTGATCTCCATGCCCATCATGCTGCGCTACGGCTACAGCCGCAGCCTGGCCAGCGGCGTGATCGCGGCGTCGGGCACGCTGGCGCAGATCATCCCGCCGTCCCTCGTGCTGATCGTGCTGGCCGACCAGATGGGCAAGAGCGTGGGCGACATGTACAAGGGCGCGTTCATCCCGGGCTTCACGCTCATGGGGCTGTACATCCTGTTCGTCTTCGCCCTCGCCATCTTCCGGCCCAAGATGGTGCCGGCGCTGCCGCCCGAGGCGCGCACCTTCCGCGAGCCCAGCGGCCGCTCCGGCTACCTCTCGCTCGCGCTGCTGGCGCTGCTGTCCACCGCGATCGCCGTGCTCCTGGGCAAGAACATGGCGGCCATCCATACCTGGTGGCAGGGCGAGTTGGTGGAATTCGTGCCGACCGACGAGAAGATCGTCGTCGCCATGTGCGGCGGCAGTTTCTTCGCCTGGCTGATCGCCGTCGTCAACCGCGTCACGCACCTAGGGCTGCTGTCCAAGCTGGCCGAGCGCGTGACCTTCGTGCTGATCCCGCCGCTGCTGCTGATCTTCCTGGTGCTGGGCACCATCTTCCTGGGCGTGGCCACGCCGACCGAGGGCGGCGCCATGGGCGCGATGGGCGCGCTCATCATGGCGGTGATGCGCAAACGCCTGAGCTGGGCGCTGCTGCGCCAGGCGCTGGATACGACGACCAAGCTCGCCTCGTTCGTGATGTTCATCCTGATCGGCGCCACCGTGTTCAGCATGGTGTTCCAGACCGCCGACGGGCCGGTCTGGGTCGAGCACCTGCTGGCCAAGCTGCCGGGCGGGCAGCTGGGCTTTCTGATCTTCGTGAACGTGCTGGTGTTCTTCCTGGCGTTCTTCCTCGACTTCTTCGAGCTCTCGTTCATCGTCGTGCCGGTGCTCGCGCCGATCGCCGACAAGATGGGCATCGACCTGATCTGGTTCGGCGTGCTGCTGGCGGTGAACATGCAGACCTCGTTCCTGCACCCGCCGTTCGGCTTCGCGCTGTTCTACCTGCGCTCGGTCGCGCCCGAGAAGCCCTACGTGGACAGCCACACCGGCAAGACCATGGAGCCGGTCACCACCATGCAGATCTACAAGGGCGCCATTCCCTTCCTGCTGCTGCAGCTGTCCATGGTGGCCATCCTGATCGCCTTCCCGGCGCTGGTGACGGGCGGCCTGGACAAGAAGGTCGACGTGGACATGAAGGCGGTGGGCGAGCAGATGCTGCTCGACCTGGACCAGAACACCGGCTCGGACTTCAACAGCGCGCCGGCGCTGCCCGGCAGCGACGCCGGCGCGGGCCAGGGCAGCCAGGCTCCGGCCAATGGCAGCGGCCTGCCGGGCGCGGACGACGACCACTCGGGCCCGGTCGGCGGCGAGGCCCCGGACCCGATGAAGGCCATCCAGGACGCGATCGGCAAGTAGCGCCGCCGGCGCGGACGAAAAAAAACCGCGGCCATGGCCGCGGTTTTTCGTGGGCAACACCTTCTCAGTCTTTCACGACGCATCGCGTAACCCGCGACGCCTCAATCTGGCACGGCCCAAGCCAGGGCCACCGCGCAAGGGCCGCCCCGCAGCGCTGGTGGCGTCCCCCTTCCCACGCGCAGCGTGAGAGAAGGGGGAAGACGCGAAGCGGCTCAGGGGGTTGTACTCAGATCTTGAGCGAGGCCATGTCCTGCGTGAACACCAGCTCGGAGATGCGGTTCCAGAGGATCTGGTCGCGCTGGAAGGCGCGCAGGTCGTCGATGATCTTCTTGAACTGCGGGTCCTTGGCGCTGTGCTCGGCGTAGACTTCCTGCGCGGCATTGAAGCCGGCCTGCACGATCTCCTTGTTGAAGCGCTTGAGCTGCGTGCCGCTGGCCACCAGCTGCTTGAGCGCGATCGGGTTCAGGTACAGGTACTTGGACGTGCCGTCGTTGTACGCCACGTCCATGGCGGCGTTGACGATGGCCTGGTACTCGGGCGAGAGCTTGGCGTAGGCCTTCTTGTTGACGAAGAACTCCAGGTCGGCGCCGCCTTCCCACCAGCCGCCGTAGTAGTAGTACTTGGCGACCTTGTTCCAGCCCATCTTGGCATCGTCATACGGCCCGACGAACTCGGCCGCATCGAGCGTGCCCTTCTCCAGCGCCTGGTACACGTCGCCGCCGGGCATGTTCTGCGCCACCACGCCGAGCTTGGCCATCGACTCGCCGAACACGCCGCCACCCAGGCGCATCTTCAGGCCCTTGAAGTCCTCGGGCTTGTTCATCTCCTTGCGGTACCAGCCGCCCATCTGCGTGCCGGTGTTGAGCGCGCTGCGCGCGAAGAAGTTGTACTTGGCGAACAGCTCGTCGAGCAGCTTGTGGCCGTTGCCGTGCAGCTTCCAGGACTGGTTCTGCTGGGCCGTGAAGCCGAACGGGATGGCGCAGCTGAAGGCGAACGAAGGGTCCTTGCCGGTGTAGTAGTAGGCGGCGGTCTCGCCCATCTCGATGGAGTCGTCGGCCAGCGCGTCGACGATGCCGAAGGCCGGGATCAGCTCGCCGGCGGCGTGCACCGAGACCTCGAACTTGCCGCCCGACAGCGCCTTGACGGTCTCGGAGAATTTCACGGCGCAGCCGTGCAGCGTCTCCAGCGCCTTGGGAAAGCTCGTGGCCAGGCGCCAGCGCACGGTTTGCTGCGCGTGCACCGCGGGCGCGACGCCGGCGGCCAGCACGCCGGCGATGCCGGCATTTTTGATCAGAGAACGACGATCCATGGGTACGGCTCCTTTGAATGACCTCGGTTTTGAAACATTTCGTAGTGTAGTCAACCCACACCACGCACGCCTCAGGGATTTCCCACGTGCGCGCCAGGGTGGCGCGCAGCCGCGTTTTCTCAGTGCTCGCCCACAGCGCGCAGCCCGGGCGCCGGCTCCAGCAGGCCGGCGAAGCGCTCGCGCACCGCGCGCTCGATGCCGGCCGCGTCCAGGCCCAGCAGCGCGAGCAGCCTGGCCGGGTCGCCATGCTCGATGAACCCGTCGGGCAGGCCCAGGTGCAGCAGCGGCTTGGCCACGCCGGCGGCGGCCAGCGCCTCGGCCACCGCGCTGCCCGCGCCGCCCATCACCGCGCCTTCCTCCAGCGTCACCAGCGCGTCGTGCGAGGCCGCGACGCGCGCGAGCAGTTCCGCGTCCAGCGGCTTGGCCCAGCGCATGTTGGCCACGGTGGCGTCGAGCCGCTCGCCGGCGGCCAGCGCCGGGTAGAGCAGCGTACCGAACGCCAGCAGCGCCACGCGGCGCCCTTCGCGCCGCAGCTCGCCCTTGCCGTAGGGCAGGCCATCGAGCCCGGGCAGCGGCGCGGCGCCGACGCCGCTGCCGCGCGGGTAGCGCACCGCCACGGGATGGTCCTGCTCGAACGCCGTGGTCAGGAGCTGGCGGCACTCGCGCTCGTCGGCCGGGCAGGCCAGCGCCATGTTGGGCACGCAGCGCGTGAAGGCGATGTCGAACGCGCCGCAGTGCGTCGCGCCGTCGGCGCCGACGATGCCCGCGCGGTCGAGCGCGAACACCACCGGCAGGTTCTGCAGCGCCACGTCGTGGATCAGCTGGTCGTAGCCGCGCTGCAGGAAGGTGGAATAGATGGCGACCACGGGCTTGAGCCCCTCGCAGGCCATGCCGGCGGCGCAGGTGACGGCATGCTGCTCGGCGATGCCCACGTCGTGGTAGCGGCCGGGAAAGCGCCGGTGGAACTCCACCAGGCCCGAGCCCTCGCGCATCGCGGGCGTGATCGCCACCAGGCGCGGGTCCTGCTCGGCCATGTCGCACAGCCACTGGCCGAAGACCTGGGTGAAGGTCTGCCGGGGCGGCGTGGCGGGCTTGACCAGGCCGATCCGGGGGTCGAACTTGCCCGGGCCGTGGTAGGCCACCGGGTCGGCCTCGGCCAATTTGTAGCCCTGGCCCTTCTTGGTCACCACGTGCAGGAACTGCGGGCCCTTGAGCTGCCTGATGTTTTCCAGCGTGGGGATGAGCGAATCGAGGTCGTGCCCGTCGATCGGGCCGATGTAGTTGAAGCCGAAGTTCTCGAACAGGGTGGCGGGCACCACCATGCCCTTGGCCTGCTGCTCGATGCGCTTGGCCAGCTCCAGCAGCGGCGGCACGTTCTTGAGCACGTTCTTGCCCACGTCGCGCGCCCTGGCGTAGAAGCGCCCGCTCATGAGCTGCGCCAGGTAGCGGTTGAGCGCACCCACGGGCGGGCTGATGCTCATGTCGTTGTCGTTGAGCACCACCAGCAGGTTGCAGTCGGCCACGCCGGCGTTGTTCAGCGCCTCGAAGGCCATGCCGGCGGTCATCGCGCCGTCGCCGATGATGGCCACGCAGTGGCGGCTCTCGCCCTTCTGCCGCGCGGCCAGCGCCATGCCCAGCGCCGCCGAGATGCTGGTGGAGGAGTGCGCGGTGCCGAAGGTGTCGTAGGGGCTCTCCGAACGCATCGGGAAACCGGAAATGCCGCCCAGCTGGCGCAGCGTGTCCATGCGCTCGCGCCGCCCGGTGAGGATCTTGTGCGGGTAGGACTGGTGGCCCACGTCCCACACCAGCCGGTCCTCGGGCGTGTCGAACACCGTGTGCAGCGCGATCGTGAGCTCCACCGTGCCGAGGTTGGAGCTCAGGTGCCCGCCGGTCCTGGAGACGCTCTCGAGCACGAAGGCGCGCAGCTCGCCGGCGAGCGTCTTGAGCTCGGCGCGCGAGAGCCGGCGCAGGTCGGCCGGGTCGTTCACGCGTTCCAGCAGGGGGTAGTTCGTCGTCGCCATAAACTCTGTTTTGATAGCTACCAGCGCTTGCCTGGCAAGCGCTGGAGCTGAATTTCCTTCAAAACCCCGCACGCAAGATCAATGCGTGCGGTGTACCACCATTTCGGCCAGCGCGGCGAGGGCCCGGGTATCGGCCAGGCCGCAGCCGCGCAATGCCTGCTGCGCCTCCCGCAGCAGCGCCTGCGCCTCGGCCCGCGCGCCGTCGAGGCCGAGCAGCGAGACGTAGGTGGGCTTGCTGCACGCGGCGTCCTTGCCCGCGGTCTTGCCGAGCGTGGCGGAGTCCTGCGTCACGTCGAGCACGTCGTCCACCACCTGGAACGCCAGGCCCACGGCCGCGCCGTACTGCGACAGCGCCTTGCGCGCGCGCAGGTTCGGCGCGCCGCAGGCCGCACCCATGAGCACGCTGGCCTGCAGCAGCGCCCCGGTCTTGAGGCGGTGCATGGTGCGCAGCTCCTGCTCGTCCAGCTGCCGGCCGACGCTGGCCAGGTCGATCGCCTGCCCGCCCGCCATGCCCTGCACGCCCGCGGCCTGCGCCAGCAGGCGGCACAGCCCGGCCTGCATCGCGGGCGGCACGCCCTCGGTCGGCGTGAGCAGCTCGAAGGCCAGCGCCTGCAGCGCATCGCCCGCCAGCAGCGCGCGCGCCTCGCCGAAGCGCACGTGCACCGTCGGCTGGCCGCGGCGCAGCACGTCGTTGTCCATGCACGGCAGGTCGTCGTGCACCAGCGAATAGGCGTGGATCAGCTCGACCGCGCAGGCCGCGCGCAGCGCCGCCTCGGGGTTGCCGCCCACCGCCGCGCAGGCGGCCAGCACCAGCAGCGGGCGCAGGCGCTTGCCGCCGCCTGTCACCGCGTAGCGCATGGGCTCGCCCAGGCCGGCCGGCGACTCGGCGACCACCCAGCGGTCGAGCGCCTGCTCCACGCGCTGCTGCGCGGCCCGCACCCAGTCGCGCGCGGCGAAGTCCGGCGCGGCGGCGTCCATCACTCGGGAGTCCATGGCTTGAGCGTGCCTTCGTCGAGCAGCTTGATCTGCTGCTGCACCGCGTCGAGCCGGGCGCGGCAGAACTGCAGCAGCCAGGCGCCGCGCTGGTAGCCGCCGAGCATCTGCTCGAGCGGCAGCTGGCCGGTCTCGATGCGGGCCACGAGCTCTTCCAGCTCCTTGAGCGCGGCTTCGTAGCTCTCGGGCTCGGCGGGGGCGGCAGGGGTGGCGGGGGCCTTGGGCATGGGCAATCGATCGGGCGTGGCGCGCGGGTCAGCGGAGTCTGCATTTTAGTTGCCTGCTCTTGCGCGTCGCCGCGCCGGCGGGCCGCGCGGGCACCGGCTTGCCTATAATCGCTCCTCTTCGCCCAAACCGGCTCCGGCAAACCGTGCCCGGCCGGTTTCATTTTTTCTCGCCCGTGCGCAGCACGCGCACCCTCCCTGTGGGGAGTCTTTAGGTCAGGACACGCCCATGTCTGATTTAAGTCTTCAACTGCAGCAGGCCGCCAGCCAACTCCCGGTTTCCAGTTACTTCGACGAAGCGCTGTACCGGCGCGAACTGCAGACGCTGTTCGCGCAGGGGCCGCGCTACGTCGGCCACCAGCTTTGCGTGCCCGAAAACGGCGACTACCACGTGCTGGCGCACGAGAACGGCGGCCGCGCCCTGGTGCGCGGCAAGGATGGCCGGGTGCAGCTGCTGTCCAACTGCTGCCGCCACCGCCAGGCCATCATGCTGGGCGGGCGCGGCAACCTGCGCGGCGAGGGCAAGGGCCACGCCGGCGGCAACATCGTCTGCCCGATCCACCGCTGGACCTATTCCAGCGGCGGCGCGCTGATGGGCGCGCCGCACTTCCCGGACAACCCGGGGCTGGACCTGCCGGCCTGGGGCCTGCGCGAGTGGAACGGCCTGCTGTTCGAGGACAACGGGCGCGACATCGCCGCCGACCTGGCGGGCATGGGCGTGGCCGGCGAGCTGTCGTTCGACGGCTACGTGTTCGACCGCGCCGAGCTGCACGAGTGCAACTACAACTGGAAGACCTTCATCGAGGTCTATCTGGAGGACTACCACGTCGGGCCGTTCCACCCCGGCCTGGGCAACTTCGTCACCTGCGACGACCTCTCGTGGCAGTTCGCCCGGGAGTATTCGGTGCAGACCGTGGGCGTGGCGCCGACCTTCGGCAAGCCCGGCACCGACATCTACAGGCTCTGGCACGAGGTGCTGCTGCGCTACCGCGAGGGCCGGGTGCCCGAGCGCGGCGCGATCTGGCTCACCTACTACCCGCACATCATGGTGGAGTGGTATCCGCACGTGCTCACCGTCTCGACGCTGCATCCCATGGGGCCGGACAAGACGCTGAACATGGTCGAGTTCTACTACCCCGAGGAGATCGCCGCCTTCGAGCGCGAGTTCGTCCAGGCGCAGCAGGCGGCCTACATGGAGACCGCGATCGAGGACGACGAGATCGGCGAGCGCATGGACGCCGGCCGCAGGGCGCTGATGCAGCGCGGCACGAGCGAGGCCGGCCCCTACCAGAGCCCGATGGAAGACGGCATGCAGCACTTCCACGAGTGGTACCGCGCCAGGCTCGGCGACGCGCTGCAAACTATCTGATTTCATAGCTGCCAGCGCTTTCCCCGCAAGCGCTGGAGCCACTTTTCAATCAAAACCCCATGCAAGCGCTGTGGATGGTTCTGGCGTCGTTCTTCTTCGCCAGCATGGGGGTCTGCGTCAAGCTCGCGGCGCCGCATTTCACGGCGGTGGAGATGGTCTTGTGGCGCGGCGTCATCAGCATGCTGCTGCTGTGGTGGCTGGCGCGCCGCCAGGGCATCGGCCTGGCCACGCGCTACCTCGGCATGCACGCCTGGCGCAGCTTCATCGGCGTGCTCTCGCTCGGGGCGTCGTTCTACGCCATCATCTACCTGCCGCTGCCCACGGCGATGACCTTCGGCTACATGAGCAGCGTCTGGATCGCCGCCTTCGTCGTCGGCGGCGCGCTGCTGGCGTGGCGGCCCGCGCCCGGGGAGCGGCGCCCGCCGGTGCCGATGTCGCTCATCGCCTGCGTGCTGCTCGGCTTCGCCGGGGTGGTGCTGATGCTGCGCCCGACGGTCGCGGGCAACCAGGGCCTGGCCGCCGTGGTCGGCCTGCTCGGCGGCATGGGCGCGGCGCTGGCCTACATGCAGGTGGTGGCGCTCTCGCGCCTGGGCGAGCCGGAGACGCGCACGGTGTTCTACTTCGCCCTCGGCTGCACGCTCGCGGGCGCGGCGGCCATGGCGGTCACGGGCCTCTCGCCCTTCCCCGGCTGGCCCGCGCTGTGGCTGCTGCCGCTGGGCCTGTTCGCGGCGGGCGGGCAGCTGTGCATGACCATGGCGTTCTCGCGCTCGACCAGCGCGCGCGGCACGCTGCTGGTGGCCAATTTGCAATACTCCGGGCTGATCTTCGCCAGCATCTTCAGCATGCTGGTGTTCGGCGAGTACCTGCCGCTCGGCGCCTGGCTGGGCATGGCGGTGATCGTCGCGAGCGCGATCGCCGCGGCCTGGCTGCGCAGCCGCGGCGCCCCGCCTGCCCCATCGAACTGACATGCCCTTCACCACGCTGATCTCCGCCACCGAACTGCAAGCGCTGATGCACGGCCGCCAGCCGGCCATGGTGTTCGACTGCAGCTTCGACCTGGCCGACACCGGGCTCGGCCTGCGCCAGTACCACGCGGCGCACATCCCCGGCGCCGTCTACGCCCACCTGGACCACGACCTGAGCGCCGCCGGCGGCCCCGCGGCCTCGGGCGGGCGCCACCCGCTGCCTGCGCGCGAGCGCTTCGCCGCTTGGCTGGCCAGCGTCGGCTTCGCCGACGGCATGCAGGCCGTGGTCTACGACAGGAACGGCTCCATGCCCTGCCTGCGGCTGTGGTGGCTGCTGCAGTGGCTGGGGCACGGGGCGGCAGCGGTGCTCGACGGCGGCTTCGCCGCCTGGCAGGCCGCGGGCGGCGCCAGCGCCGGGGGCACGCAGGCGCCGCGCCCGCCGGGCGGCTTCACGGCGCGGGCGCCGCTGCGCGCGCTGGTCGGCGCCGACGCCGTGCTCGCGCGCCTGGGCGACGCGCGGCAAACCGTGATCGACGCGCGCGCCACGCCGCGCTACCTGGGCGAGACCGAGCCGATCGACCCGGTGGCCGGGCACATCCCCGGCGCACTCAACCGCCCGTGGACGGACAACCTCGCGCCCGACGGCCGCTTCAAGCCGGCCGCGCAGCTGCGCGCCGAGTTCGACGCCGTCCTGCAGGGGCGCGACCCCGCGACCGTGGTGCACCAGTGCGGCAGCGGCGTGAGCGCGATCCACAACCTGCTGGCGATGGAGCTCGCGGGCCACGCGCCGGGCGCGCTGTACGCGGGCAGCTGGAGCGAGTGGTGCAGCGACCCGGCGCGGCCCGTGGCACGCGGTTGACGCGCGGCTGATCAGTCCGGCGCCTCGCCGCTGCGCACTGCCGCAGCGTGGTGCCAGTAGCGGCGCGAGCGCTCGCGCTCGCAGACGACGCGCGCCTGCGCCGAGGCCCAGGTCGCCGCGCCGCACTGCGGCGTCGCCACCAGCGCGATGCCGCGCTCTTCGTAGCGCCGCACCACCTGCGGCGCCGGATGGCCGAAGCGGTTACGGTAGCCCGACTGCACCAGCGCCGCCGCGGGCTGCACGGCATCGAGGAAGGCCTCGCTCGACGAGGTCTTGCTGCCGTGGTGCGGCACCAGCAGCAGGTCGGCCGCGAGCGGCAGGCCCGAGCGCAGCAGCGCCGCCTCCTGCGCGCGCTCGATGTCGCCGGCGAGCAGCGCCGCGCGGCCATCGTGCGCGACGACGCGCAGCACGCAGGTGCGCGCATTGCTCGGCGAGCCGCCGCCGCGCCCGCGCGCCGGCGCATCGGGCGGCGCCGGGCCGTCCGGGTGCAGCACCTCGAAGCGCACGCCGTCCCACTGCCAGCCCTGCCCCGCCATGCAGGGCAGCACCGGCCTCACCTGCTGCAGCGGGTGACCGGCGGGGATCGAGCCCTGTACCAGCGCCTGCGGCTGCGCCGCGATCAGCGCCGGCGCGCCGCCCACATGGTCGCTGTCGGGATGGCTCAGGACCAGCCGGTCCAGCCGCTCGCCCAGGGCCTGCAGCAGCGGCACCAGCACCTGCCTGCCGGCGTCGCTCGCCTCGCCGTAGCGCGGCCCGGCGTCGTAGAGCAGGCTGTGCCCGCTGGTGCGCAGCAGCACCGCCTGGCCCTGGCCCACGTCCACCGCCATGAGCTCGAACTGCCCCGGCGGCGGGCGCGGCGCCTGCCACCAGAGGGCGGGCAGCATCAGCGGCAGGGCCAGCAGCCGCACCCGCCAGGGCAGGCGCAGCACCAGCAGCAGCGCGCCCGCCACGGCGGCCAGCGCGGCCCACGGCGGCGCCAAAGGCAATGTGAGCGCCGCCAGCGGCCAGCCCGCGAGCCACTGCAGCCACCACGAGAGCGCCTGCACGCACCACGCCGCCGCCTGCCACAGCGGCGCCCAGAGCACGCCCAGCAGCGCCAGCGGGGTGACCAGCAGCGTGACCCACGGGATCGCCAGCAGGTTGGCCGCCAGGCCGGAGAGCGAGATCTGGCCGAACAGCAGCAGCGTCAGCGGCGCCAGCGCCACGCCGACCCGCGCCTGCTCGCCGAGCATGGCAACGAATCGGGCTCTTGCGCCCGTCCCGCCTTCGACGGCAGCTCCCCGATCGGTAGCAAAAAGAATCCCCACCGCGACGAAGCTGAGCCAGAACCCGGCCTGCAGCAGCGCCCACGGATCGAACGCCAGCACCAGCGCGCAGGCCAGCAGCCAGACCTGCGGCCACGGCCAGCGCCGGCCCGACAGGCGCAGCAGCGCCACCGTGGCGAGCATCAACACGGTGCGCTCGGCCGGCACGCCCCAGCCGCTGAACAGCGCATACGCCGCCGCCAGCAGCACCCCGCCCAGCAGCGCCGCCGAGGGCGCGGGCAGCCACAGGCACAGCGCCCGCGAGCGCCGCCACAGCCAGCCGATCGGCAGCGCCGCGAGCCAGGCGAACATCGTGATGTGCAAGCCCGAGATGCTCATCAGGTGCGCCACGCCGGTGGTGCGGAACACCTCCCAGTCGGCGCGGTCGATGGCCTGCTGGTCGCCCGTCACCAGCGCCGCCACCACGCCGGCCGCGCGCAGGCGGGCCGCATCGTCCACCCCGTCGGCCAGCGTGCGCACGATGGCGTCGCGCACGTGCTGACGCGCCTGCTCCACCGGGTGGCGCCAGGTGGCGGCGAGCCGCTCGGGCGCGCCGTGCAGCGCATCGAGCCGTGCACTGGTGCGCACGTAGCCGCTGGCCTGCACGCCCTGCTCCCAGAGCCACAGCTCGTAGTCGAAACCGTGCGGGTTGCGCGCGCCGTGCGGCGCCTTCAGCCGCAGCGTGAGCCGCCAGCGCTCGCCGGCGCGCAGCCGCGGCGGGGGCGCCCCTTCGCGCCCGAAGCCGCCGGCGTACCAGGTCAGGTCGACCAGCGGCGGCAGGCGCACCGCCGCGCCGCCCGCCGTGCCCGATTCCGTCGCCAGGCGCAGCCGCACGTCGCCGTTGGCGCGCGGCTGCGGCATCGCGGCGATCACGCCGGTCACGCGCAGGTCCACGCCCTCGAGTTCGGGCGCCAGCGCATCGCCCGAGAACGCCAGCGCGCGCCAGCCGGTGGCGGCGAAGGCGAGCAGCGCGCCGATCAGCCAGATGCCGGCCGTGGCGCCCCGGCGCGCGCGCCCCGCCGGCCGCGGCGCCAGCCAGAGCCCCCCGGCGAGCACGGCGGCCAGCGCGATGGGCGCGCCATACCCCCAGGGCGGCCACAGCGCCGCCTGCTGCAGCTGCAGCGCCGTGCCCGCCAGCCAGCCGCAGAGCAGCGCGGGCACATGCCAGGTGCGGCGGACGGACGGTGGCTCGGCCGGCAGCGCCGGGGCGGCAGGACGCGGGGCAGGCATGGCGCGCCATGCTACGGCAAGCGCGCCTGTGCAACACTCGCCGTTTTTGCGGAGAACGACGATGACCGTCTACGACAGGCTCAAGGCCCTGAACATCACCCTGCCCCCGGTGGCCGTGCCCGCCGCCGCCTACGTGCCCTTCGTGCAGACGGGCAACCTGCTGTTCCTGAGCGGCCACATCGCACGCAAGGACGGCAAGCCCTGGGCCGGGCAGCTCGGCCGGGACATGACGACCGAGGAGGGCCGGCAGGCCGCGCGCGGCGTCGCCATCGAGCTCATGGGCACGCTGCACGCGGCCTGCGGCGACCTGAACCGCGTCAGGCGCATCGTCAAGGTGATGAGCCTGGTCAACTCCACCGGCGACTTCACCGAGCAGCACCTGGTGACCAACGGCGCGAGCGAGCTGCTGGGCGAAGTCTTCGGCGACGCCGGCAAGCACGCGCGCAGCGCCTTCGGCGTGGCGCAGATCCCGCTGGGCGCCTGCGTGGAGATCGAGCTGATCGCCGAGATCGCCTGATCAGAGCGTGACGGCCTCGTCGGCCTCGGCCACCCGCTGGCCCAGGTCGGACAGGGCAGCCACCGCCACGCCCTCGACGCGCGCCTGGGCGCAGGTGCGGCGCAAGTGCACGCTGGCGTTGTCGGTTCAGCGGCGGATCAGGTAGCGGATGGTGGGCCCGTCCTGCTGCACCGAGAGCACCTCGTAGCCATGGTTCTTCGCGTCCAGCGGGATGTTGTTGATCGACTGCGGGCAGTCGGAGACCACCTCCAGGATCTCGCCCGGCTGCAGGTGCGGCAAGGCTTCGAGCGTGGCCACCGCGGGATAGGGGCAGGGCTCGCCCAGCATGTCCAGGCGGTAGCTGGGCGTCCAGTTCTCGTGCGCGTTCATTGCCGTCCATCCTTTCATGCCATGGCGCCGCGGGTCTCGGCGACGGGCCGCCCGCGCCGCCCGAAGAAGTGCCGCTCCCAGCCCAGCACCAGCAGCAGCGCGAGCGCCAGCAGCGCGTAGGTCACGAGCAGGCCGCCCTGCGGGCCGAAGAGCTTGAGCAGGTTGACCCTGTCGTAGTTCACCGCCAGCACGGGCGCGAGGTCGTCCCACAGCAGCGCCAGCAGCGTCGAGCCGACGATGTTGCCCAGGCCGACCCACCAGAAGTGCACCTGGCCCTCGACGGCGCGGTACATCCAGCCGGTCTCGCAGCCCCCGGCCAGCACGATGCCGAAGCCGAACAGCAGGCCGCCGAGCGCCGCATTCGGCCCGGCCCAGTAGATCTTCTGGTCGAGCCCGAGCTGCGCGTAGCCGTACACACCGATGGCGCTGGCCGCCATGCCGATGATGATGGCCTTGGCCATCTGCGTGCGCCCGGTGAGCCACAGGTCGCGGAACGCCGAGGTGAAGCACACCTGCGCGCGCTCGATGATGATGCCGAACGCCAGGCCGAAGAGCGCGGCGAAGCCCAGCTTGGGCGCGTCGAACACCATCGAGACCGCCCAGACGAGGAACGCCGCCAGCACCAGCATACCGAGGCGAAAGCGCCGGCGCGCCACCGATTCGCGCTGCGCCAGCGGCTGGGCCGCGCTCACCCGCTGCAGCTTGACGGGAATGCGGAACACCGGCCACATGCTCACCCTGGCCCCGGCGAGCGAGCCGATGGCGGTGGCGATGGCGAAGAACCAGGCGTGCAGCGAGAACTGCGGGATGCCGGTGAAGAACGCCGCCAGGTTGCAGCCCATGGCCAGGCGCGCGCCGAAGCCGGCGATCACGCCGCCCACGATCGCCTGCGCCACGCGGATGCGGTGGTGCGGCATGCGCAGCTTGACGTTGTTGGCCCACAGCGCGGCCGCGAAGCAGCCGGTGAACATGCCGATGATCATCACGCCATCGACGCGGGTGAGCGGCGTGCCCTGCATGCCGATGAGCCGGAAGTAGCCCCAGGTGGAGAGATCGACGCCGAACCATTGCAGCACGTGGCCGCCCCAGCGGGTGAACTCGCCGGTGACGGCCCAGAAGGTGCCGGTGATGCCGAAGTAGTACGCCGCCAGCACGCCCGCCGCGATGACGGCGGGCACGGGCGACCAGAAACGCACCAGGTACTGGTGCTTGAAGTCCTGCCAGGTTTGCATGGGTGAAGAGGGAGACTGTGCGCCGCAGCACCTGCGAGCGAAAGAAGGCGCAGCGCGCGTGGCTGCCGCCGCAATCATTATCGTGCCGGCGGCCTGCGGCGCGGCGCTGGGAGAAACCCCAGTCCGCCCGGGCGCCCGGTGAGCGGTCAGCGCCGCTCGCGGCGTTCGCGCGCCCGGCGGGCCTGGCGGCTTTCCTGCGCGCGCGCGGCCTGTTCCTCGCGCTGCCGGCGCCGTTCGCGCCAGCGTGCGCCGGCCCAGCGCCCCAGCAGCGCACTGCCCAGGCCGAACACGATCAACAAGCCCAGGCCGAGCGGCGAAAGGTCCATCCCGTCCATCACTGCACCCGCACGATGTCGCTCGGCCTGAAGCCGAAGCTGCCTTCCCTGCCCTTGCGCGCGCGCGCGGCGCGGGCGTTGTTCAGGCTGCGGATTTCGAGCACCTCCTCGCGCGGCTTGCCGCCGCGCCCCACGCCGGTGATGCGCACGCTGCGCACATAGGCGGCCGCGCCGGCCAGGCTGTCCTTGGCTTCCAGCTGCATCAGCATCAGGCCGCGGCCGCCCTTGTCCATCTGGCGCAGCTCGCCGATCTCGAAGCTCAGGAGGCGCCCGCCCGCGGAGACGCAGGCCACATGCGTGGCTGCTATGGCTCCGATAGCTGGTGGCGCTTGTCCATCCAGCGCAAACGGCGGTTTTTGCTCCATATCCAGCACCACCAGCGAGGGGCGGCATACCTGCTCGCCGGCGCCCAGGCTGAGAAACGCCTTGCCGCCCCGGTTGCGCCCGCACATCTGCGCCACGGGCGCGAGAAAGCCGTAGCCGCCCGAGCCCGAGAGCAGCAGCACCGCGCTCTCCGGTCCGGCGAAATAGTGCCGCACCTCGGTGCCCGCCTCCAGCTCGATCAGCGTGGTGATGGGCTGGCCGTCGCCGCGCCCGCCCGGGAGACTCGCCACCGGCACGCTGTACACGCGCCCGTTGCTGCCGAAGACCAGCAGCTGGTCGACGGTGCGGCACTCGAAGGTGCCGTACAGCGCGTCGCCCGACTTGAAGGCGAAACCCGCCGCGTCGTGCCCGTGGCCCTGGCGCGCGCGCACCCAGCCCTTCTCGCTCACCACCACCGTCACCGGCTCGTCCAGCACCTTGACCTCGGCCACGGCCTTCTTCTCGGCCTGGATCAGCGTGCGGCGCGCGTCGGCGAATTCCTTGGCATCGGCCTCGATCTCCTTGATCATCAGCCGGCGCAGCGTGGCCGGGCTGGCCAGAATTTCTTCCAGGCTGCCCTGCTCCTTGCGCAGCTCGCTCAGCTCCTGCTCGATCCGAAAAGCCTCCAGCCGCGCCAGCTGCCGCAGGCGGATGTCCAGGATGTCGTCCGCCTGCCGCTCACTGAGGTTGAAGCGCGCGATCAGCGCCGCCGTGGGCTCGTCCGACTGGCGGATGATGGCGATCACCTCGTCGATGTTCAGCAGCACCAGCTGCCGCCCTTCGAGGATGTGGATGCGGTCGAGCACCTTGGCCAGCCGATGCTGGCTGCGCCGCGTGATGGTCTGCTGGCGGAAGGCGATCCACTCCACCAGCATCTGCCGCAGCGACTTCTGCACCGGTCGCCCGTCCAGGCCGATGCTGGTCAGGTTGATCGGGCTGGAGGTTTCGAGGCTGGTGTGCACCAGCAGCGTGTTGGCCAGCTCGTCGGGGGCGATGGTGCGGCTCTTGGGCTCGAACACCAGGCGCACCGGCGCGTCCTTGCTCGACTCGTCGCGCACGCCGTCGAGCACCGCCAGCACCGTGGCCTTGAGCTGGTTCTGCTCCTGCGTCACCGCCTTCTTGCCGGCCTTGACCTTGGGGTTGGTCAGCTCCTCGATCTCTTCCAGCACCTTCTGTGCCGAGGTGCCGGGCGGCAGCTCGGTCACCACCATCTGCCACTGCCCGCGCGCCAGCTCCTCCACCTGCCAGCGCGCGCGCACCTTCAGGCTGCCGCGCCCGCTCTCGTAGGCGGCGCGGATGTCGCTCTCGCTGCTGATGATCTGCCCGCCGCCCGGGTAGTCGGGCCCCGGCAGCAGGGCGAACAGCTCGTCGTCGCTGAGCCTGGCGTTCTTGACCAGCGCCACGCAGGCATCGGCCACCTCGCGCAGGTTGTGGCTGGGGATCTCGGTGGCCAGGCCCACGGCGATGCCGCTGGCGCCGTTGAGCAGCGCAAACGGCAGGCGCGCCGGCAGCTGGCGCGGCTCTTCCGTCGAGCCGTCGTAGTTGGGCACGAAGTCCACCGTGCCCTGGTCGATCTCGGCCAGCAGCAGGCGCGTGATCCTGGCCAGGCGCGCCTCGGTGTAGCGCATGGCCGCCGCGCCATCGCCGTCGCGGCTGCCGAAGTTGCCCTGCCCGTCGATCAGCGGATAGCGCTGTGAAAAGTCCTGCGCCATGCGCACCAGCGCGTCATAGGCCGCGCTGTCGCCATGCGGGTGAAAGCGCCCCAGCACGTCGCCCACCACGCGCGCGCTCTTCACGGGCCGCGCCGGCACGTTGCCCCCCGCCCCGCCATAGCCGAGCCCCATGCGCTCCATCGCGTACAGGATGCGCCGCTGCACGGGCTTCTGCCCATCGGCCACGTCCGGCAGCGCCCGGCCCTTGACCACGCTGAGGGCGTATTCGAGATAGGCGCGCTGGGCGTATTGGCCCAGGGCCAGTTGGTCGCCTTCTTCTTCAGGCGTGAGCAGGTCGGGGTGGGTCAGGTCATTCATGCTTCGAATTCAATAGCTTCTTGCGCTTGGTTGACAAGCGTTGCAGGTGGATATGCATCACTCCGCTGCGTCACCCAGTTCTCGCTCGATGGCTTCGATGCTGGGCAGGCTGGTTTGCAGTTCGTCGGGCATTCATGCCCGCGTGCTCATCCCTGCAGCTTTTCTTGCAGCCACACCTTGATCAACGACTGGTAAGGCACGTCGCGCGCGTTGGCTGCGGCCTTGATGGAGTCGAGCAGGTGCTGGGGCAGGCGCAGCGAAATGGTCTTGGTGGTGGGCTTGAGGTTGGGCAGCACCGCGCGCCGAGCCCGCGACCAGTCCAGATAGTCGGTGGAATCGTGACTTTCCCAGAAGGCGCGCTCCTGGACCTCGCTGTCAAAGCGCGGAATCTTCTTGCCGGGCTTGTTCATAAACGGTTCGCTCCTTGCGGTGCATGGCTCTGGCGGATATCACGCGGATCAGACTGCCTGCCTTGCGCAGCGTGAAAGTCAGGTGCAACAACCGGCCTTCATCGCAATGCCCCAGCGCGTGATAACGCATCTCTCGCTGACTGTGCCTCTCATCGCCGAGCAACAGCAGCGGCGCATTGAAAAAAACCTGCTCCGCTTGCGCCATGAACACGCCATGTTTGTCGTTCTTGCGCGCGTTGCCACTGTCCCAGTCGAAACCCGTGATGGCGGCCAGATCGATCATGGTTTGTATATTATGAACACATACAAGCAAAGAAGTTCACACATCCACCTCCACCGCATCCCCGTGCAGCTCCATCAGCTCGCGCCGTGCGGCGGCTTCGCCCTTACCCATCAGGCGGGTCATCAAGTCCTGCGTTGAAGCGAGGCCCATGCTGCCCACCTGCACCGGCAACAGGCGGCGGGTGTCGGGGCTGAGGGTGGTTTCCCACAACTGCTCGGCGTTCATCTCGCCCAGGCCCTTGAAGCGGCTCACGCTCCACTTGCCTTCGGGCACGCCTTCCTTGCGCAGTTTCTCGGTGATGGCGGCCAGTTCCGCATCGTCGAGCGCGTAGAGCTTGGCGGCGGGCTTCTTGCCGCGCGCGGGGGCGTCGACGCGGTACAACGGCGGGCGCGCCACGTACACGTGGCCAGCGTCGATCAGGCGCGGGAAGTGGCGGAAGAACAGCGTCAGCAGCAGCACCTGGATGTGCGCGCCGTCCACGTCGGCATCAGACAGGATGCAGATCTTGCCGTAGCGCAGGTTGCCCAGGTCCACCGCGTCGTCCGGCCCGTGCGGGTCGATGCCGATGGCCACCGCGATGTCGTGGATCTCGGTGTTGGCAAACAGGCGGTCGCGCTCCACCTCCCAGGTGTTGAGCACCTTGCCGCGCAGCGGCAGCACGGCCTGGGTTTCCTTGTCACGGCCCATCTTGGCGCTGCCGCCGGCGCTGTCGCCTTCCACCAGAAAGACTTCGTTCAGCGCGATGTCGCGGCTTTCGCAGTCGGTCAGCTTGCCGGGCAGCACGGCCACGCCGCTGCTCTTGCGCTTTTCCACCTTCTGGCCGGCGCGCTGGCGCGTCTGCGCGGCCTTGATGGCCAGCTCGGCCAGCTTCTTGCCCCACTCCACATTGGCGTTGAGCCACAGCTCCAGCGCCGGCTTGACGAAGCTGGAGACCAGCCGCAGCGCGTCGCGCGAGTTCAGCCGCTCCTTGATCTGGCCCTGGAACTGCGGGTCGAGCACCTTGGCCGAGAGCACGTAGCTGGCGCGGGCGAACACGTCCTCGGGCATCAGCTTGACGCCCTTGGGCAAGAGCGCATGCAGTTCGATGAAGCCCTTGACGGCCTGGAACAGCCCGTCGCGCAGGCCGCTGTCGTGCGTGCCGCCGGCCGTGGTGGCGATCAGGTTGACGTAGCTCTCGCGCACCGGGTGGCCGTCTTCGGTGAAGGCCAGCACCCACTGGGCGCCCTCGCCTTCGGCGAAGCTGTCGTCGTCCCTGCCGGCATAGCCCTCGCCCTCGAACAGCGGGATCACCGCGTCGGCCGGCAGGCTTTGCTCCAGGTAGTCGCGCAGGCCGCCCTTGTACTGCCAGCTTTGCGTGTCCTTCTTCTTCTCGTCGATCAGCTGCACCGTCACGCCCGGCAGCAGCACGGCCTTGCTGCGCAGCAGGTGCACCAGCTCGGCCATGGGAATCTGGGGCGATTCGAAATACTTCACATCGGGCCAGACGCGCACCGTGGTGCCGTGCTTGCGCTCGCCCTCGGCCTGCGGGCGCAGCTCGAGCTTGCGCACCACGTCGCCGCCCTCGAAGGCCATGCTCGCGGCCATGCCGTCGCGCAGGCTCACCACCTCCATGCGCTTGCCCAGGGCATTGGTGACCGACACCCCCACGCCATGCAGGCCGCCGGAGAAGCTGTAGGCGCCGCCCGCGCCCTTGTCGAACTTGCCGCCCGCGTGCAGGCGGGTGAAGACCAGTTCCAGCACCGGCGCCTTCTCCTCGGGGTGCGGGCCGTAGGGGATGCCGCGGCCGTCGTCCTCCACGCTGACCGAGCCATCGAGGTGCAGCGTCACACGGATCTTCTTGCCGAAGCCGGCCAGCGCCTCGTCGGCGGCGTTGTCGATCACTTCCTGGACGACGTGCAGCGGGTTGTCGGTGCGGGTGTACATGCCCGGGCGCTGCTTGACGGGCTCCAGGCCCTTGAGGACGCGGATCGTGCCTTCGGAGTATTCGGGGGTGGGTTTGCTCGCCATGGCGGCGGATTGTAGGACTGGACAAAACACCAGTCTTCGGCACGCCCGGGCGCACGCCCGGATGGCGATATTTCGCTACATTTGCCGCAATGCACAACGCCCGCCCCCAGCTCTCCGCCCTGCAGGTGCTCGCCTGCGGCGCCGCCATCGTCACGCTCTCGGTGGGCATACGCCACGGCTTCGGCCTGTGGATGCTGCCGATCACGCAGCAGATGGGCTGGACGCGCGAGACCTTCGCGCTGGCGATCGCCATCCAGAACATCTCCTGGGGCGTGATCGGCATCTTCGGCGGCATGCTGGCCGACCGCTTCGGCGCGTTCCGCGTGCTGCTGGGCGGCGCGCTGCTCTACGCGGCGGGCCTGGCGGGCATGGCGCTCGCGCCCACGCCGCTGCTCTTCGCGCTCACCACCGGCGTGCTGATCGGCGCGGCGCAGGCGGGCACCACCTACTCCATCATCTACGGCGTGATCGGGCGCCAGATCGCGCCCGAGCGCCGCTCCTGGGCCATGGGCGTGGCGGCGGCGGCGGGCTCGTTCGGCCAGTTCCTGCTGATGCCGATCGAGGGACAGATGATCCTGCGCATGGGCTGGCAGCCGGCGCTGCTCGCGATCGCGGTGCTGGCGCTCGTGATCGCGCCGCTCGCCTTCGGCCTGCGCGAGCCCGGCTTCCATGCGCACCATGCGGCGGCGCGCACCCAGACGGTGCGCCACGCGCTGGCCGAGGCCTTCCGCCACCCACCGTTCCTGCTGCTCACCGCGGGCTATTTCGTCTGCGGCTTCCACGTGACCTTCATCGCGGTGCACCTGCCCAGCTACCTGTCGGACCGGGGGCTGACGCCGCAGGTGGGCGCGTTCGCGCTGGCGCTGATCGGCCTGTTCAACGTGGTGGGCTCCTACGCCGCCGGGGCGCTGGGCCAGCGGCTGCAAAAGCGCTGGATCCTGGCCTTCATCTACTGCGCCCGCTCGGTGGTGATCGCCGTCTTCCTGCTGGTGCCGCTGTCGCCGCTGTCGGTCTACGTGTTCGCCTCGGCGATGGGGCTGCTGTGGCTCTCCACCGTGCCGCCGACCAACGCGGTGGTAGCGCAGATTTTCGGCGTGCAGCACTTCTCCATGCTCAGCGGCTTCGCCTTCTTCAGCCACCAGGTGGGCAGCTTCATGGGCGTGTGGCTCGGCGGCTACCTGTACGACAGCACGGGCAGCTACGACGTGGTGTGGCTGCTGGCAATCGGGCTGGGCGTGGCGGCGGCGCTGATCAACCTGCCGGTGCGCGAAACCCCCGTCGTCCGCGCGACGGCGCACGCGGCATGACCACCGTCCGCCGGCTGCTGTGGATCGCCGCGCTGCTCGCGCTCGCGGCGGCAGCGATGCTCTACCTGCAGCCCGGCTTCATGGTGCTGCTGGCCGAGCAGGTCTGGGCCTGTTTCTGATGCATCCCGGCCCTGCGCCCTCGGAGTGGATACGGCGCTGGTCGCACCTGGTGCCGGCGGGCGGCACGGTGCTCGACGTGGCCTGCGGCATGGGCCGGCACCTGCGCTGGTTTCATGAAAGAAATCACGCCGCAACGGGCGTGGACCGTGCGCAAGACGCTATCGATTCCATATCCGGGCTGGGCGAAGCGATCCGCGCCGACATCGAAAACGGCCCGTGGCCGCTGGCCGGGCGGAGGTTCGACGCCGTGGTCGTCACCAACTACCTCTGGCGCCCGCTGCTGCCCACCCTCGTCGCCAGCGTGGCGCCCGGCGGCGTGCTGCTCTACGAAACCTTCGCCGCGGGCAACGAGACCGTGGGCAAGCCGTCGCGCCCCGACTTCCTGCTGCAGCCCGGCGAGCTGCTGCGCGCCTGCGCGAGCCTGCGCATCGTGGCCTACGAGGACGGCTTCCTGGGCGCGCCCGAGCGCTTCGTGCAACGCATCGCGGCCCTGCGTCCGGATGCCGGTGCGTCAATCGGGCCGCCCCGGATCCCGTTGCCGGTGCCATAGAATGTTCCTTTGCGGTTTTTACCCCCCGACATGACTTCCCGCAGCTACCTGTTCACCGGCAGCGCCGTCGCCCTCGTCACCCCCATGCACGAGGACGGCAGCGTCGACTACGCCACGCTCCGCACACTCATCGACTGGCACATCCAGCAGGGCACCGACTGCCTGAGCGTCGTCGGCACCACGGGCGAATCGCCCACGGTCAACGTCGACGAGCACTGCGAGATCATCCGCGTCACCGTCGAGCAATCCGCCGGGCGCGTGCCGGTGCTCGCGGGCTGCGGCGCCAACTCGACGCACGAGGCGATCGAGCTCGCGCGCTTCGCCAAGAAAGTCGGCGCGCACAGCCAGCTGCAGGTCGTGCCCTACTACAACAAGCCGACGCAGGAGGGCCAGTACCGGCACTTCAGATCCATCGCCGAGGCCATCGGCGACCTGCCGATGGTGCTCTACAACGTGCCCGGCCGCTCGGTCGCGGACATGCACCACGAGACCGTGCTGCGCCTGGCGCAGGTGCCCGGCATCGTCGGCATCAAGGAGGCGACCGGCGACATCGCCCGTGCGCAGTGGCTGATCCGCGACGTGCCCGAGGGCTTCGCCGTGTATTCCGGCGACGACCCGACGGCCGTGGCGCTCATGCTCTGCGGCGGCCAGGGCAACATCAGCGTCACCGCCAACCTCGCGCCGCGCCTGATGCACGAGTTGTGCGTGGCCGCGATCGCGGGCGACGCGCGCGGCGCCATGAAGATCCAGCGCCAGCTGCTGCCGCTGCACAAGCACCTGTTCGTCGAGGCCAACCCGATCCCGGTCAAATGGGCCATGGCGCGCCTGGGCCTGTGCGGCCCGGCGCTGCGCCTGCCGATGACCCCCCTGGCCAGCCAGCACGAGGCCGCCGTGGAGGCGGCCCTGCGCGCCAGCGGCCTGCTCTCCTGAGCCTGCCCCGCCCGCCCCTCCCTCTCCCCCCAAGGATTGACGCGTGAAGCCAACCACCCGACTGGGCCTGATCTGCCTCGCCGCCACCACGCTTGCGGCCTGCTCCGTGCTCGAAAGCGACAAGATTGAATACAAGAGCGCCACCAAGGGCTCGACCCTGGAAGTCCCGCCCGACCTGACGCAACTCTCAAGCGACACGCGCTACGTCGTGCCCGGCGGCAGCACGGCCTCGGCGGCGGCGTTCGAGGCCGGGCGCGCGCAGCAGGCGAAAGCGGGCACCGACACGGCGCCCGGCTCGATCGGCGACGTGCGCATCGAACGCGACGGCAACCAGCGCTGGCTGGTGGTCAACCGCCCGGCCAGCCAGCTCTGGGAGCCAGTGCGCGACTTCTGGACGGAAAACGGCTTCGTGATGGTGCTGGAGCAGCCGCAGCTGGGCATCATGGAGACGGACTGGGCGGAAAACCGCGCCAAGCTGCCGCAGGACATCATCCGCCAGACCATCGGCAAGCTCTTCGACTCGCTCTACTCCACGGGCGAACGCGACAAGTTCCGCACGCGCCTGGAGCGCGGCGCCAACGGCGGCACCGACATCTACATTACGCACCGCGGCATGGTCGAGACCTACACCAACGCGCAGAAAGACAGCACCATCTGGCAGCCCCGCCCGTCCGACCCCGAGCTCGAAACCGAGTTTCTGCGCCGGCTCATGGTCAAGCTCGGCGTCAGCGAGGAGCAGTCGCGCGCCGTGGCCGCCGCGCCCGTGGCCGCCGCGGCGCCCGTGCAGGTGACGAAGGCGGACGGCGCCAGCGTGATCCAGCTGCCGGAAGGCTTCGACCGGGCATGGCGGCGCGTCGGGCTCTCGCTCGACCGCAGCGGCTTCACGGTCGAAGACCGCGACCGCAGCCAGGGCACCTACTTCGTGCGCTACGTCCCGCCCACCGAGAAGAAGGAGCCGGGCTTCTTCGGCAAGCTGTTCGGCGCCTCCAGCAGCGCGGCGGCGCCGGTCAAGTACCGCGTCGTGGTGCGCAGCACCGCGCAGCAAAGCACGGTCTCGGTGCTGAGCGCCGCCGGTACGCCCGACACCTCGGCCGACGCCGAACGCATCCTGCGGCTGCTGGCGGACGACCTGAAATAGGCCGGCTCGCGCGCCAACGAAAAAGCCCCGGCTCGCGCACGGGGCTTTTTTGCGTCTGCAGGCACGGGCGGCATGGCCCGTGCCGCAGTGCGAACTCTGCTTACTTGCCGCTGGCGGCGGAAGCAGCGGCGTCCGCGGCGGCCTTGGCTGCATCGGCAGCGGCGTCGCCAGCCTTCTTGGCGGCATCGACGGTCGCTTCGCCGGCGGCCTTGGCGGCGTCGACCGTAGCGTTGGCGGCGTCCTTGGCGGCATCGGCCGTCGCACTGCCCGCGTCCTTGGCGGCGTCCATGGCGGCTTCGCCAGCGGCCTTGGCTGCGTCGGCAGCTTCCGCGGCAGGGGCGGGAGCGGCGGCAGGTTCGGCGGCGGGAGCAGCCGCAGGAGCGGCGGGGGCCGGTGCGGGCTCTTCCTTGTTGCCACAGGCCACGAGCGCGGCAGCACCCAGCAGAGAAGCCAGAACGACGGAGTATTTCATATCGATTCCTATGAAGAAGAAAGAAGAAAAACAGCAGGAAAATTCACCAAAACCGCCAGAGCACCTCTTCCCGCGACGGGCTGGCAGGGTCCGCTTGCATGAATGCGCGATCGATGCGATACCAGATCGTGATTATAGAGACTACCTGTCAATCCTGAATTACCCGGATATCCGGCACGCCGATCACAGACCGAGCACCGATGCGGGGAAACCAGGGCTGCTCTTGCTCTCCAGCCACTCCTGCAACACCTCGCGCTGCAACACCAGCCGTTCGGGCTCGACTCCGGCCATGCCATTGCAGCGCACTGGATCGAGCCGTTGCAACACCCAGCGCGGAGTCCATAGAACGCTCGGCACGTCCTGCGCGTTGACGGCGCGCGCCTTGCGAGCTGTGACGATATGTTCCCAGCGCACGCGCCACTGCACGAAGCGGGGGTGCAGGCGCACGATGGCGTCGTAGCTGCCCGCGAGCAGCGTCAGCCGCCGCCGCGCGTTCGACCACTGGTGCAGGGCCTGCACCACCCCGCTCTCGCCGAGCGGCCAGTCGGCGAAATCCGCGTCGCTGAGCAGCAGCTCGCGCCAACCCTCGCGCGCGGCGCACGCGAAGGCGTCGCGCAGCAGCTGCCGGAACGCCTCGCGCCCTTCGAAACGCCCCGTCGCCGGCGCATCCCCCACGGGGCCGTCAGTCGTCGCCATCGCGCCCTCCCTGCGGGGCGCCGCCGTGCGCCCAGCCGGCATCGCACCACGCGGCGAGCAGCCGCAGCGCCGCGTCGCTGGCGCGCGCCAGCTCGTGCGGCGCGAGCCGGCGCGCATCGGCCAGGCGCTGCATCAGCGCGGCGTCGCGCCCGCTGGCGCGCCAGCTCTCGCCGTTGATGAACACGTGGCGCGCATCGTACATCATGCGGGTGCGCGCATCGAGCACCACCTGCTCCATCAGGGCGGGCGGCGCGGGCTCGAACCAGACCGAGGGCTTGGGCTCGGTCAGCACCTCGCCGAGGGCCCGCTCCAGCGCCTGCGGATCGGCCAGCGCACGCTCGACGGCGGTGCGGGCAAAGGCCTGCAGCGCAGCCGGGATCGCGCCGGTGCGCGCCACGGCGACCTGGTCCGGATCGCGGTACAGCGGCGAGTCCTCCTCGTCTGCGGCGACCTCGGCGACGCGCGCCAGCACCTCGTGCGCGAGCTGCGCCCGCCGGGGCGAGCGAAAGCCGACCGACACCGTCATGCACTCGCCCTCGGCGATGCCGTCGTGCGCCCAGCGCGGCGGCAGGTAGAGCATGTCGCCAGGCTCCAGCACCCACTCCTGCTCGGGCTCGAAGTGCGCCAGGATCTTGAGCGGAAGATCGTCCTTCAGCGTGAGGTCCTTCTGCCGCCCGATGCGCCAGCGCCGGCGCCCCTGCGCCTGCAGCAGGAACACGTCGTAGCTGTCGAAGTGCGGGCCGACGCCGCCGCCGTCGGTGGCGAAGCTGACCATGACGTCGTCCAGCCGCGCCTGCGGCACGAAGGCGAAGCGCCGCAGCAGCGCGTGCGCGGCGCCATCGTGCAGATCGACGCCCTGCACCAGCACCGTCCACTCGCGCTCGGACAGCGCGGGCAGCGAACGCCGCGCCAGCGGCCCGTGGCGCAGCAGCCAGCGCCCCTCGCGGCGGCGCACCAGGCGCGACTCCACCGCGTCGCTGGCCGCCAGCGCCAGCACGGCCGCGCGCGACAGCGGCGCCACGAAACCGGGAATCGCCTGGCGCACCAGCAACGGTTTCTTCTGCCAGTGGCGGCGCATGAACTGCGCCGGGCTCAGGCCCGCCAGCAGCGTCAGGGGTTGGTCGATGTCCATGGCAGTCATTCAAAGTGCTGCGACAATTCTCCTATGGAAATCAGGGAACCTTGCGTCGTGGCCCTCACCTGGGTCATGCAGGACACACTGGGCGAAGAGCTCGACGTGCTGGACGATCCGGTGGAGTTTCTCGTCGGCGGCGACGACCTGCTCGCGCGCGTCGAGCAGGCGCTGCTGGGCCACGGCCCCGGCGCCGAGCTGCCGCTGCACCTGGAGCCCGAGGAGGCGTTCGGCGACTACCACGAGGAGCTGCTGTTCCTCGAGCCGCGGGCCCTGTTCCCGGCGGAGCTCGAGGAAGGCATGGTCATCGAGGGCAGCCAGCTGCCCGCGGGCAGCAGCCCCGAGGCCCCGCGCGAGCACCTGTACACCGTGGCGCAGCTCTATCCCGACCACGTGGTGCTCGACGGCAACCACCCGCTCGCCGGCATGGCGCTGCGCCTGCGGCTGAAGGTGCACGCCGTGCGCGAGGCAACGGAAGAAGAAATCGAGCGCCGCAGCGCGGGGGTCGGCTTCTTTCGCGTGCAGCCGCAGGCGCCGGGCGGCGGCACGCTGCACTGACTAACTACAGGCTACGGGCGCGCATCCGCCCCTGGCAGGCCGCAGCCATGGCGTCACTGGCGCCCCGTGGAGCCATAGCCGCCTGCGCCGCGCTCGCTGGCAACGAAGGCCTGCACCTCGCGAAACTGCGCCTGCACGACCGGCACGATGACCAGCTGCGCCAGCCGCTCCATCGGCGCCAGCACGTACGCGGCACCGCTGCGGTTCCAGCAGCTGACCATGAGCTCGCCCTGGTAGTCGCTGTCGATCAGCCCGACGAGGTTGCCCAGCACGATGCCGTGCTTGTGCCCCAGGCCCGAGCGCGGCAGCACCAGCGCGGCGTACCCGGGGTCCCTCAGGTGGATCGCCATGCCGGTGGCGACCAGCTCCCACTGACCCGGCGCGAGCCGCAAGGGCGCATCGAGGCAGGCGCGCAAATCGAGCCCCGCGCTGCCCGCCGTGGCATAGCCCGGCATGTGCTCGCGCAGCCGCTCGTCCAGGATTTTCAGGTCGACATGCATGCTGCGGTCACGAAGGTTTGCGCACGGCCCGCGCCAGCGCGCGCACCAGCGAGACGACGAACACCGCGCCGACGAGGATCAACGCGACCGGCGTCGTGCGCGGTTCGATGAACCAGGTGGCCAGGCCCACCATGGAAAGCACCCAGGCCATGGCGGCCAGCCTCGCCTTGAAGCCGGCCAGCGGCGCGGCCGCCGCCCCCTTGCCGCCCTTGAGGGAGATGCCGCGCGGCGCCGCGCGGCTGCCCCTTTGCGCACCGTTCCCGGCACGCGCGGGCGCGCCGGCCTGCGGCGCCGAACCGGCCGACAGCTGCTCGACGTAGCGCGCGAAATCGCCCCCAGGCGGCCCCTCTCCCATTGGTAGCGTCATGGCAATCTCCCCCGTTGCTCTCAAGTGTCGCGCGCCGCGGCGAGCCGGCGCGCCAATTCCGCCACCAGCTGCCGGCCCAGCACGCGCTTGCTCGCGCGCGGCAACGCATGGCTGCCCTGGCTGTCCACCAGCAGCAGCGTGTTGTCGTCCTGCCCGAAGGTCGCCGGGCCGATGTTGCCGACCAGCAGCGGCACGCCCTTGCGCTCGCGCTTGAGCCGCGCATGCTCGAGCAGGTGGTCGCTCTCGGCGGCAAAGCCCACGCAGTACAGATCGCCCTCGCGCGCGCGCCGGCTCGCCGCCACGGTGGCGAGGATGTCGGGGTTCTCGACAAAGGACAGCGCAGGCGCCTGCCCCGAACCATCCTTTTTGATCTTGTGCATCGCCACCACCGCCGGGCGCCAGTCGGCCACCGCCGCGGTAGCTATGAACACGGTAGCTGTCTGCGCTTGCCGGTCAACGGTTTCGAGCATGTTTTGTGCCGATTGCACGTCGATGCGCGCCACGCCGCGCGGCGTGGGCAGGTGCACCGGCCCGGCCACCAGCGTCACCTCGGCGCCCGCCTCGCGCGCCGCGCGGGCGATGGCGAACCCCATCTTGCCGCTGGAGCGGTTGGTGATGCCGCGCACCGGGTCGATCGCCTCGAACGTCGGCCCGGCGGTGATCAGCACCTTCTGGCCGGCGAGCAGCTTGGGCGTGAAGAACGCCTCCAGCTCCTCGATGATCTCGGAGGGCTCGAGCATGCGGCCATCGCCGGTTTCTCCGCAGGCCTGCTCGCCGCAGCCCACGCCCAGCACCGTCGCGCCGTCCTGCGCCGCCTGCGCCAGGTTCCTCTGCGTGGCCGGGTGCGCCCACATCTCGCGGTTCATCGCCGGGGCCAGCAGCAGCGGCACGCGGGCGATGGGCCGCGCCACGCACAGCAGGCTCAGCAGTTCGTCGCAGCGCCCGGCCGCCAGGCGCGCGATGAAATCGGCGCTGCAGGGCGCGATCACGATGGCATCGGCCTCGCGGCTCAGGTTGATGTGCGCCATGGCGTTGCTCTCGCGCGCATCCCACTGCGACGTGGCCACCGGGCGATTGGTCAGCGCCTGCATCGTCGCGGCGGTGATGAAATGCTCCGCCGCCTCGGTCATCACCACCTGCACGCTCGAGCCCGCCTTCACGAGCAGGCGCGCCAGCTCGGCGGCCTTGTAGCAGGCGATGCCGCCCGAGAGGCCCAGAACGATGTGTTTGCCTGCCAGTGGATTCATGGGTGCAGTTTACGAAAAGTCTGCTTCGTTCAGCACGCATCCGCGCATACAGACCGTCCATTCACCGCTTTCTGAGTTATTCATGAGGCAGCGAACTGCCTGCTCACGCGCCTGCACAGTGATCCTGGTGAGCCGTCTACGCGGCAGTGAACGCGGCGTCGACCGACCGGGTGATGTCGATGCGTTGCTGAGCTACCTACGCGGCAGTGAACTGCTGGCCGGACAGGTGCGCTCATTCGGCATCTTTCTGAGCTGCCACGCGGCAGTGAACTCAGCAACGGACTCTCGCTCACGCAAGCGAGCTTTCTGAGCTGCCTACGTGGCAGTGAACACATCGCGGTGAACCACGATGCCGACGCGATCTTTCTGAGCTGCCTACGCGGCAGTGAACGTTGATGTTTTCGATTTGATCTCGCCTGATTTTTTCTGAGCTGCCTACGCG
>CAUJIM010000002.1 GCA_963205335.1 Pseudomonadota bacterium
AAGCGAAACGTGCGAAAAACGAGGACAGCGTGGTGATACCGACAAGCCCATAGCCGAGCTATGGGCGCCGTTGGGAGCACCGCGATGGACCGTTTTCTCGCGCGTTGCAGCCGGCGCAGCTTCTGCCGCCCAGGCTCCTAGCGGCCGCGCTACATCTTCCCCGGCAGCGCCGTGGCCAGGCCCGGGAAGTACCAGAGGATCACCAGCATCGCCACCATCAGGAAGAAGTACGGCAGGCACACGCGGGCGATCCAGGTGATCTGCTTGCCCGTCATGCCCTGCAGCACGAACAGGTTGAAGCCCACCGGCGGCGTGATCTGCGCCGACTCGACGGTGATCACGAGGAAGATGCCGAACCACAGCGGGTCTATGCCCGCCGCCTGGATGATGGGCAGCACCACGCCCATGGTCAGCACGATGGTCGAGATGCCGTCGAGGAAGCACCCGAGCACGATGTAGAAGACGCCGAGCGCGACGATCAGCATCGCGGGCGACAGGTGCAGGCTGCCGACGAATTCGGCGAGCTGCCGCGGCAGGCCCATGTAGCCCATCGCGAGGGTCAGGAAGGCCGCGCCCGCCAGGATCAGCGCGATCATGCAGTACAGGCGCGTCGCGCCCATCAGGGCATCGCGGAAGTTGCGCCAGGTCAGCGACCGCTGCCACGCCGAGAGGATGAG
Source organism: Pseudomonadota bacterium (assembly GCA_963205335.1). GTDB lineage: Bacteria > Pseudomonadota > Gammaproteobacteria > Burkholderiales > Burkholderiaceae_C > Comamonas_C. The sequence continues at coordinate 678 of CAUJIM010000002.1, forward strand.
CGCGCCGAGCACACCGATGGCGGCGGCCTCGGTGGCGGTGGCGATGCCGGTGTACATCGACGCGATCACCGCGACGATGAGCAGCACCACCGGGATCAGGTGCCGCGCCTCGGCCAGCTTCTGCGCGAAGGACAGCTCCGCGTCCGCCCTGGGCACCTGCTCCGGGTGCCTCAGCGCCCAGACCACGATCCAGCCGCTGAACAGTGCCGCCAGCAGCAGCCCGGGCAGCACGCCGGCCATGAACAGCTTGGCGATCGAGAGCTCGGCCGAGACGCCGTAGATGATCAGGATGATGGACGGCGGGATCAGCAGCCCCAGCGTGGCCGGGCCGCCCAGCGTGCCGATCACCTGCGCCTCGGGGTAGCCGCGGCGCAGCAGCTCGGGCAGGTTCATCTTGCCCACGGTGACGCAGGTCGCAGCCGACGAGCCCGAGACCGCCGCGAAGATGGTGCAGCCCGCCACGTTGGCGTGCAGCAGGCGCCCGGGCAGCTTGTTCACCCAGGGCGCGAGGCCGCGGAACATGTTGGCCGAGAGGTTGGTGCGGTAGAGGATCTCGCCCATCCAGACGAACAGCGGCAGCGCGGTGAGCGTCCAGCTGCTGCTCGAGCCCCAGACGGTGATGGCCATGGCGTCGCCCGCCGCGCGCGCGGTGAACAGCGCCATGCCGAACCAGGCCACGCCCGCGAGCGTGAGGCCGACCCAGATGCCCCCGGCGAGCATCGCGAAAAGCACCACGAGCAGCGTGGCGCTGGCGGCGATTTCACTCATGGTGCGCGTCCTCCTGGTTCGGCGCCTTGCGCTTGCCCCGCAGCTCCAGTACCAGCTCGTCGCAGAACGCGATGAAGAAGACGATGGTGCCCAGTGCCATGAAGACCTGCGGCATCCACATCGGCGTGGCGTCGATGCCGACCGAGATGTCGTTGATCTCCCACGACTGCCACGCCAGGTGCACCGAGTACCACGCGAGAAAGCCCGCGAGCAGCGTGGCGATGGAGAGCGCCAGCACCTCCGCCCCCTTGTGCGCGCCGCCCTTGAGCGCACCCAGCAGCAGCGTGACGCGGATGTGCTCGCCGTGCTTGAGCGTGGACGCCAGCGCCATGAAGCCCGCGCCGGCCGTGGCGTAGCCCGCGTAGGCGTCGCTGCCCGTCGCGGCAAAGCCGAAGAAGCGGCTGGCGATGGTGAGGGCCACCATCACCAGCACGCCGATCATGAAGATGCCCGCGAGCCAGGCGCTCGCGGTGTACAGGCCATCGAGCCACTTGCGCATGGCGCTCTCCCGGGGATGGCTCGCCCGCATTCAGGCGCGGGCGATCGTGCTCATTTGCTCTTGTTGAAGGCGTCCAGCAGCGCCTTGCCGTCGGCGCCGGCCTTCTCCACCCATTCCCGGGTCACCACCTCGCCCACCTTGACCAGGTCGGCCTTGAGCTGCGCCGAGGGCGGCTGCACCTGCATGCCGCCCTTTTTGAGCGTCTCGATCGAGCGCGTGTTGACCTCGCGCGACGATTCCCAGCCGCGCTTCTCGGCCGCCGCCGCGGCGGCGCGCAGCGCGTCCTGCTCGGCCTTGGGCAATGCGCCGAAGGCCTTCTTGTTCACCGTGACCGCGTTCTTCGGGATCCAGGCCTGCACCTCGTAGAAGTACTTTAGGTGCTCGTAGAGCTTGTTGTCGGCGCCGGTGGCGCTGGAGGTGATCAGCCCCTCGATCACGCCGGTGGCCAGCGCCTGCGACAGCTCGGCCTCCTGGATCGTGACCGGCTGCGCGCCCACGAGCTCGCCGATGCGCGCGGTGGTGGGCGAGTACACGCGCCACTTCAGCCCCTTCAGATCGGCGCCCGAGTTGATGGGCCTGCTGCTGTAGATGTTTTGCGGCGGCCAGGCGACGGAATACAGCAGGACCTGCCCGGCCTTGTCCAGCGCGGCTTCCAGGTAGGGTTTCTGCGCCTGGTAGAGCTTGAAGGCTTCGTCGTAGTCCTTGACCAGGAAGGGCAGGCCGTCGACGCCGAAGATCTGCGCCTCGTTCTGGAAGCTGACGAGGAAGAATTCGCCCATCTGCGCGTTGCCGGTCTGCACCGCGCGCTTGATCTCGGGCATCTTGAACAGCGAGGCGCCGAAGTGCGGCTGGATCTTGAGCGCGCCGTGGGTGGCGGCGGCCACGTCCTGCACGAACTGCTCGTTGTTTCTGGAGTGGAAGTTGATCGCCGGGTAGGCGGTGGCGAAATCCCACTTGGTTTCAGCCTGCGCCTGCGCGGCGAAGCCCAGGCCGGTGGCCAGGGCGGCGGTGGCACAAAAGTCGCGACGTTTCATAGGGGTCTCCGTTGCCAGACAAGAGAGGGACAGAGCCGGGCGCGCCCCGGGGGCGCGCCTGGAGGACGAGGCACCGCATGCGCGATGGCAGCTTGGAAAGATAGCCGCGCCACCCGTCGGCGTCTATTAGGGTTTTCAACAATACTTAAAACGTGTTGATGTTGTAAGTTCTGATTGTTCAACGATTCAGACATGGGAGCCAGGGTGAAAGCGCAGCACGCGAGCGGTTCAGCGCACCTCCCGCGCGTACACCGCCAGCACCATGCGCTCGGACTGCACCAGGTAGGCCTCGAGCTCGCGGGCGGCGTCGGCGGTCTGCCCGTCGGTGAAGAGCTGCAGCAGCCGCGCGTTGTGGTCGACGAAGGGGGCGTGCAGGTATTCGGGGTCGTCCAGCAGCCCGAACGCCAGGCGCAGCTCGGCCGCGATGTCGGCGAACATGGCCGACAGGCGCTCGCTGTCGCTGAGCGCGACGATGCCGGCGTGGAACGCCATGTTGGCCGAGCCCACCCTGATCCAGTCGCCCGCCGCGCGCGCCGCGGCCGCGTCCTCGATCGCCTGGCGCATGCGCTTGTGCGCCGGGTGCAGCGGCCAGGCCTTCTCCAGCGCCTGGCATTCGATGAGGCGGCGCACGCGGTAGATGTCGATGATGTCGGCGATCGACGGCACCACGACGGAGACGCCGCGGTTGGGCTCGTGCAGCAGCAGCCCCTCCTTGACGAGGATGCGGAACACCTCGCGCAGCGTGTTGCGCGAGATCTGCAGCTGCTCGCTCAGCGCCGCCTCGGACAGGCGCTGGCCGGCGCGCAGCGCGCCGTCGATGAGCTGCCCGCGGATGGTCTCGGCGACGCTGTCGGCCAGGTTGCTCGGCGCGGTGTGGCTGGTGAATCGGCGGGTGGCCATGGCTGCTCTCCGGGACGTCGTCGTGGAATTGTTGAACAATTTACGCGAATTCTGGCAGTGAAGGAGTCTGGCGATGGACATCAACAGCGATCTGGGTGAGAGCTACGGCGCCTGGCGCATGGGCGACGACGCGGCCATGCTCTCCATCGTGACCAGCGCCAACGTGGCCTGCGGCTTCCACGCGGGCGACCCGGCGGGCATCCTGCAGACCCTGCGCAGCGCCGCCGGGCACGGCGTGGCGGTGGGCGCGCACGTGGCCTACCCCGACCTCGTCGGCTTCGGCCGCCGCAACATGGACCCGACCAGCAGCGAGCTGGTGGCCGACGTGATCTACCAGATCGGCGCGCTGCAGGGCCTGGCGCGCGCGGCGGGCACGCGCGTGGCCTACGTCAAGCCGCACGGCGCGCTGTACAACACCATCGCGCACGACGAGCGCCAGGGCGACGACGTGGTCAGCGCGCTGCTGGCCATCGACCCGTCGCTCACGCTGCTGGCGCTGGCCGGCTCGCCCCTCGTCGAACGCGCCCGCGCGCGCGGCCTGACGGTGGTGGCCGAGGCCTTCGCCGACCGCGCCTACAACGACGACGGCACGCTGGTCTCGCGCCGCCTGGCCGGCAGCGTGCTGCACGACGCCGGCCAGGTGGCCGAGCGCATGCTGCAGTGGGTGCAGACGGGCGAGATCACCGCCATCAGCGGCAGGCGCATCCGCCTGCAGGCCGACTCGATCTGCGTGCACGGCGACAGCCCCGGCGCGGTGGAGATGGCGCGGCGCCTGCGCCAGCGCCTGGACGGCGCCGGCGTACCGCTCGAGGCCTTTGCGGGTCGATGATGCGTTTCCTGCCCGCGGGCGACGGCGCCCTGCTGGTCGAGCTCGACGGCCTGGCGCGCACGCTGGCGCTGTACCGCGCGCTGCGGGCGGCGCCGGTCGACGGCGTGCACGAGCTGGTGCCTGCCGCGCGCACGCTGCTGGTGCACTACCGGCCCGCTCGCATCGGCGCCGCCGCGCTCGCCGCGGCGCTGCGCGAGCGGGCGGCGGCGCTGGCGGCGCATGCGGGCGACGACGCGGCGCCGGGGCGCACGGTGGAGATCCCGGTGCGCTACGACGGCGAAGACCTGGCGGAACTGGCCGGGTGGATGGGCCTGTCGCCGCGCGAGGTGGTCGAGCGCCACACCGGCCAGCCGTGGCAGGCGGCGTTCGCCGGCTTCGCGCCGGGCTTCGTCTATCTGGCCGGCGGGCACGCCAGCTTCACCCAGGTGCCGCGGCGCAAGACGCCGCGCACCCGGGTGCCGGCGGGCTCGGTCGCGCTGGCGGGCGACTTCAGCGCGGTCTATCCGAGCGCCAGCCCCGGCGGCTGGCAGCTGATCGGCACCACCGAGTGCGCGATGTGGGACCTGCGCCGTGCCGAGCCTGCGCTGGTGCAGCCGGGCTTTCTGGTGCGGTTCGTCGAGGCCGGGCGGATCGGCGTGCCCGTCGCTCTCCCGCTCCCCCCGGAAGAGGATGAAGGCGAGGGCCCGTTCCCTCAGGAATCAGCATCGAATCAGCCCCCAGCGCTTGCTGGGAAAGCGCCAGCAGCTATCGAAATCATGAACACCGGCCTGCAGACCCTGGTGCAGGACCAGGGCCGCCACGGCCTCGCCGGGCTGGGCATTTCCGCCTCCGGCGCGCTCGATCTGGCGGCGATGCGCCAGGCCAACCGGCTGGTCGGCAACCCCGTGGATGCGCCGGTGCTCGAACACCTGCTGGGCGGGTTGCGGCTGCGCGCCGCAGGCCGCGTCACGCTCGCCGTGGCGGGGGCCCAGGCGCCGCTCACGCTCGCCGCCGCTGACGGCCGCACCTGGCCGCTGCCCGGCCACGCGGCCATCGCGCTCGACGACGGCGACGTGCTCACCGTCGGCGCGCCCGTGGCGGGCGTGCGCTGCTACGTCGCGGCGCGCGGCGGCTGGCAGGTCGCGCCGGTGCTCGGCAGCCGCTCGACCGACACGCTGGCGCAGGTCGGCCCGCCGGCGCTGCACGCCGGGCAGCGGCTGGCGGTGGGCGGCATCCCGGCGCAGGCCCTGGGCGCCTGCCTGCCGCCCGAAGCGCCGCGCCCCGGCCTGCCGCGGCCCGGCGACGAGGTGGTGCTCGACGTGCTGCTCGGCCCGCGCACCGACTGGTTCACGCCCGGGGCCGTGGCGCTGCTGCAAGACCAGGGCTGGCGCGTCACGCCGCAGTCCAACCGCGTGGGCATGCGCCTGCACGGCGCGCAGCCGCTGGCGCGCAGCCGCCACGACGAACTGCCCAGCGAAGGCACGGCCGTCGGCGCCATCCAGGTGCCTGCCAGCGGCCAGCCGGTGCTGTTCCTGGCCGACCACCCGCTCACCGGCGGCTACCCGGTGATCGCCGTCGTCGCCAGCCACCACCTGGGCCTGGCGGCGCAGATCCCCGTGGGCTGCAGCGTGCGCTTTCGTGTCATCGCGCCATTCGAGGAGGCTTGACCATGATCACCAAGGTGTTGATTGCCAACCGCGGGGAGATAGCGGTGCGCGTCGCCCGCGCCTGCCGCGACTACGGCGTGCGCTCGGTCGCCGTCTACGCCGACCCGGACGCCGACGCGCTGCACGTGCGCGCCGCCGACGAGGCCTGGGCGCTCGACGGCACGCGCCCGGCCGAGACCTATCTCGCCATCGACAAGCTGCTCGCCATCGCGCGCGCCAGCGGCGCCGACGCGGTGCACCCGGGCTACGGCTTCCTGTCGGAGCGCGCCGAGTTCGCGCAGGCCGTGATCGCCGCGGGCCTGGCGTGGATCGGCCCGCGCCCCGGGACCATCGCGCAGCTCGGCGACAAGGTCGCGGCGCGCAAGATCGCGCTGCAGGTGGGCGCGCCGCTGGTGGCCGGCACCAGCGAGCCGGTGCGCGGCGCGGACGAAGTGCTGGCGTTTGCGCGGGCGCATGGCCTGCCCATCGCAATCAAGGCCGCGTTCGGCGGCGGCGGCCGGGGCCTGAAGGTGGCCTGGCGGATGGACGAGGTGGCCGAGCTGTACGAGTCCGCCGTGCGCGAGGCCACCGCGGCGTTCGGCCGTGGCGAGTGCTTCGTCGAGCAGTTCCTCGACCGCCCGCGCCACATCGAGGCGCAGGTGCTGGCCGACCGGCACGGCCACGTCGTCGTGGTCGGCACGCGCGACTGCTCGCTGCAGCGGCGCAACCAGAAGCTGGTGGAGGAGGCGCCCGCGCCCTTCCTCACCGACGCGCAGCGCGACGCGGTGTGCCGCGCCGCGCGCGACATCTGCCGCGCCGCCGGCTACGAGAGCGCGGGCACGGTCGAATTCCTGCTCGGGCAGGGCGGGCAGGTCTCCTTCCTCGAAGTGAACACGCGCCTGCAGGTCGAGCACCCGGTGACCGAGGAAACCACCGGCGTCGACCTGGTGCTGGAGCAGCTGCGCGTGGCCGACGGCCTGCCGCTGTCCTTCACCGGGACGCCGCCCGCGCGCGGCCACGCCATCGAGTTCCGCATCAACGCCGAAGACCCCGGGCGCGGCTACCTGCCCACGCCGGGCGCGATCACCCGCTTCGACGCGCCCGGCGGCCCCGGCGTGCGGCTGGACAGCGGCGTGGCCGCCGGCTCGCTCGTGCCCGGCAGCTTCGATTCGCTGCTGGCCAAGCTCGTCGTGACCGGCGCCACGCGCGAGCAGGCGCTGGCCCGCGCGCGCCGCGCGCTGGCCGAGTTCCAGATCGAGGGCGTGGCCTCGGTGCTGCCCTTTCACCGCGCCGTGGTCGACGCCCCGGCATTCACCGCCGCGCAGGGCTTCGCCGTGCACACGCGCTGGATCGAGACCGAGATGGCCGCGCCGTTCGAACCGGCCGCGCGGCCCGGGCCCGAGGCCGGGGCGCCGCTCGTGCGCGCCTGGATCGAGCTCGACGGCCGGCGCATGCGCCTGGCCCTGCCCGCCCAGCTCGCCCCTCTGGCCGCCGCCCCCGGCGCTGCGCCGCCCCCGGCCGCCACGCCCGCGCCCGCCGGTGCGCCCGGCGATGTGCTCGCGCCGCTCGCCGGCAGCCTGGTGCGCTGGCACCACGCGAGCGGCGCCGCGGTGCAGGCCGGCGACGTGCTCGCCACCATGGAAGCCATGAAGATGGAAACCGCCGTGCATGCGCCCGCGGCCGGCGTGCTGCAGTGCGTGGCCCGCGCGGGCGAGCTGCTCCAGGCGGGACAGTTGATGGCGAAAATCGGCTGAAACG
>CAUJIM010000003.1 GCA_963205335.1 Pseudomonadota bacterium
GGCATCAAGTCGATCAACGACCTGGGCGGCAAGACGCTGGCGGTGACCACCGGCACCACCTCGGTGCAGCACATCCGCAAGAAGGCGCGCGACGCCAACCTGGACTTCAAGCAGGTCATGGGCAAGGACCACGCCGACAGCTTCCTGCTGCTCGAATCGGGCCGGGCCGACGCCTTCGTGATGGACGGCTCCATCCTCGCGGCCAACATCGCCAAGGCCAAGAACCCCAAGGACTTCGCCATCGTCGGCGAGGTGCTCAGCGTGGAGCCGATCGCCTGCATGCTGCCCAAGGGCGACGCCAAGCTGAAGAAGGCGATCGACGACTCCATCGTGCGCCAGATCAAGGACGGGTCGCTGGCCAAGCTCTACGACAAGTGGTTCATGCAGCCGATCCCGCCCAACAACGTGAACCTGAACATGCCGGCCTCGGAAGGCACCAGGAACGCCTGGGCCAACCCCAACGACAAGCCGATGGAAGACTATGGCAATTGATGGGCCATGGTCGTGCTGACGACATGACGACGACGAACGCCCGCCTGCCTCCGAGCAGGTGGGCGTTTTCCGTTTGACCGGGTGGCGGGAAGCAATCGCGGGAGGGATGCGCAATGGCCATGGATTGGGAGGTGTTCTGCAAGGACACCCTGGACGGAGTGGTGCAGTCGGGCTGCTTCGGCCACGGCAAGGACATCACCTACCTCGACTGGCTGCTCTCGGCCTGGGGCTGGACGGTGTCCGTTTCGCTCACTGGCCTGGCGGTCGCGCTGATCGCCGGCTCCATCATCGGGGTGATCCGCACCCTGCCGGACAGCCCCTGGCTGGTGCGCCTGGGCAACGCCTGGGTCGAGCTGTTCCGCAACATCCCGCTGCTGGTGCAGATCTTCCTCTGGTACTTCGTGGTGCCGGCGCTGGTGCCGCCGATGAAGTCCTTCCCGCCCTTCATCCTCGTGGTGCTGGCGCTCGGCCTGTTCACCTCGGCGCGCATCGCCGAGCAGGTGCGCGCCGGCATCCAGGCCCTGCCCAAGGGCCAGCGCTATGCCGGCATGGCGATGGGCTTCACCACCGTGCAGTACTACCGCTACGTGCTGCTGCCGATGGCGTACCGCATCATCATCCCGCCGCTGACCAGCGAGTCGATGAACATCTTCAAGAACTCGGCCGTGGCCTTCGCCGTCTCCATCCCCGAGCTGACGCAGTACGCGCTGCAGGTGGGCGAGGAGACCGCGCGGCCGATCGAGGTCTACATCGCAGTGACCATCCTCTATGCGATCTCGGCCTTCGTGATCAACCGCATCTTCGCCTTCATAGAGAAGCGTGCCCAGGTGCCGGGCTTCGTCGCCGCCGGCACCGGTGCGGGAGGCCACTGAGATGCTCAACCTCGACTTCTCCTTCCTCGACTGGACCTTCATCCAGGGCTTCATCCTCAAGGGGCTGTGGTTCAGCATCGTCCTGACCGCGGTCGCCACGCTGGGCGGCATCTTCTTCGGCACGCTGCTGGCGCTGATGCGCCTGTCGGGCCAGAAGTGGCTGATCGGCGTGGCGGCGTTCTACGTCAACGTGATGCGCTCGGTGCCGCTGGTGATGGTCATCCTGTGGTTCTTCCTGCTCGTGCCGCTGCTCATCGGGCGGCCGGTGGGTGCCGAGTATTCCGCCTTCATCACCTTCATCGCGTTCGAGGCGGCGTACTTCAGCGAGATCATGCGTGCCGGCATCCAGTCGATCCCGCGCGGCCAGGTCTTCGCCGGCCAGGCCATGGGCATGAGCTACGCGCAGAACATGCAGCTCGTGATCCTGCCGCAGGCGTTCCGCAACATGATCCCGGTGCTGCTGACGCAGACCATCATCCTGTTCCAGGACACGTCCCTGGTGTACGCCATCGGCGCGTACGACCTGCTCAAGGGCTTCGAGACCGCGGGCAAGAACTACGGCCGGCCGATCGAGACCTACCTGATGGCCACCGTGGTCTATTTCGTCATCAGCTACTCGCTCTCTTCGGTGGTCAAACGCATCCACAAGAAGATCGCCATCATCCGTTGAAGGGAACCATGTCCATGGCCGAAAACATGATCCAGATGAAGAATGTCTCCAAGTGGTATGGAGCCATTCAGGTGCTCAACGACTGCAACCTGAGCGTGGACAAGGGCGACGTGGTCGTCGTCTGCGGGCCATCGGGCTCGGGCAAGTCCACGCTGATCAAGACCATCAACGCGCTGGAGCCGGTGCAGAAGGGCCAGATCGTCGTCAACGGCATCGCCGTCACCGACCCCGGGACCGACCTGCCCAAGCTGCGCAGCAAGGTTGGCATGGTGTTCCAGCACTTCGAGCTGTTCCCGCACCTGTCGGTGACGGAAAACCTGACCATCGCGCAGGTCAAGGTGCTGGGCCGCAGGCTCGACGACGCCAGGGCGCGGGGCCTGAAGATGCTCGACCGCGTCGGGCTGATGGCGCACAAGGACAAGTTCCCCGGCCAGCTCTCGGGCGGGCAGCAGCAGCGCGTGGCGATCGCGCGGGCGCTGTCGATGGACCCGATCGTGATGCTGTTCGACGAGCCGACCTCGGCGCTCGACCCCGAGATGGTCGGCGAGGTGCTCGACGTCATGGTCACGCTGGCCAAGGAGGGCATGACCATGATGGTGGTGACCCACGAGATGGGCTTCGCCCGCAAGGTGGCGAGCCGCGTGATCTTCATCGACGTCGGCGGCCATATCCTGGAAGACTGCTCCAAGGAGGAGTTCTTCGGCCACCCCGAGAACCGCCAGCCGCGCACCAAGGATTTCCTCAGCAAGATCCTGCAGGGGTGATGCTTCCGAAAAAAGAGCTGCTGGCGCTTGCCGGATAAGCGCTGGAGCCTTTTTTATTCCAGAATCTTGCGCGCCAGCTCGGCGAAGCCGGCGCCGCGCTCGCCCTGCGTCACGTAGCGCGGCGGGTGCCTGAGCTGCGGCAAAAAACGCGCGATGTTGGCCACGCCCACGCTGTGCGGGAAGTGCTCGAACATCCGCTCGTCGTTGGTCGAGTCGCCCACGTAGACCCAGCGGCCAGGCTCCGCATCCAGCTCGCGCCCCAGCAGCTCGCGCACGATCCAGCGCGCGCCCTGCAGCTTGTCGTGGCCGCCGAACCAGCCGTTGACGTGGATGCTGCTCACCGTGGCGTTCATGCCGGCCGCCTGCATGATGCGCACGCAGGCATCGATGGAGGCCTGGGGCAGGCGGGTGAACTCGCCGTGGTCGATCGCGATGTCGCACTCGCGCCCGGCCGAGTCCGCGGAGCGGCGCGCACCGGGAACGCGGGCCTCGATGTCGGCCAGCACCTGCTGCATCCGGGCATGGTGGGCGGCGCGGGTCGCGGCGTCCTGTTGATATATTTTCGATAGCTGCTTGCGCTTTCCTGGCAAGCGCTCAGGCCCTGTTTTGCTTGAATCTTTGGCCAGCAGCGCCACGGCACCGTTCTCGGCCACGATCGCGTCCACCGGCCAGGTGGCGGCAAAGGGTTCGCTCCAGCCCACGGGCCGGCCGGTGATGGCGATCACGTGCAGGCCTGCCGCCGTCAGATCGGCCAGCGCCTGCAGCGCGTCGGGCGTGATGGCGCCGCCGGTGGTCAGCGTGTCGTCGATGTCGGTCAACACGCCGGACAACGGCGGCGGCCGCCATGCGTTCAGCGGCAACATGTTCAGGAAGTGCTGAGCGCCAGCCCCGCATGCTCGCGCAGCGGGTGGAAGTGGATCTTCGGAAACCGCTCCTGGGCGAGGCGCACGTCGTACGGGCTGGTGCACAGGTAGGCCAGCGCATCGGCCGCGTCGTGCGCCATGCGCAGCGGGTAGGCGTTCTCGAACTCGCGCAGCTCGGCCGGCGTGTCGGCGCTGATCCAGCGTGCGCCCGTGTACTGGCAGCCTTCCAGGCGCACGTCGCAGTCGTACTCGGTCTTCAGGCGGTGCTGCACGACCTCGAATTGCAGCTGGCCCACGGCGCCCAGCAGCATGTTGCCGCCGGCGTCGGGCTTGAAGACCTGGATCGCGCCTTCCTCGCCCAGCTGCATCAGGCCCTGCTGCAGCTGCTTGGTGCGCAGCGGGTTCTTCAGCACCACGGTCATGAACAGCTCGGGTGCGAAGAAGGGCAGGCCGGTGAACTGCAAGCTGGGGCCGTCGGTGATGCTGTCGCCCAGCTGCACGCCGCCGTGGATGGTGAACCCGATGATGTCGCCGGCGTAGGCCTCGTCCACCGCTTCGCGGCGCTGGCTCATGAAGGTGACCACGCTGGTGGGGCGCAGCTCCTTGCCGGTGCGCTGCACCTTCATCTTCATGCCCGGCGTGTACTTGCCCGAGGCCACGCGCACGAAGGCGATGCGGTCGCGGTGGTTGGCGTCCATGTTGGCCTGCACCTTGAAGACCACGCCGGAAAAGCCCGGGTCCTCGGGGTGGATGGTGACTTCCTCGCGCTGGCGGTTCACCTCGGTCCAGGCGGTGCGCGGGCCGGGCGGGGGGCACATGTCCACCACGGCGTTCAGCACCTCCATCACGCCGAAGTTGTTCACGCCCGAGCCGAAGAACACCGGCGTGAGCCGCGCGGCCAGGAATTCCTGGTGGTCCCAGGCGATGGAGGCGCCCACGGCCAGCTCCATGCTCTCGATGGCGTCGTCGTAGGCCTGGCCGAAGCGCGCGCGCAGCCGGTCGGTCTCGCTCAAGGGGATGACCTCGAAGTCTTCCGGACGCTTTTCGCTGCCGGCCTGGAACACCGTCATGCTCTGCGTGCGCAGGTCGATGATGCCGCCGAAGCTCTTGCCCTGGCCCACGGGCCAGGTCATGGGGCAGCAGGGCATGCCGAGTTCGCGCTCCACCTCGTCGAGGATGTCCAGCGGGTCGCGCACCTCGCGGTCCATCTTGTTGACGAAGGTGATGATGGGCGTATCGCGCTGGCGGCAGACCTCGATCAGGCGGCGCGTCTGCGCTTCCACGCCGTTGGCCGCGTCGATGACCATCAGGGCCGAATCGACGGCCGTGAGCACGCGGTAGGTGTCCTCGGAGAAGTCCTTGTGGCCGGGCGTGTCCAGCAGGTTGATGACGTGGTCGCGGTAGCTCATCTGCATCACGCTCGATGCCACCGAGATGCCGCGCTGCTTCTCGATTTCCATCCAGTCGGACGTGGCGTGGCGGCTCGCCTTGCGGCCCTTGACGGCGCCGGCGATCTGGATGGCGCCCGAGAACAGCAGCAGCTTCTCGGTCAGCGTCGTTTTACCGGCGTCGGGGTGGGAGATGATGGCAAAGGTGCGGCGGCGCCGGGTTTCGGAGGCGTAGGACACGATGAAAAAGAAGAAAAGCTTTTTTACTGCGACTGCAGGTGATGGGGGATGTCGCTGGCCTGGTGCAGCACGCGCAGCACGTCGATGCGGTCCGCGTGCTCCACGTAGAAGACGGAGAACGGAAAGCGGGTCAGGGTCCAGAAGCGCAGGTTCCTGATGCGGAGGGCGCGGGCGTGGCGCGGCGAGCCTGTGCCAGGATGTTGGGCGATGTGGGCCAGCGCGGCGTCGTAGGCGTCGACAAACCGCTCGGCCAGCGCGTGGCCGCCCTGCATCCGGTGGTGCTCGAAGGCATGGTCGACGTCGGCCTCGGCCGCGGCACGCGGTTGGATGGGCTTCACACGGGTTCGGAGCCGGTGGCGCGGGCGGCCTCGATGCGCGCGCGAAGCTCGGCGCGGTGCTCCTCCCAGGGGCGGCCGGCGGGGGAGTCGAGGCCTTCGTGGATCAGCGCCACGAAGCGCTCCTCGGCGGCCCGTTCCTCGTCGCGGCGCACCAGATCGCGTACATATTCGCTGGCCGAGCTGTAGCCGCGCGCCTTGATGCGCGCGTCGACAAAGGCCTTGAGGTCTTCCGTCAGCGAGATGTTCATGGTCACGGTGCTCATGGGGCGATTTTACGTGGGCATGGCAAGGATTGCCAACGAACGATGCGCCCGTGATGGCGCGGCCATGAAGCCGCGCCGATATAATTCGGGCCCTTCCGAGGAGCGTTGCAGTGCCCCACCCGACAGCAGGATGCGCGGGGCACGAGGCTCGGACATTCAAGGCAACGACGCTCACCCACGCTGGCAGTGCGGTGAGTGCTTTCCCTCCAAGGCGTGGTTTTTTCAGACTTTCGATTGGAGAAGACCATGAGCGCTGTTCTCAAACCCACCGTGGATTCGGCCGTGGCCGACCTTGCCCTGGCCGCCTGGGGCCGCAAGGAAATCGCCATCGCCGAGACCGAGATGCCCGGCCTGATGGCGATCCGCGCCGAGTACGCCCGGGCGCAGCCGCTCAAGGGCGCGCGCATCGCCGGCAGCCTGCACATGACGATCCAGACGGCCGTGCTGATCGAGACGCTGCAGGCGCTGGGCGCGCAGGTGCGCTGGGCTTCGTGCAACATCTTCTCGACGCAGGACCACGCCGCCGCCGCCATTGCCGCCGCGGGCACGCCGGTGTTCGCCGTCAAGGGCGAGTCGCTGATCGACTACTGGGACTACACGCACCGCATCTTCGAGTTCGGCCCCAAGGGCAGCAGGCACGAAGGCCCCAACATGATTCTGGACGACGGCGGCGACGCCACGCTGCTGATGCACCTGGGCGCGCGCGCCGAAAAAGACATCAAGGCGCTGGGCAAGGCCACCAGCGAGGAAGAAAAAATCCTGCACGCCGCCATCAAGGTCAGGCTGAAGGCCGACCCCAGCTGGTACAGCCGCCGGCTGAAAAACATCATCGGCGTGACCGAAGAAACCACCACCGGCGTGCACCGCCTGCAGGAGATGTCGGCCAAGGGCACGCTTGCCTTGCGCGCCATCAACGTCAACGACTCGGTGACCAAGAGCAAGTTCGACAACCTGTACGGCTGCCGCGAATCGCTGGTGGACGGCATCAAGCGCGCCACCGACGTGATGATCGCCGGCAAGATCGCCGTCGTCGCCGGCTACGGCGACGTGGGCAAGGGCTCGGCGCAGGCGCTGCGGGCGCTGTCGGCGCAGGTCTGGGTGACCGAGATCGACCCGATCAACGCGCTGCAGGCGGCGATGGAGGGCTATCGTGTCGTCACCATGGACGAGGCCGCCAGCCAGGCCGACATCTTCGTCACCTGCACCGGCAACCGCGACGTCATCACCTTCGAGCACATGCGGGCGATGAAGGACCAGGCCATCGTCTGCAACATCGGCCACTTCGACAACGAGATCGACGTCGCCTCGCTGGAAAAGCACTGCCGGTGGGAGGAGATCAAGCCCCAGGTCGACCACGTGGTCTTCCCCAGGGAGGGCCGCAAGCCCGCCAAGCGCATCATCCTGCTGGCCAAGGGGCGCCTGGTGAACCTGGGCTGCGCCACCGGCCACCCCAGCTACGTGATGAGCAGCAGCTTTGCCAACCAGACGCTGGCGCAGATCGAGCTGTTCACCAAGCCCAAGGACTACAAGGCCGGCCAGGTCTACGTGCTGCCCAAGCACCTGGACGAGAAGGTGGCGCGCCTGCAGCTGTCCAAGCTCGGCGCGCAGCTCACCCAGCTTACCAAGGCGCAGGCGGCCTACATCGGCGTGCCGGTGCAGGGGCCGTACAAGCCGGACAGCTACCGCTATTGAGGCGGCCTCGGCGCCGCGAGCGCCGCGGCCGCCGGGAATTTTTCCTGCATCCGAGGAGGACGGCATGGGCTTGCCGGTGAGTTTCGAGTTTTTCCCGCCGAAGACGCCCGAAGGCGTCGGCAAGCTGCGCGGCGTGCGCCGGCAGCTGTATGCGTGCGCGCCGCAGTTTTGCTCGGTCACCTACGGTGCGGGCGGCTCCACCCAGGCGGGCACGCTCGCCACGGTGCGCGAGATCCTCGCGGAGGGCGTCGACGCGGCGTCGCACTTCTCCTGCATCGGCGCGACGCGGGACGGCGTGCGGGCGCAGCTCGCCGAGATCAAGGCCATGGGCGTCAAGCGCCTCGTCGCGCTGCGCGGCGACCTGCCCAGCGGCTACGGCATGGGCGGCGAGTTCCAGTACGCCAGCGATCTGGTGGCCTTCATCCGCGCTGAGACCGGGCGCGACTTCCACATCACGGTCGCCGCCTACCCCGAGATGCATCCGCAGGCACGCTCGCCCGAGGCTGACCTGCAGGCGTTCGCGACCAAGGTGCGTGCCGGCGCGGACTCGGCGATCACGCAGTACTTCTTCAATGCCGAGGCGTATTTCCGCTTCGTGGACGAGACCCGCCGGGCGGGGCTGGACGTGCCCGTCGTGCCCGGCATCATGCCGATCCTCGGCGCGGCGCAGTTGCTGCGCTTCTCCGACGCCTGCGGCGCCGAGGTGCCGCGCTGGATCCGCCTGCGCCTGCAGGGTTTCGGCGATGACGTGGCGGCCATCCGCGCCTTCGGCCTCGACGTGGTGGCGCGCCTGTGCGAGCAGCTGGTGCGCGGCGGCGCGCCGGGCCTGCATTTCTACACCATGAACCAGAGTGCCGCGACGCTGGAGCTGTGCCGGCGCCTGGGCGTGGAGTGACCGGGTGCGGTCCGGCGGCGCGCTCCGTGGCCTGTGTGGCGCCGCCGCGAGCGCGCTGGCGCTGGCGCTGACCGCGTGCGCGCTGCCGCCGCCACCGCAAGCCGCCGCGCCGGCGCCCTCCGTGGCGCCAGCGCCGGCAGTACCCGCGGCGGCCGTGCCGGTGCCGCCATCCGCACCCGTGGCCGTGGCGCCGTCGAGCCCGCCGCCCGCCCCGGCGCCCGGACCCGGACCCCAGGAAGGCGTGTTGCTCGGGCAGGGCCTGGCGTCCTGGTACGGCCCCGGCCTGCACGGGCGCCCCACGGCCAACGGCGAGCGCTTCGACCGCTACGGCTTCACCGCTGCGCACCGCACCCTGCCTTTCGGCACGCGCGTGTGCGTGCGCAGCCTCGTCACCGGCAAGACCGTCCTGGTGCGCATCAACGACCGCGGCCCGTTCAGCGGCAGCGAGCGGGTCATCGACCTGAGCCAGGGCGCGGCGCAGGAGCTCGGCATGATCGGCCTGGGCATCAAGCCGGTCGAGCTGTGGCGGGTGGGCGAGGGCGATACCGGCTGCGCGGCCGCGCAGGCGTGGTCCGACGCGGACCCCACGCCCGCGGTCTCGCAGGCGGCCAGGCCGGCCCGGGCGACCAAGGCCGGGGCGCCGCGCAAACGCGGGCAGTGAGGCGGGCGCGCGTCAGCCGGCTTCCAGCACGTGGCCGGCGTGGCCGTCCTGCCCGAGCAGCGCCACCATCTGCGGCAGCGCCTGCGCCAGGGCGGCGTGCAGCGTGTACGGCGGATTGACGATGAACATGCCGCTGCCCGGCAGGCCGGGGCGCTGCTCCCCGCCCTCGGGCGTGCGCCGCACGCGCGCGGATTTGACCGTCAGCGCGGCATGCAGCCAGTGCTTGTCCGCGCGGCTGGCCAGGGCCTTCAGCCGCCGCGGCAGCTCGTGCGCCTCGGGCCGCGCGATGACCGGGTACCAGATGGCGTAGCAGCCGGTGGCAAAGCGCTTGAGCGCGTCTTGCATCATGGTGTGGACCCGTGCGTAATCGCTCTTTATTTCGTAGCTTGGATCGCACAGCAGGAAAGCGCGGCGCGGCTGCGGAGGCAGGAATTTCCTGACGCCTTCGAAACCGTCCTCCGACAGCACGTCGACCTGCCGTCCGGCGTCCAGCTGCGCCACGTTGCGCAGCAGCGCCGGCAGGTCGGTCGGGTGCAGCTCGAACAGCCGCAGCCGGTCGTGCGCGCGCAGCAGGCGCTGGGCGATGAAGGGGGAGCCGGGGTAGATGCGCAGCTCCCCCTTGCCGTTGAACGATCGCACCGTGTCGAGGTAGTCGCGCAGCGCGGGCGTGAGCTCCCGGGCCTGCGCCAGGCGCAAGATCCCTTCGCTGGCCTCGCCGCTGGTGCGCGCGAAGTCGCCGTCGAGCCGGTACAGCCCCGCGCCCGCGTGGGTGTCGATGACCGTGAGCGCCGTCTCTTTCTGCAGCAGGTGGCGCAGGCAGGCGATGAGCACGGTGTGCTTGAACACGTCGGCGTGGTTGCCGGCATGGAAGGCGTGGCGGTAGCTGAACATGGGGCGCAATGGTAGTCGCTGGCTCCGGCGCGGCGCTGCGCGACGGTGGACAATGGCATCCATGCGCCAAGCCATCCTGAACCTCGAGGCATCCAAGATCCGTGAAGTGGCCAACGCCAGCATGGGCCGCGCCGACGTGCTGCCGTTCTGGTTCGGCGAGAGCGACGAGGTCACGCCCGAGCCGATCCGCGCCGCCGCCATCGCGTCGCTGCAGGCGGGCGAGACCTTCTACGCGCACAACCTCGGCCTGCCCGAGCTGCGCCAGGCGCTGGCCGAATACACGGCCTGCCTGCACGGGCCGGTCGATGCCGGCAGGATCGCCGTCACGTCCGGCGGCGTGAACGCGCTGATGCTCGCGGTGCAGGCGCTGGTCGACGCGGGCGACGAGGTGGTCGCCGTCACGCCGGTGTGGCCCAACCTCACCGGGCAGCCGCGCATCATGGGCGCGCGGCTGACCTGCGTGGCGCTGAGGGCCCGGGCCGATGGCGCCTGGGCGCTCGACCTGCCCGGGCTGCTGGCCGCGATCACGCCGCGCACCCGCCTGCTGGTGGTGAACTCGCCCAACAACCCGACGGGCTGGACGCTCACGCGCGCCGAGCAGCAGGCGATCCTGGCGCACTGCCGTGCCACCGGCACCTGGATCCTGGCGGACGAGGTGTACGAGCGCCTCTACTACCGGGACGACACCGGCAGCGGTGCCGCGCCATCCTTCCTAGACATCTCCGCGCCCGAGGACCGGCTGGTGGTCGCGCAAAGTTTTTCCAAGGCCTTCCTGATGACCGGCTGGCGCCTGGGCTGGCTGGCGATGCCGCCCGCGATGGCCGGCCACATGGGCACGCTGATCGAGTTCAACACCTCGTGCGCGCCGGTGTTCGTGCAGCGCGCGGCGCTCGTCGCGCTGGCGCAGGCCGAGCGCATCACGCCGGCCATCGTGCGGCATTTGCGTTCGTGCCGCGACACCCTGGTGCCGCTGCTGCAGGCCGTGCCGGGCGTGCATGCCAGCGCGGCGCCCGGCGGCATGTACGCCTTCCTGCGCGTGGACGGCTTCGCCGATTCGCTGGCGCTGGCCAAGCGCCTGGTGGGCGAGGCGGGCCTGGGCCTCGCGCCGGGCGTGGCCTTCGGCCCCGAGGCCGAAGGCTGGCTGCGCTGGTGCTTTGCTTCGCGCGACGCGGCGCGGCTCGCGCAGGGCGTGCGGCGGCTGGGCGACTGGCTGGTGTCGGGCCGCCGCTGAGCCGGGGTCCGCCGCCGCAGAAGGAACGGGCCCCGTGAGCACGCCGCCGCCACCACCGCATTCCGGCCCGTCGCTGTCGCGGCGGCTGCGGCTGGCGCAGCTGATGGTCTTCGAGAAGGTGATCGAGACCGGATCGATCCTCGCCGCCTCGGGCGAGCTGGCCATGACGCAGCCGGCGGTGAGCAAGTCGATGCGCGAGCTGGAGCAGCAGCTCGGCGCGCCCCTGTTCGTGCGCGGCAAGCGCGGCGTGGTGCTGACCGAGTTCGGCCAGCTGTTCGCACGCCATGCGCGCGCCATGCTGGCGGGTTTGCAGGACATGGCCGACGGCCTGAACGCCTGGCACGGCGGCGCCACCGGCCGCGTGGTGGTCGGAGCGATGCTGAGCGCCACGGCGGCGCTGCTGCCGGAGGCGATCTCGCGCCTGCGGGCGGTGGCTCCCGACGTGGTGGTGGCGGTGCGCGTGGGACCCAACTCGGCACTGTTCCCGGCGCTGGCGCACGCCGAGCTGGACCTGATGGTCGGCTTCCTGCCGGCCAACGCCTCGGCCGCGGTGCAGGAGGCCGTGCCAGGCACGCGCCTGGTGCACGTGCCGCTGTACGACGAGGGGATGAGCGTGGTGGTGGGGCCCGGGCACCCGCTGGCGCGGCGCGCCAGGGTGCGCGTGGCCGAGCTGCGCCGGTTCGAATGGATCGTGCCGACGCCCGACGCCGTGGCCTACCCGGCCGTGCGCGCCTTCTTCGAGCGCGAGGGGCTGGGCCTGCCGCGCCGGCGGGTGGAGTCGGTCTCGATCCTGACCAACCTGGGCCTGCTTACGCGCCGGCCCATGGTGGCGTTGATGCCGCAGTCGGTGGCCGCGCACCTGGCGGCGGCCGGGCTGGTGGTGCCGCTGCCGCTGCCCGCGATCGGGCCGTTCAGCACCGTGGGCTACACGCGGCGCGCCGGGCGCGTGCCCAACACGGCGGTGCAGCACCTGGTGGATGCGCTGCACGAGGTCGGCGATGCGCTGCAGCGGGGCGCGCCGCCCGGCGATGCCTGAGCGCGCACTCTTGCGGCGGCGGGCGGCCGTCCATCTATTCCCCCGGGTTATACGTCGGCGACCCGAACTCATTTGCCAGGGCATGGGTGCCTGCCTACACTGATTTCCATTGGAGTCGACCGTCCGAGGAGTGTTGTTCGTGGCCCCATCCTTCCCGCTGCCGCCCACGCTGGGGGTACTGCGCAACTACGTCGATGGCGAATTCGTCGAGACCGGCAAGTGTTTCGACAACATCAGCCCGCTCGATGCCAGCGTGCTGGCCCCGGTGCACGAAGCCGACGCCGCGCTGGTCGACCGCGCCGTGCGCGCCGCCCGCCGGGCGCTGGAGCAAGGCCCCTGGGGCCGCAGCACGGTGCAAGAACGCGCCGACGCCCTGCACCGCGTGGCCGACATCATCGCGCGCCGCTTCGACGAATTCCTCCAGGCCGAAGTCGCCGACACCGGCCGCCCGCTCGAGCAGGCACGCAAACTCGACGTCTACCGCGGCATCGCCAACTTCCGCACCTTCGCCGACCTGGGCAAGCACGCCCACGGCGAATGCTACGAAACCCACCTGCCCGACGGCACCGAACTGCTCAACTACACCCGGCGCAAACCCCTGGGCGTCATCGCCAGCATCTCCCCCTGGAACCTGCCCATCCTCTCGCTCACCTGGAAAGCCGCCCCCGCGCTCATCTGCGGCAACACCATCGTCTGCAAACCCTCGGAAGAAACCCCCTCCTCGGCCGTACTCATCGCCGAAGCCTTCCACGAAGCCGGCATCCCCCCCGGCGTCTTCAACGTCGTGCACGGCTTCGGCCCCGGCTCCGCCGGCGAGGCACTCACCACCCACCCCGGCATCGACGCCGTCACCTTCACCGGCGAATCGCGCACCGGCGCCGCCATCATGAAAGCCGTGGCCGAGGGCGTCAAGGAAGTCTCCTTCGAGCTCGGCGGCAAGAACGCCGCCATCGTCTTCGCCGACTGCGACTTCGACGCCACCGTCGCCGGCATGGCCCGCGCCCTGTTCACCAACACCGGCCAGGTCTGCCTGTGCCCCGAACGCGTCTTCGTCGAGCGCCCCCTCTTCGAGCGATTCGTCGCCGCCCTGAAAGCCAAGACCGAATCCATGACCATAGGCTGGCCCGACGACCCCGGCGTCGACATGGGCTCGCTGATCTCGCGCGAACACCGCGACAAAGTCCTCTCCTACTACCGCCTGGCGCTGCAAGAGGGCGCTACCGTGGTCACTGGCGGGGGCGTGCCGCACTTCGGCGACGCGCGCGACCGCGGCGCCTTCGTGCAGCCCACCATCTGGACCGGCCTGCCCGACACCGCGCGCTGCGTGCGCGAGGAAATCTTCGGCCCGGTATGCCACATCGCACCCTTCGACAGCGAAGACGAAGTGCTCAGGCGTGCCAACGACAGCGACTACGGCCTGGCGGCCACCGTCTGGACCAGCAACCTCTCGCGCGCGCACCGCGTGGCCCCGCGCCTGCACGTGGGCATCGTCTGGGTCAACACCTGGTTCTCTCGCGACCTGCGCACCCCCTTCGGCGGCACCAGGCTCTCGGGCATAGGGCGCGAAGGCGGGCGCTGGTCGCTCGACTTCTACTGCGAAACCAGCAACATCTGCATCAAGGTCTGAGCATGGCAGCGCCCGACACCAGCATCAACACCAACACCCCGGCACCCGGGAGCGGCGTCGTCGCCGGCAAGGCCACGCCGCGCGGGCGCTTCCCGCACATCCGGCGCGCGGGCGACTTCCTGTTCGTCTCGGGCACCAGCTCGCGCCGGCCCGACAACAGCTTCGTCGGCGTCGAGGTCGACGAGATGGGCGTCACGCGGCTGGACATCCGTGCCCAGACGAGGGCGGTGATCGAGAACATCCGCGACATCCTGGCCAGCGAGGGCGCGGCGCTCTCGGACCTGGTGGAGGCGCAGGCGTTTCTCGTGAACATGAACGATTTCGGCGGCTACAACGAGGTGTGGGGCGGGTTTTTCGACTACGACGGGCCCACGCGCACCACGGTGGCGGTGCACCAGCTGCCGCACCCGCACCTGCTGATCGAGATCAAGGCGACGGCTTATCTGCCACGGCCCGCCAAGGGATGATTCACACCGAAAGGAGACGACCATGGAATTGCAATACGGACTGCCCAAGAACCTCATGGGCTGGGTGGAGGCCAACCGCGACAAGCTCAGGCCCCCGGTCAACAACGCGGCCATCTTCCCGGACGGCAACTACATCATCAACATGGTCGGCGGCGGCAACACCCGCACCGATTTCCACGACAACCCGACCGAGGAAATCTTCTACCAGATCCGCGGCACGGCCTACCTCAACATCTGGGACCGGGGCAAGTTCGACCGCATCGACCTGAAAGAGGGCGACGTCTTCCTGCAACCGCCGCACCTGCAGCACTCGCCCCAGCGCCCGGACCCCAACGGCCTGTGCTTCCTGGTGGAGCTCAAGCGCCCCAAGGGCGCCATCGATGCGCTCAACTGGTACTGTCCCAAGTGCGCCGGCCTGGTCTGGGGCGCGAGCATGGAGCTGACCGATCTGGTGGCCGACCTGCCGCGCACCTACGAGGTCTTCTACGCGCTCAGCGACGCCGAGCGCACCTGCAAGCACTGCGGCACCGTGCACCCGGGCAAGGACTATGCCGCCTGGCATGCGATCCACGCGGCCAACCATTGACGCGCATGGCCTCGATGATCGACATGCATTCGCACTTCCTGCCGCCGATCAGCCGGCAGGAGGCGCACGAGGTGGAGCCCGGGCGCGCGCCCTGGCTGGCGGTGGATGAGGGCGGGGAGACCGGCCAGATCATGGTCGGCGACAAGCCGTTCCGCCCGGTCTACCAGGCGCTGTGGGACCCGGACTTCCGCGTCAGGGAGCTCGACGCCCAGGGCGTCGCGACGCAGATCGTGTGCGCCACGCCCATCATGTTCGGCTACGCGTGGGAAGCCGCGCGCGCCGCCGACTGGGCCGCGCGCATGAACGACAAGGCCGTGGCCTTCTGCGCCGCGCATCCCACGCGGCTGAAGGCGCTGGCGCAGGTGCCGCTGCAGGACACGCGCCTGGCTTGCGCCGAGGCCTCGCGCGCGATGGCCGCCGGCTGCGTCGGCGTGCAGATCGGCAACCATGTGGGCGACAAGGACCTGGACCACCCCGATCTGGTCGATTTCCTCACCCACTGCGCAAACGAGGGCATCCCGCTCTTCGTGCATCCGTGGGACATGATGGGCGGGGCGGGGCGCATGAGGCAGTGGATGCTGCCCTGGCTCGTGGCGATGCCCGCGGAGACGCAACTCGGCATGCTCTCGCTGATCCTCTCGGGGGCGCTGGAGCGCATTCCCGAGTCGCTGAAGATCTGCTTCGCCCATGGCGGCGGCAGCTTTGCCTGGGTGCTGGGGCGGGTGGACAACGCCTGGAAGCACCGCGACATCGTGCGCCGGGACTGCCCGCGACCGCCGTCCGAATACGCCAGGCGGTTTCATGTCGATGCCATCACGTTCGATCCGCGCGCGCTTGGCCTGTTGATCGACGTCATGGGTATCGACCACGTGATGCTGGGTTCGGACTACCCGTTCCCGCTGGGTGAGCAGCGCATTGGTTCGCTGATCCGGGATTCGGGGCGCAGCGAGGCCGACAAGCACCTGTTGCTGCAGGGCAATGCCGAGGCATTTTTCGGCTTGTCTTGAGGTGGGTCAATGACGCGGGCTCGCCAGGCGCTGCGTCGCGGATTACGATGGCATGGCGTCGCGCGGTCGAGGTGCCGCCGCCATGCATCACTCGCCTCTGGAGCCCGCGATGAATACTCCGATCGACCGTCCTTCCGACATCGACACCCCGCTGGAGGATTTTTCGCATTGCCATGCAGGCATCCTCGGGCACCTGGACGCTTTCGAGGAGATACCCCGGCTGATCGAGCCGGCACAACGCCTGCGCAGGCTGGCCGAGGACTTTTCGGGCTTTTTCCGTGATGTGGTGTTCGAGCACCACCAGGAGGAGGAGCGCGAACTGTTCGTGGCCGTGCTCGACAGCGCGCGCAAGGGGGACGAACTGGAGCGCGTGCGGCGCATGGTGGGGCGGCTCACGCGGGAACACCGCGACATCGAGGAGCAGTGGAACCGCATGCAGCCGGAAATGAAGAAACTGATCAAGGGGCAGGCGGCCAGGATCGACCCGTCCGCGATCGGTGCGCTGGTGGCGCAGTACAAGGCGCATGCGCGCTTCGAGGAAACCGAGTTCCTGCCGCTGTCGCGCGAGATCCTCGGCCGCGACGGCAACCACATGGCTGCGCTGGGCATGTCCTTGCACATACGCCGCACGCCGCTCACCAGCGCGACCGAGGCGCGGCGGCTGGCCGAAGAATACCGGCGCGCCGCCATGACCGAAACACAGTGAACCGCGTGCGGGGTGCATACCAGCGACGCGGAAAGGAGACAGACATGATCCATTTGCTCGACATCAGTTACGTGCGGCTGGGCACGCGCGACGTGCTGGGTGCGACGCGCTATGCCACCGCCATCCTGGGCCTGCAGGAAGGCCGGCGCAGCGGCAACGCCAGGAATGGCCAGGCGGTGTACTTCCGCAGCGACCAGCGCGACCACACCCTGGTGTATTTCGACGGCGATCCGCGCGACCACACGGTGGGTTTCGAGCTGCGCGATGCGGCTGCGCTGGATGCCGCCGCGGCCGAGCTGGACCGGCGAGGCCACCCCGTGCACCGGGGCAGCGCCGACGAATGCGAGCAGCGCCGGGTGGCCGCCTTCATCAATTTTCGCGATCCGAGCGGCAACAGCGTGGATCTGGTGGTCGCGCCGTTCCACAGCGGCATGCGCTTCATGCCCACGCGGGCCATCGCCAACACCGGGTTTTCCCATGTCGGGCTGCGCACCACCGA
The DNA here is from genome assembly GCA_963205335.1 of Pseudomonadota bacterium. Lineage (GTDB taxonomy): Bacteria > Pseudomonadota > Gammaproteobacteria > Burkholderiales > Burkholderiaceae_C > Comamonas_C. The sequence goes on from CAUJIM010000003.1 coordinate 17,189, forward strand.
CCCGGTGCGCGACGAGGCATTCTGGACCGGCGTGCTGTCGGCCAAGGTGAGCGACCGCATCGGCGCCGCGCCGCTGCTGCGCATCGACGAGGTGCATCACAAGATCGCGCTGTTCCCGTCCACCTTTGCCGGGGTGCAGCACGTCAACCACCAGGTCGCGTCCATCGACGACATCATGCAGAGCTGGTATTTCCTCAAGGAGCAGGGCGTACGCGTGGTCTTTGGCCCGGGGCGGCACCCGACCTCGGGCGCGATGTTCCTGTACTTCGAAGGGCCCGACGGCATGGTGTACGAGTATTCCAGCGGCGTGCGCATGGTGACGGACCCGCAGGAGCAGCCGCGCCAGTTCCCGTTCGCCCCCAGTTCGTTCTGCATGTGGGGCGCCAAGCCCGACATCCCGGAATTCCGCAGCTGAACCGATCCGCCGCGGCGGCTACGTGCCGGCCGCGGCTGTCGGCCCGGCGCGCAGCGCCAGCACGCGCAGCATCAGGCGGTCGCGTTCTTCGGCCATTTGCTCCGGGCTGCGGCCTGCTGCGGCCGCTTGCATCTGCTCGATGAGGCGCTGGCAGGTGGCGCCGTCCAGGGTGGGCGTGCCGAGATCGGCCCACCAGCCCTCCACGGCCGGGCCGAGGCGCTGCAGGAAGCCGGCCATGCCCTCGGAGCCTCCCGACAGGTGGAAGATCGCGTGCGGGCCGCAGACCGTCCAGCGCGCCCCCAGGCCTTCGGTCACGGCGCGGTCCACGTCGGCCACGCTCGCGTATCCCTGGGCCACCAGATGCACGGCCTCGCGCCACAGCGCCGCCTGCAGGCGGTTGACCAGATGGCCCGTGGCCTCGCGCTGGAGGCGTATGGTCTGCTTGCCCAAGGCTTGGTAGAAGCGTTCGGCGCGCTCCAGCGCCGCGGGCGCGGTCTGCGTGCCGCCAACCAGTTCCACCAGGGGCATGAGGTAGGCCGGGTTGCACGGATGGGCGACCAGGAACCGCTCGGGGTGTGCCAGGCCTGCTTGCAGGACCGAGGGCAGGAGCCCTGATGAGCTGGACATCAGCAGCGCATCGGTGGGCGCATGGGCTTCCACCGCGCGGTAGGCCCGCTGTTTCAGCGCAAGGTCTTCCGGCAGCGCCTCCTGGATGAATGCGGCGGTGCCGACCGCGTCCGCGATGCCGTGCACCAGCACCGGCGTCGTGGGCGCGGCGCCGAGCGTTCCAAGGGCCTGCATGACCGGCCGGGCGCGGACCATCATGTCGTCGATGCGGGCAGCGGCGCCGTGGCCGGGGTCGGCCACGCGCACCGGCCGGCCGGCCAGTGCGAAGAAGGCCGCCCAAGCGGAGCCGATGGTACCGGCGCCGATGACGGCCACGGAGCCTGCTGCGCCCGTCATGCCGTCACGCCTCCGGATCGCCGTGCGTGAGGTATTGCCACATGCGCTCGAAGATCCCTCCGGCCCGGGTGGCGCGCTGCGCGGCTTCCCGCGGCGTGAATTCGACGGCATCGGCGCCGGCGTGCAGGCAGTCGAGCTCGATGCGCGCCGCGTCTTCCAGGTACCAGGTCAACACGACCGCGTCGGGCAGGCTGGGGCCGCAGGTGACCACGCCATTGCCGCGCATCACGATGGCCGGCGCGCCGCCCATCTGGTCCGCCAGGGCGCTGGCCTGCTCGTCGGAGCGCAGCAATTGCACGTCGTCCCACAGCGGCACGCCCGGCGAGAAGTAGCTGCCCATGCCGTGAAGCACGCGCGGCGTGCGGCGCAGGGCCGACAGCGACATCACCCGTGGCGGCATGCTGCGCACGACGCCGTGGACTTCGGGCCGGCGCCGGTAGATCTCGCGGTGGATGCGCACCTCGCCGAGGATGCCGGCCGGGAAGTCGCCGTCGATCGCGACCACGGAGCCGGGAACGCCCGCCCCGATGGTGCCCGGTGGCTGTGCGGCGCAGACGAGGAAGTGCCGCTCATCGAGCCGCATGCTGCAGTGGCCGTAGGCGTGCAGCAGACCGTGGCGGCCGAGTGCGCGCGCCGCCTTGCGCACCAGCACTTGTGCGGCGGGTTCGGGAACGGGAGGCGCCATGGGGATTTACACGCCCAGGTACTGCTCGACCATCGCCTTGTCGGCGCGCAGGGCATCGGTGCTGCCCTGCCAGGCGACGCGGCCCTTTTCGATCACGACGTGGTGGTCGGCCAGCTCCATCAGGGGGCCGAGGTTCTTGTCCACCACGATCATGGACATGCCGGCGGCGCGCAGCTCGCCCAGCACGCGCCAGATTTCGGCGCGGATCAGCGGCGCCAGGCCCTCGGTGGCCTCGTCGAGGATCAGCAGTTTCGGGTTGGTCATCAGCGCGCGCCCGATCGCCAGCATCTGCTGCTCCCCGCCCGAGAGCTGGTTGCCCATGTTCTGGCGCCGCTCCTGCAGGCGCGGAAAGAAGTCGTATACGCGCTGCAGCGTGTAGCGGCTCGCGGCACGGTGGCGGTCGGCCGCCGTCGCCAGCAGGTTCTCCTCGACCGTGAGCGTGGGGAAGATCTGCCGCCCCTCGGGAACCCAGCCCACGCCCATGCGCGCGATTTCGAACGCCGCCAGCCCTCTGGTCGGGCGCCCGGCAATGTGGATCGTTCCCGCTTGTGGCGCGATCAGCCCGATCACGCACTTGAGCGTGGTGGTCTTGCCCATGCCGTTGCGGCCCAGCAGCGAGGTGATCTTGCCGTCGTCGACGCCGAAGCCGATGCCGTGCAGCACGCGGTTGCCGCCGTAGCCGGCCTCGAGCCCCTGGATGTCGAGCCAGGCCATCAGTGATCTCCCAGGTAGGCTTCGCGCACCTTCTCGTCCGCCTGGATCTCGGCCGGCGACCCGCAGGAGATCACATGGCCGTAGACCAGGACGCTCAGGCGGTCGGCCAGGCTGAACACGGCTTGCATGTCGTGCTCGACCAGCAGCATGGTGTAGCGGCCCTTCAGGCGCTGCAGCAGCTCGACCATTTGCATGGATTCGACCTGGCTCATGCCGGCCAGCGGTTCGTCGAGCAGCAGCAGTTGCGGCTTCATCGCCAGGGCCATCGCCAGCTCCAGCTGGCGGTGCTCGCCGTGGGCCAGGGCCATCACGTCGTCGTTGGCACGGGTTTCGAGTCCCACGAGGCGCAGCGCGTCGAGCGCCGGCTCGGTGAGCTCGCGCTGGCGGTGTACCGGCGTCCAGGCGTTGAACGAATGGCCCAGGCGCGCCTGCACCATGAGCATCACGTTCTCCAGGACGGTAAAGCCTTCGAGCAGTTGCGTGATCTGGTAGGAGCGCGCGATTCCGGCGAGCGCGCGTTGCGGCGTGCTCCAGCGCGTGATGTCCTGTCCGTTGAAGGCGATGGTGCCGCTGTCGGGCATCAGCTCGCCGGTCAACTGCCCCATGATCGTGGTCTTGCCGGCGCCATTGGGGCCGATCAGCGCGTGGGTTTCTCCCTTGCCGAGCGTCAGCGCGAAGCGGTCGGTCGCGACCAGTCCGCCAAAGCGCTTGACGAGCTGGCGTACCTCCAGCACGGCGCTCATGACGGGCGCTCCCGGCGCCGCAGCACGCCCCATACACCGCGCTGCGACACCAGCGCCACGAGCAGGATGGCGATGCCCATGATGGTCATCCAGTGCTGGGTGATTCCGGAGAGAAGCTCCTCGAGCACGAGCAGGACGACGGCGCCGACGACCGGCCCCATGATCGTGCCCATGCCGCCGAGCACGACGATCAGGATCAGCTCGCCGGAGGCTTGCCAGGACATGTAGGAAGGCGAGGCAAAGGCGGTGAGATTGGCCTGCAGCATGCCGGCGACGGTGCAGATCAGCGCCGAAAGCACGTAGGCGCTGAGCTGGTAGCGCACGCGTGGAAACCCGGCTGCCAGCATGCGCCGCTCGTTGGCCTGAAAGCCGCGCAGGACGCTGCCGAAACGGCTGTGCACCAGGCGCCAGACCAGTGCCATGACCACCAGCAGCGTTGCCAGGCAGAGGTAGTAGAGGTTCGTCTTGTTGTCCAGCGCCGGCAATGGCGCCAGGTTGCTGCGCTCCACCAGCGACAGGCCGTCGTCGCCGCCGTACTGCTTCAGGCTGATGGCCAGGAAGAAGAACATCTGGTTGAAGGCCAGCGTGATCATGATGAAGCCGATGCCGCGCGTGCGCAGCGACACGAGGCCCGTGACGACCGCCACCGACACCGCGAGCGCGAGCGCCACGAGCAGTTGCGCCCAGCCGCTGGCGAAGCCGTGCGTCGCGCTGATGCCGACGACGTAGGCGCCCAGGCCGACATAGAGCGCGTGCCCCATGCTGATCATGCCGCCGTAGCCCAGTACCAGATTGAGGCCGCTGGCCGCGATCGCGAAGATCACGATGCGCGTGGCAAATGTCAGGTAATAGCTCGACCCCAGCCACTGCGACAGCAGCGGCACGAGCAACAGAAGCAGCAGGATGGCGCTGGCCAGCCAGGGGCGGGGAGAGCGCCAGGAAACGGTTTCCGGGAACATGCGTGCGGCTCAGCGACGGACCGGGAACAGCCCGCCCGGGCGTATTGCCAGGATGGCGGCCATGAACAGATAGATCAGCATCGACGCGAGCGCGGGGCCCGCCGCATCCGCCACGCTGCGCTCGAAGAACTGGCGCGTGATCTGCGGCATGTAGGCGCGCCCCATGGTGTCGACGACGCCCACCAGCAGCGCCGCGTAGAACGCGCCGCGGATCGAGCCGATGCCGCCGATCACGATCACCACCAGCGCCAGGATCAGCACGTCGTCGCCCATGCCCGATTGCACCGAGACGATGGGGCCGACCAGCCAGCCGGCGAGTGCCGCCATGCCCGCGCCGACGGAAAACAGCAGCGTGTTGAGCAGCCGCGCGTTCACGCCCAGCGCCGCCACCGTGTCCGGGTGCGTGGAGCTGGCACGCACCAGCATGCCGATGCGCGTCTTGTGGATCAGCAGGTAGATGGCCGCCGCCAGCAGGATGCCTGCGACGATGATCATCAGGCGGTATGAGGGGTAGGACATGCCGAAGAGCGGAACCGACCCGCTGAGCCACGAGGGCTGCGAGGTGAACACCGGCTGCGAGCCCCAGACCATGCGCACCGCCTCGTTGAAGAACATCAGCAGGCCGAGCGTTGCGAGCACCTGATTCAGGTGCCCCTTCACGTACAGGCGCCGCAGCGCCAGGCGTTCGAGCACGAAGGCGACCAGCATGACGCCACCGACGCCCACCAGCCCGGCCAGCAGGAAGGAGCCCGAGTGCGCCAACGTCGCCGCAGCGAAGTACGCGCCCAGCATGTAGAACGAGCCGTGGCTCAGGTTGATGAAGTTCATGATGCCGAAGACCAGCGTGAGGCCGGCCGACAGCAGAAACAGCAGCATCCCGAGCTGCACGCCGTTGAGCACCTGGGAGAAAAGCAGGCTCCAGACCACGCGACGTGCTCCCCGGCGCCTACTTCAGCGGACAGTCCTTGGCGTAGACGTCCTGATAGTTGCCCAGTTGCTTGGACACCGTCTTGATGTTGGCGTTGCCCTTGGCGTCCTTGGCCACTTCGTAGACGTAGAAGTCCTGGATCGGGTAGTTGTTGTTGCCGAACTTGAAGTTGCCGCGCACCGACTTGAAGTCCGCGGCCTTGATCGCGGCCGTGAGCGCGGCGCGGTCGGTGCTGCCGGCCGTCTTGCGCAGGGCCGAGTCGATCAGCAGTGCGGCGTCGTACGAGAATGCCGCGTACTCCGACGGGGTGCGCTTGAACTTGGCCTCGAAGTCGCTCACGAACTTCTGGTTGGTGGCGCTGGGCATGTCCGGCCCCCAGGAAGAGCTCAGCAGCACGCCGAGCGCCGTGTCCTTGAGTGCCGGCAGCGTCGTGCCGTCGGTGGTCGAGGTGGTGAGCAGCGGGATCTTGCCCAGCAGCCCCGCCTGCTGGTAGGCACGCACGAAGCTCACGCCCAGGCCGCCGGGGTAGAACGCGTAGACCGCATCGGGTTTTTCCGACGCGATGCGCGCGAGCTCGGCGGAGAAATCGAGCTGGTTGAGCGGCGTGTAGATCTCGTCGACCAGCGGCGTCTTGTAGAAGCGCTTGAAGCCGGCGATGTAGTCCTTGCCTGCCTGGTAGTTCGGCGTCATCGAGATGACGCGCTTGTAGCCCTTGTCGGTGGCGTATTTGCCCATGGCCTCGGCGAACTGGTCGTTCTGCTTGGAGACGACGAACAGGTTGGCCTGGCACTGCGCACCCGCCAAGGGAGCAGGCCCGGCGTTGGAGCCGACGACGACGACGCCGGCACTGCTGAACTTCTTGCCGACGGCCATCAGGATGTTGGAGAAAGTGAGGCCGGTGACGATCGGCACCTTTTCCTTCTCGATCAGCTCGTCGGCGATCTGGTTGGCCACCTCGGGCTTGAGCTGGCTGTCGCGGCGCAGGATCTCCACGGGCACGCCGCCGAGCTTGCCGCCGTTTTGTTCGACGACCAGCATGAAGGCGTCGAGCATGTCCTGGCCGAGTGCGGCCTGCGGGCCGGACAGAACGCCCATGAAACCGATCTTGACGGGCGTCTGGGCGTGGGCGGAAAAGCCGAAGGCGAGTGCCGCTGCAGCAGCGGCCAGCAATGTACGTTTCATATATGAGTCTCCTTGTGCCGTGCGCATCGTGTCCGTCGCACCGCGCGGATTATGACCAACTCGCGACGCACTCGGTTACTGATAAACCCGAGGACGACGATATCTGCGCGCGACGACGATGCTCGGGAATCATATTCGGGGAGTCCATGCAAGACTCTCAGATGGAGCCTGTCTGGTACAGGGCGTGCGCCTCGCCGATGTTTTGCGCGATCCGCTCGCGCAGGTGACGGGGCCCGAGGACCTCGATGCCGGCCCTCTGGCCGAGGATCCACCAGCTCAGCTGCCAGGTGTCGCGCACGGTCGCGGCGAGCTTGCGCGCTGGCGGCGCTGCGGGCCATGGATGCGGCGTGGTGACGCAGTCTTTTTTTCTATTGTTTAGATAGCTGCTAGCGCTTGTCCATCAAGCGCTGGAGGCGTTTTCTATTCAAAAACCTCAGGGTCTGTTCTTGCCCCGTCGCACCCGATGTGCCATGCCCGCGCGACTGTCACGACACTGTCACGAAGCGCTTCTAGAGTCAGCGTCATGGTTCAACTCGATGCGACAAGGTACTTTTGAAATGAAGCGATTCCTCAAGCAGGTTCTGGTATCCGCCGCGCTTTCGGCGGTGGCGCTGTCTCCCGCGCTGGCCCAGCAGGAAGCCACGGGCGCCGGCGCGAGCTTTCCGGCGCCGCTGTACGCCAAGTGGGCCGCCGATTACCACAAGGCCACGGGTGTGAAAATCAATTACCAGTCGGTCGGCTCGGGTGCGGGCCTGCGCCAGATCGAGGCCAAAACGGTGGACTTCGGCGCCTCCGACGCGCCGCTCACCGATGACGAACTGGCCAGGAAGGGCCTGGTGCAGTTCCCCACGGTGATCGGCGGCGTGGTGCCGGTGGTCAACATCAAGGGCGTGGCGCCGGGTCAGCTCCGGTTGAACGGCCAGGCGCTGGGCGACATCTACCTGGGCAGGATCACGCGCTGGAACGACGCGGCCATCCAGGCGCTGAACCCGGGCCTGCAGCTTCCCGATGCGGCCATTGCCCCGGTGCGCCGCGCCGATGGCTCGGGCACCAGCTTCATCTTCACCAACTACCTGTCCAAGGTGAACTCCGAGTGGAAGGCCAGGGTGGGCGAGGGCACGGCGGTGAACTGGCCGGTGGGCGCGGGTGGCAAGGGCAACGAGGGCGTGGCGGCGTTCGTGGGGCGATTGCCCAACTCGATCGGCTACGTGGAGTACGCCTACGTCAAGCAGAACAAGATGGCCTGGGCGCAGATGCAGAATGCCGACGGCCAGTTCGTCGCGCCGCAGGACGAGGCCTTCAAGGCCGCGGCCGCCGGGGCCGACTGGGGCAGGAGCTTTCACCAGATCCTCACCAACCAGCCGGGCAAGGGCGCCTGGCCCCTGACGGGAGCCACCTTCATCCTGATGCACAAGACGCAGGACAAGCCCGCGCAGGCGGCCGCCGTGCTGCAGTTCTTCCGCTGGGCGTACCGGCAGGGCGACCAGACCGCCGCGGCGCTGGACTACGTGCCCATGCCCGAGGCGGTCAAGGGCGTGATCGCCAGCTCCTGGGACCGCGTGACCGACGGGGCGGGCCAGCCGGTGGCCCCGAAATGATGGTGTCCACCCCTTCCCCCTCCGGGGGGAGGCAGGGATGGGGGCGGCCCGTGTTGCAGCGCGGGCCGCATGGGCGCGCCAGCCCGCGCCGGCCCTGGATCGGCAACGCCCTGGCCGACCGCCTGTTCGCCGGCGCCGCCCACGCCGCGGCGCTGCTCACGCTGGCGCTGCTGCTGGGCATCCTGGCGTCGCTGGTGGCCGGGGCCTGGCCCGCCATCGAGCGCTACGGCCTGTCCTTCCTGGCGCGCAGCCAGTGGGACCCGGTGGCCGGCGAGTTCGGCGGCCTGGTGATGATCTACGGCACGCTGGCCACGTCGGCCATCGCGCTCTTGATCGCCGTGCCGGTGAGCTTCGGCATCGCGCTGTTCCTCACCGAGCTCTCGCCCGCGTGGCTCAAGCGCCCGCTGGGCACGGCCATCGAGCTGCTCGCCGCCGTGCCCTCCATCGTCTACGGCATGTGGGGGCTGATGGTGTTCGGCCCGCTACTGGCCGCCTGGGTGCAGCAGCCGCTGCAGGCGCTGCTGCAGGGCGTGCCCTGGCTGGGCGCGCTGGTGGCGGGCCCGCCCGTGGGCATCGGCATCCTGTCGGCGGGCATCATCCTGGCCATCATGGTCATTCCGTTCATCGCCTCGGTCATGCGCGACGTGTTCGAGGTCACGCCCGCGCTGCTGAAGGAGTCCGCCTACGGCCTGGGCGCGACCACCTGGGAGGTGGTGTGGAAGGTGGTGCTGCCCTACACC
>CAUJIM010000004.1 GCA_963205335.1 Pseudomonadota bacterium
GCGCGCACTGGGTCGATGCGCGCGTCGCCGACGACGCGGCGCTGGCGCGCTGGGGCATCCGCGCGGGCAACGCGGCGCGTTGATGCGGGCTTGCGCCTGCGACCACCGATGACCCTAGAAACGGCAGTTGACCGCTGGTCAACTTCGGGCGGGCCGCATCGATGCGGGGTCTCGCGGCTGCGATCGCCACCACCTCTTGGGTGAGCACGCTACGCACCCACCCGCACCGCGCTCGCCGCGCCATGCGGCGTTGGTCCTTCTTGCGGGCACCAGCCCGCGGCGGCGTCGCGTCTTGCCTGGCACGCCGATCACGGCACGGGCGGGCGCGTCCAACTGCCGTTTCTAGGATGACGAATGGCGAATGACCTCGCTGCGCTTCGATGACGCGAGGGGCAGGGGTCAGCGGTCGGCGGCGAAACCGTTGGAGTCTGGCGCGACGGCGCCGGCGCCGTTCGGGCCAGTTGATCGGACCGTCGATGGCGCGTGGCCGTTGCCATGCAGCGCCCGCGCCACCAGCTCGGCCGTGGTGCGGATGTGCGCTTCCAGCGCCAGTGCGGCGCGCAGCTCGTTGCCATTCATCGCGCTGTCGTAGATCTCGCGGTGCTCGGCATGCACGTCACGTCGGCTCTCCGGCAGGCTGATGGCGTAGCGGCGGTAGCGTTCGCTCTGCCGTGCCAGGGTGCGCAGCAGGCGCAGCGTCCAGGGCGAATCGTGGCCGGCCAGCAGCGCCTCGTGAAAGGCGATGTTCAGCGCTTCCCATGACTTGGCGTGGCCGGGGCGCAGCGGTTGCTCGAGCTGGGACATGTCCAGGTACGCCGCCTGCACCCGCTGGCGCCAGTCGGCGCCGCCTTGCCGCATCGACTGGCGCAGGGCGTCGATCTCGATGTGCACGCGCAGGTTGGTCAGATCCTGCAGATCGGCGACGGCGATCGGGGCCACGCGAAAACCGCGCTGGCCCTCGGTGATCACCAGCGCATCGCTGACCAGCCGGGTGATGGCCTCGCGCAGTGTGCCGGCGCTCACGCCATAGCGCGCCTTCAGGTGTTCGACGCGCAGCTTCTCGTCGGGCGGCAGGTGACCGTCCACGATGTCGTCGCGCAGTTGCTCGTAGGCGCGCTCGATCAGCGTGCGGGACGCCGACAGGGGCTGGTCGCCAGAGGGCAGGGCAGAGCGTTTGGCCATCGAGTCCCCACTGCCGGGGTCAGGTGGAAGGCCGTTCGCCGCGCAGCTTGCTCAGTCGGTAGCTGAGCTGCGGCCGGGTCAGCCCCAGCAGGCGCGCGGCCGCCGCCAGGTTGCCGCGGCTGCGCTGCACGGCCTGCTCGATCAGTGCCTGCTCCAGTGCCGTCAGGCCGATCTGGTGCGTCAGCAGCTGATCGATCCATGGGTGGGCGTCGGGCGCGGCGGGCGGAGGCACTTCGCGCAGGCGCCCGGAGGCTGCGAGCGTGTGGGTCGGAGCGGCGCCGGGCGGTGCGCCGGCCTCGGGGAACAGGTGTTCGACCTGCATGGTCTGGCCGGCCGTGGCCAGGATCACGCCGCGTTCGATCAGGTTTTCCAGCTCGCGCACGTTGCCGGGCCAGTGGTAGGTGCGCAGTGCGTGCAGGGCGCGGTCGGCGAACCCCTTGACATGCTTGTCGTGCAGGAGCGTGAAGCGCTGCAGCAGGTAGCGCGCGAGCGGTTCGATGTCGCCCTCGCGCTCGCGCAGCGGCGGTATGCGGATCGGGTAGACGTTGATGCGGTAGTAGAGATCCTGCCGGAAGCGCCCGGCACGCACCGCCTGCATCAGGTCCACGTGGGTGGCCGCGACCAGCCGCACGTCCACATGCCGCGGCTGCGACGAGCCCAGACGTTCGACCTGCCCGTCCTGCAGCACGCGCAGCAGCTTGGCCTGGGCCGGCAGCGGCAACTCGCCCAGCTCATCGAGGAATAGGGTGCCGCCGTGGGCGCGCTCGAAGCGGCCGGCGCGGGCGGCGTCGGCGCCGGTGTAGGCGCCTTTCTCGGTGCCGAACAGCTCCGACTCGATCAGCTCGCCCGGCAGCGCCGCGCAGTTGACGGCGACAAACGGCTTGGCCGCGCGCGGGCTGAGCGCATGCAGGGCGCGCGCAAAGCGCTCCTTGCCGGTGCCGGTCTCGCCCGTCAGCAGCACCGTCACCTGGGTGCCCGCCGCCTTGCGCAGCAACTGCGTGGCGGCGCTAAAACCGGGCGCCTGGCCGATCAGCGGGCCCAGGGCGTCCACCGGGGTTTCGGGCTGGTCGTCGGCCGGCACTTCGGCGGGCCAGGCGCCGATGGCGCCGTCCGGCGGATCGAGCGTGAGCGACTGCGCGGCGTAGTCGCTGGCCAGCTGCTCGCCGTCGGGCCAGTCGGTCACCGGCCGACCCTCGATGCGGCAGTGCGCGTGACCGCAGGCGGCGCAGGCCACTTCCTTGTACAGCACCGGGCGGCCCATGAAGGCGCTGGTGTAGCCCGAGGCGTAGCCCAGCAGGGTCCAGCAGACGGGCTCGTGCTGGGGGCCGAAGTCGCGCAAGTGGGTTTCCACCTCCCACGAATGGTCCCAGCGGAACACGCCGTGGAACTGGCCGGCCGCCACGTCCAGCTCCAGCTGTTCCGGCGTGACCTGGACCGCGCCCTCCAGCATGTGCAGCTGAGGGCCGACGGCAAACAGTGAAAACATGTCGGCGTCGGCGCGCAGCTGGCGCGCCAGCGCCGCGTCGCGCTCGCCCGAGGCGTAACCGACGCGCAGCAGCAGGCGCCGCGCGGCGGCCGGGCCGATCGACTGAATCAGCTCGCGCCGCAAGGTCCCCAGCGAGGCCGCATGCATCAGCAGCATGCGCTGGCCGGCCAGCCAGATCCGGCCATCGGACGACGAGAACTCCACCTGGCGGCGCAGATCGGCGGTGGAGGGCAGGGGTGGCAGCTCGGACACGGCTCGATTATCGATAAAGACCATCTTTGTGCAAGATGGCGGTCGGATGAAAAGTGATGAAATCGTGAATCGGCCAGTTGATGAATGCTTGATTTCGTCATGCTGCAGCGCAATACTTCACGCTTTCGACCCGCGTGAAGGGGTGGCGCTCGGTGTCGGTGGATGGTTCTGTTTAGGGGTTTTCCCTGGAATTATCGATATTTTTCCTGATTGCCTACGGTTTGGCATGCACCGTGCAAGGGATGGCGGCATGGCCGATGCACCCACCCCATCCGACGACCGCTGGGACGTCCAGCGCCGCTTCATCCGCATCGTGGAGCACCACGACAACGGCATGGTCGAGTTCGAGTTCGCGGTCGGCGAACCCGGGCTGTTCGTCGAAATGGTGATGCCGCGCGCCGAGTTCGAGGAGTTCTGTGCCACCCAGGGGGTGCAGCCCACCGAAGGTCGTCTGCCTTCACGCGACGGCGGCAGCGACGCCCACGAGTGGGACTGGAGCCTGCGCGATGCCCGCGACCGGCATTTCCGCCACGAGCCCTGATTTCCATCTGTTCAAACCACCAGGCCAAGGAGACACGTCCCATGCAGATCGACCTGCGCACCGTCAGCATCACCCCGCTGCGGCAGACCTACAACCACATCGCCGAGCGGCTGGGTGCCGACAAGCCGGCCTCCCGCTACATCGAAGGCACGATGGACGTGCAGGCCAACGCCAACTTCCACTACCGCCCCACCTGGGATCCGCAGCATGAGCTGTTCGACCCTCGGCGTACCCGGATCGTGATGCAGGACTGGTATGCGCTGAAGGACCCGCGCCAGCTGTACTACGGCACCTACACCCAGGCGCGCGCCCGCATGCAGGAAACCGCCGAGGCGGATTTCGAGTTCGTCGAAAGCCGCGGCCTGGCCGAGCGCTTCGACGACGCCGCCCGCCGCACCGCACTGGACTTCTATGTTCCGCTGCGCCACGTCGCCTGGGGCGCCAACATGAACGGTGCCTACCAGTGCGCTTACGGCTACGGCACGGCCATCACCCAGCCCTGCCTGTACGCCGGCATGGATCAGCTGGGCATCGCCCAGTACCTGACCCGCCTGGGTCTGCTGCTGGGCAACCAGGGCGATCTGGAAGCCGGCAAGCACGCCTGGCTGAATGCGCCTGCCTGGCAGGGTCTGCGCCGCCTGGTCGAGGACACCTGGGTGCTCAAGGACTGGTTCGAGCTGTTCGTGGCGCAGAACGTGGTGCAAGACGGCGTGCTGTTCGGTCTGGCCTACAAGGAGGTGGACCAGGCGATCTCGGAAAAGGCCGGTCCCACCGTATCCATGCTCACGCGCTTTCAGGCCGAGTGGTTCCAGGACGCCAGCAAGTGGGTCGACGCCGTCATCAAGGCCGCCGCCAGCGAAAGTGCCGACAACCAGGCGCTGCTCAGCCAGTGGTACGGCCAGTGGCGCGCCCGCGTGCAGGAGGCGCTGGCCCCGGTGGCGCAGCTGGCGCTGGGCGAGCAGGGTGCCCAGGCGCTGGATCGCGCCGTGGCCGCCGTCGACGCCCGCATGGTCAAGGCCGGCCTGACGCTGAGCGCCTGACCACCACCCCCGAACACAGCACAGGAGTCAAGGCATGTCCAACGTATTCATCGCCTTTCAGAAGAACGAGGATTCGCGCGCCATCGTCAACGCCATCGTGGCCGACAACCCCACGGCCATCGTCAGCGACCAGCCGGCCATGGTCAAGATCGACGTGCCCGGCCGCATGGTGAT
>CAUJIM010000005.1 GCA_963205335.1 Pseudomonadota bacterium
GAAACGGCGGTGAAGGAAGGAACGGCGCTCATGACGCGCGCTCCTGCGCGTCGTCCATGCGTGCCGGGTCTGGATGCAGTTCTTCCACCACGTCCCGCACCAGACTGCGACCGCGCAGCAAATGCCGCCCGAGTTGTTCGACGAACTGCTCGAAGCGCGCCTTGCCCTGGGCGCGCGCTGCGTCCTGATGCGCTTCGGGCACGGGCGTGCTCACCGTGAGGAAGTAGCGGATGAACAGTGCCAGCGTCTCGATCTGGATGTTCAGGTCGCGCTCCATGCGCTCGGCGTGCCGTGACAAGCGATCCAGGCGCTTGGCAATTGCTGCTTCGCGCTGGTCGGCGGCATCGGGCGACAGCCACGATGCCAAGGCGGCAGCGACGATGCTGGACTTGGATACGCCTTTCTTGGCGGCCAGTTCGTCGAGCCGCTTGCCATGCTCAGGCTGGATGAACACGTTGAGGCGGTGTTGGGTCATAGGTCGATTCCGTCGTCAGGGTCGAGGGAAGCCAGCCGGGCCGTGCGCTGCATGGCCGGATCAAGCTGGCGCGGAAGGGGAAGCGGCAAGTCGTCGTCGTCATCGAGCAACCCGAGGTCGGCTGCGGGCGCGGCCAGCTCGGGGTCGTAGGCGACGGTTTCGGAGAGTTCAGGCTGACGGCGCGGGCCGCCTTCATCCGTGGAACCCAGGCCATCGGCGGATGCCGTGGCCGGTGCGGCGGGCACGGCGGGGATCGCCAGCCCGCTCCAGTCGTCCGGGCGTAGCGGCGGCGCGTCGGCGTACTGACCGCCTGCAAGCACAGGCGGCGGCAGCACGCGGCGCTTGAAATTGGCGTCCGCGTAGTAGCGCAGCTTCTTCGCCTTGATCGGTGCCACGCTGGACACCATCACCACGGCCTCGTCGGGCGGAAGCTGCATGACTTCACCCGGCGTCAGCAGCGGACGCGCGGTTTCCTGGCGCGACACCAACAGGTGGCCCAGCCACGGCGCAAGCCGGTGGCCCGCGTAGTTGCGCTGGGCGCGCAGCTCGGTGGCCGTACCCAGCGTCTCGGAGATCCGCTTGGCGGTGCGCTCGTCGTTCGTGGCGAACGTCACGCGCACATGGCAGTTGTCGAGGATGGAATGGTTCTGCCCATACGCCTTGTCGATCTGGTTGAGCGACTGCGCGATGAGAAAGCTGCGGATGCCGTAGCCCGCCATGAAGGCCAGCGCCGTCTCGAAGAAGTCCAGGCGCCCCAGCGCCGGAAACTCATCGAGCATCAGCAGCAGCTTGTGACGGCGCTCGATGCCATCGGAGCCATCGAGCGATTCGGTGAGGCGCCGGCCGATCTGGTTGAGGATCAGGCGAATGAGCGGCTTCGTGCGCGAAATGTCCGAAGGCGGCACCACCAGGTACAGCGACACCGGATGCTCGGCCGCGATCAGGTCGGCGATGCGCCAGTCGCAGCGCGATGTGACTTCGGCCACCGTGGGGTCACGGTACAGGCCGAGGAACGACATGGCGGTGCTCAACACGCCGGAACGCTCGTTGTCCGATTTGTTGAGCACTTCGCGCGCGGCCGACGCCACCACCGGGTGCGAGCGATCGCCCAGGTGCAGGGTCGTCATCATCCGGTGCAGCGTCAGCTCGAACGGGCAAGCCGGGTCAGACAGGAAGTTGGCGACGCCGCACAGCGTCTTGTCCTCGCCGGCATAGAGCACGTGCAGAATCGCGCCGACCAGCAGCGCATGGCTGGTCTTCTCCCAATGATTGCGTTTCTCTAACGCCCCTTCGGGATCGACCAGAATGTCGGCGATGTTCTGCACGTCGCGGACTTCATGCACGCCGCGCCGCACTTCCAGCAGCGGGTTGTAGGCCGCTGACTGGCTATCCGTCGGGTTGAACAGCAAGCAATGCGAAAAGCGCGAGCGCCAACCGGCGGTGATCTGCCAGTTCTCGCCTTTGATGTCGTGGATGACGGCCGAAGCTGGCCAGGAAAGCAGCGTCGGCACCACGAGGCCCACGCCCTTGCCCGAGCGCGTGGGCGCGAAGGTCAGGATGTGTTCCGGGCCTTCATGGCGCAGGTACTGGTGGTCGTGCTGGCCGAGGAACACGCCGGTCGGCTGCGTGAGGCCGGCCTTGCGAATGTCATCCGCGTTCGCCCAGCGGGCCGAGCCGTAGGTCGTGACCAGGCGCGATTGCCGCGAGCGCCAGATCGACATGCCGATGGCGACCACCACCGCCAGCAATCCGCTGCCGCCTGCGATGGCGCCGCCGGTGTCGAACACGCGCGGCGCATAGGCATCGAAGACGAACCACCACTCGAACAGCCGCCACGGGTGATAGACCGGCGTACCGAAGAAATCGAACCAGGGCGAGCCAAGGCGTAGCTGATAGCCCAGGGCGGCGGCTGTCCATTGCGTGGCGCTCCACACCCCAGCGATCACGATGCCGAACACCACGGCAATCTGACCGAACAGCACGTTCGTTCCCTGCATCATCCAGCCTCCGATCGCGGCACAGGCATGTGCCGCCCTCGTGAGGATCAGTGCCGCTGGGCGTGCCGGTCAAAGACCGTTATCGGCAGGTTGATGCCGCAAAAAGCATGGTTTCCGGCAGGGAAGAACTGGGGCGAAAGACCGCCACAACGGGCGCGCTGCTGCGCAGCGCGCAAAAAGGCGCAGGCACGCGCAGGTGCGTTGCGGCAAACCGACCATCAGAACTTCGGCGGTTCCTTCGGCGGCGTATAAGGCACCTTGCCGTCACCCAGGAAACGCCGGTTCGTCGCCTCGGCCACTCGGTTGCACAGCACGTCGCCCATCGTCGGACGATCCGTCTTGCACTGCTGGCGCAGTTCTCGCAAACGCACGGGGTCAGCAGCCAGTTCCTCCACGCTGGGCACGGCGGCGGGCTTGGACGGCTCAGACTTGCCGCAGGCGACCAGCAGAACTGCTAGCGACGACATAGCGATGATCTTGGATAGGTTCATGGCTTGAATCCTCCGAAGTGAAACGGGGCCAATGGCTAAGCGTCTCCCGGTCCCAGGGCTTCGACCCGCTCGATAAAGCGGGCTAGCGCCTGCGACGGCTCGGCGTCGCGGCGCAGCAGATAGGTAGTGAGCATGGGCGACTTTCCCGCGAGCGGTCGGCCCACCACGCCCGGCTCGCGGCTGGAAGCGATGTGCGCGGCGCCTGCGAGCCCCAGCGCCAAGCCGGCCGACACGAAAGTCATCATCACGTCGAACGTGGCGACGTACTGTTCGATCAAGGGCTCCCGGTCCTGCTTGCGCAGGATGCGGTCGATCTGCTTGGCATGGCCTTCGCAAACTGCCGGGTCGCCCAGCACCAGGGGATGTTGCAGCACTTCATCCAGCGGTACCCGCCTGTGGGCCAGTAGTTCATGGCGCGCGGGCATGGCGACCATCAGCTCATCCTCCCAGGCGGGTTCGATGATGATGCCGTCGCCCACCTCGTCGGCCATCGAGAAGCCCGCGTCGTATAGATCGTCACGCAGGCCGCTGAG
>CAUJIM010000006.1 GCA_963205335.1 Pseudomonadota bacterium
GCGCTACGTGGCCTTGTACAACCACCAGCTGCCCCAGTCAGCTCTCAAGAGCTTGACGCCACTGCAGGCCATGAAACAGTGGTACACATCCCATCCGCATTTGTTTCTCAGGCGACCTTATGATCGTCCGGGATGCGACACATAAGAAACGCAGCAAGCAAAAATTGCCCAACGGCCGATTCACCACTCGCGCCCCGCAGATACCATCACGCCCCCCAAAAACCACAGGCCAGCGCTCGGGCTGGCCTGTGGTGGCAAGAAACTCCCCGGCGCACGCAGTACGCCGGGGCCGGTTCGTCAATACACGTCGTGCTGCGTGTTGTAGACGTTGAACTTGCCGGTCGGCGTCACGATGCGGGCATCCTTGATCACCGCCTTGCAGGCGCGGGTCTTGTCGTCGATCACGACGATGGCGGACTGCTTGTCCTTGGCGCTCCAGATGGAGAACCAGACTTCGTCGCCCTACTGGTTGTACTCGGGCTGCACCACGCGCTTGGCACCGTCGTCCTTCAGGTCGGCGCAGGCCGCCACGTCGACGATCTGCGGCGGCTTGGACAGGTCCTTGATGTCGAACACCGCCGCGCTCTGGCTGATCTTGGCGTCCGGATTGAACGTGGTGTCCACCCACAGGTTGTTGGACTTGGGGTGCGTCTTGATGAACAGCGAGCCCCCGCCCTGGCCCTTGAGCGACTGCACCACCTTCCAGGCGTTGGCCTTGTGGCCCTTGGGGTCGGTGCCGATGATCGCGATGCTCTCGTCGCCCAGCCCCGAGGTGGCCCAGACCGGCCCGTACTTGGGATGGTTGAAGTTGGCGCCACGGCCCGGGTGCGGGATCTTGCCCACGTCGATCAGCGCGGCCATCTTGTCTTCCTTGGTGTCGACCACCGCGATCTTGTTGGACGAGTTGGCCGCCGTCAGGAAGTAGCGGCGCGTGGAGTCGAAGCCGCCGTCGTGCAGGAACTTGGCCGCATCGAGCTGCTTGGCCTTGAGGTTGGTCAGGTCGGTGTAGTCCACCATCCAGATCTTGCCGGTTTCCTTGGCGTTGATGAGGAACTCGGGCTTCTGGTGGCTGGCGACGATGGCGGCCACGCGCGGCTCGGGGTGGTACTCGTTGTCCACCGTCATGCCGCGGGTGGAGACCACCTTGCGCGGCTTGAGCGTGTCACCGTCCATCAGCACGAACTGCGGCGGCCAGTAGGTGCCGGCCACGGCGATCTTGTCTTCCCAGCCCTTGAACTTGGACGTCTCGACCGAACGCGCCTCCAGGCCGACCTTGATCTCGGCGACGTTGTCGGGCTTCTCCATCCACAGGTCGATCAGGTTCAGGCGCGCGTCGCGGCCGATCACGTACAGGTAGCGTCCCGAGGCCGACAGGCGCGAGATATGCACCGCGTAGCCGGTCTTGACGATGTTGATGATCTGCTTGGTGTCGCCGTCGATCAGCGCGATCTCGCCCGCGTCACGCAGCGTGACGGAGAAGAGGTTGTTGAGGTTGTAGTTGTTCAGCTTTTTCTTGGGGCGCTGGGCCACGGGCACGTATTCCTTGCGCGACTTTTCCATGTCCTCCAGCGAGAACTCGGGCGGCGTGGGAGGGTCGTGCTGGATGTAGCGGGCCATCAGGTCCACCGTGGCCTCGTCGAACTCGCCCGAGGTCTGCCAGTTGGGCATGCCGGCGGGCGAGCCGTAGGCGATGAAGACCTTGAGATAGTCGGTGCCCTTGGCAACGGTGATGTCGGGCGTGAGCGGCTTGCCGGTGGCGCCCTTGCGCAGCACGCCGTGGCAGCCGGCGCAGCGCTCGAAGTAGATCTGCCGCGCCTTGGTGAACTCGGCTTCGGTCATGGGCGGCGCCTTGGCGTTGGACGTCGGGTGCATGGCCTCGCCGGCGCTGGCATAGGGGGCGCTTTCAAATTTGGCCGCCGGGCTCGTGGGATGGGTGGTCGGCCCGTCGGGCTTGGCAGGTTCCCCGCCGGGCTGCGCCACGGCGGTCAGCGCCACAGTGGAAAGCAGCAGCGCGGCAAGGCTCGTCAGTGGGCGGATTCTCATAGGTCAATCCTCTCTCGTTCCTTGTGAAAACGCCGCCCTGTCTCGTATAGTGAGCCAGCCGGGGGCGGCAAGAAGTTCCGGCGACCTTTGGAGCCATTATCCTCATACGCTGCTCATGTACTTGAATCGTTGTAGGCAAAAACGACACTTCCTGTCACATAGGTGATAACCCTAGGTTTTCCCCTGAACGATCCTCGCACCATTCCTCGTTCACGGCATGCTTTTCTGCCGCCCGGTGTCCCCATGTCCACCCCCGCGCCCCCCCTCCACCCCACCCAGCGCCTGGCCCCGATCGCCCTGTGCGCACTGCTCGCCTGTGCCGCGCCCCTCCGGGCCGGCGCGCAGGCCGCCGCCACGCTGCCGCAGATGGTGGTGAGCGGCTCGATGCAGGAGCAGCCCGTGGACGACCTGCCGCAATCGATCGACGTGATCGATGCCGCCCAGCTCGAGCAGCAGCAGAGCCAGACGCTGCGCGACGCGCTGCAGGACCTGCCCAACGCCTCGGTGCGCACCGCCCCGGCGCGGCTGGCCGTCAGCGCCGCCTCGTCGTCGTTCGCGCGCGACGGCAATACCGGCATCAACATCCGCGGCCTGGGCGGCAACCGCGTGCTGATGACGGTGGACGGCATCCGCATGCCGCGCAGCTACGTCTCGCGCTCGGCGATCTTCGACCGCGAGTACCTGTCGCTGGAACTGTTCAAGCGCGTGGAGCTGCTGCGCGGCCCGGCATCGGCGCTGTACAGCTCCGACGCGCTGGCCGGCGTGGTGAACTTCGTCACCTTCGACCCGCAGGATTTCCTGCGCGCGGGCGACGGCGCCCCCGAGAAAACGCTGGGCGGCCGCGTCTCGGCGCTCTATGGCAGCGAGGACGACGGCAAGATGCTGGCCGGCACCCTCGCCGGCAAGGCGAGCGATGCCGTGCAGTGGATGCTGACCGCGAGCCAGCGCCAGGCCCACGCGCTGGAGACCATGGGCAGCAACGACGCGCCCAACTCCAGCCGCACCACCGCCAACCCGCAGCACGACCGCGACCAGGCGCTGCTGGCCAAGGTGGTGCTGCGCCCGGGCGGCGCGCAGCGCCACGTGCTCACCTTCGAGCACGTGAACCGCGACTCGGACGCCGAGCTGCTCTCCAGCCGCACGCCGGTGCCGGCCAAGACCAGCGACGTGCTGGATGAAACGTCGAGCTACGACGCCAGGCGCGACCGCCTGGCCTGGGACGCGCGCTACGACGTCGCCAGCGCCTGGGCCGACCACCTGCGCACGGTCGTGGCGGCGCAGCAGAGCGCGTCTCGCCGCATCGGCACCAGCGCCCTGAACAACGGCACGCTGCGCGTGCGCGACAACCGCTACGACGAGCGCATCTGGCAGTTCGGCCTGCAGGCGGAAAAGGTGGTCCGCGCCGGCGACTGGACCCACCGCGTGGTCTACGGCGCGGAGCACACGCGCAACACCATCACCAACCTCTACGACGGCCAGGCGCCGCTGCCGCCCGACGTCTTCCCGCTCAAGCGCTTTCCCGACACGCGCGAGACCACCAGCGCGCTGTTCGTGCAGAACGAATCGGTCATCGGCAACTGGACCTTCACGCCCGGCCTGCGCATCGACCACTTCGCCATCGACGTGACCAGCCAGGCGGGCTTCTACCCGCCGGCGCCGCAGCCGGGCAAGTCGCTCTCGCAATCGGCGGTGCTGCCCAAGCTCGGCGTGCTCTGGCGCGCCACGCCCGCCTGGAGCCTGTTCGGCCAGTACTCCGAGGGTTTCCGCGCCCCCGAGCCGGGCCAGCTCAACGACTATTTCGAGGCCGTGGTGCCCGGCTCGCACGTGGTGATCCGACCCAACCCCGACCTCAAGCCCGAGAAGAGCCGCGGCTTCGAGCTCGGCGCGCGCGGGCGCTTCGAGCACCTGAGCCTGGACGCGACCGCCTTCGTCAACACCTACTCCAACCTCATCGTGGATGCCGAATTCATCGAGCAGGTGGGCATCAACCGCTATTTCCAGTCGGTCAACGTGGGGCGCGCGCGCATCCACGGCTTCGAGATCAAGGGCGCCTACGACTGGGGCGCGGTGGCGGGCGGGCGCCTGTCGAGCAGCTTCTCGTACGGCACGGCGCGCGGCAGCAACCGCGAAACCGGCCAGCCGCTCAACTCGGTCGACCCGGCACAGCTCACCCTGGGCCTGCGCTACGACACCGCCCCCTGGTCGCTATGGGCCAACCTGCGCCACCGCCAGGCCAAAAAGCCCTCGGACATCGACAACACCGCCATCTTCAACTCCAAGCCGGACGTGCAGTACACCCCCGCGGCGATCACCACGCTCGACCTGGGCGTGCAGTGGCGGCTGGCCCGCAACGCGCGCCTGAACCTGGCGCTCAACAACGTGACCAACCGCAAGTACTGGCTCTGGCCCGACGTCTACGGCCTGTCGGCAGGCTCCCCGGTGCTGGACGCCTACACCCAGCCAGGGCGCAGCGTGCGGGTGTCGCTGGTGATGGATTTCTGACCCGCGCGGCGCGGGCGCACGGGAAACCCGGAAGGTCCGGGAGGCGCAGAGTTTTCAAACGAAATCGGCCTCCAGCGCTTTGCCATCAAGCGCCAGAAGCTCTCTTATAAGGAGCAAACCTCACGCGTCCGCCGACGCACCTAGCGCCTGCTCCACCCCGCGGTTGGCCAGCGCGTCGGCGCGCTCGTTGCCCGGATGGCCCGCGTGGCCCTTGACCCAGTGCCAGCGGATGGTATGGCCCGCATCATGCGTCAGCTCGTCCAGCCGCCGCCACAGCTCGACGTTCTTCACCGGCTGGCCCGCCGCGGTGCGCCAGCCCTTCTTCTTCCAGCCGTGGATCCACTCGGTGATGCCCTGTCGCACGTACTGGCTGTCCAGGTACAGATCGACCTCGCAGGGGCGCTTGAGCGCCCCGAGCGCCTCGATCACCGCCGTCAGCTCCATGCGGTTGTTGGTCGTCTGGCGCTCGCCGCCACACAGCTCCTTCTCTCGCGCGCCGTGGCGCAGCAGCGCGCCCCAGCCGCCCGGCCCCGGGTTGCCCTTGCAGGCGCCGTCGGTATGGATCTCGACGCGTTCCACGCCCGTCGTCCCGTTCATTGCCGCGTCCTTCACGTTTGCCCCTCCTCCGCATGCTCGCGGTGCGCCACCGGCACCGATGCCCCCTTGGGCACGCGCGCGGTGCGCCACGCAGGCTCGAGCAGACGCATGCCCGGCACCCGCTTGACGGCGACCACCACGTAGCCCGCGCCGAACACCGGCCAGGCGTGCGGCCCCAGGCGGTCCATCCAGCGCGCGCGCTCCAGCCACCGGCCGCCGCGCACCGCGGGCCGGAAGCACCCGAGGCTGACCGACTCCACCTCCAGCTCCAGCAGGCGCAGCCAATCGCGCAGGCGCCACGGCGAGAACAGCTCGCGCACCTGCGGCACGAACAGCGGCCCGCGCGCGCCCAGGCGCCGGTACAGCTGCATGCGGCGCTGGCGCAGGCCCCACAGACTCCACGGGTTGAGGCCGCTGACGACCAGCCGCCCCTCGGGCACCAGCACCCGCGCCGCCTCGCGCAAGGCGGCATGCGGATCCACGCTGAGCTCCAGCGCATGCGGCATCAGCACCAGGTCGAGGCTGGCCGGGCCGAACGGCAGCGCCGCGGCATCGGCGCACAAGGCGGGCGCGCCAAGCCCATCGTCCGGCAGGCCGCGAGCGGCGAGCCAGCGGTGCGGCATGCGGTTGGCGCGCAGGCCCTGCAGGCATGGCAGGCCCAGCTGCAGCGCATGGTAGCCAAACACGTCGCACACGAGTTCGTCGCAACGCTCCTGCTCCCAATCGAGCAGATAGCGGCCCGCGGGCGTTTGCAGCCATTCGTCGAAACTTATAATTTTGGCGCTCATGAACCTGCTGCCACTGCCTGCCTTTTCCGACAACTACATCTGGATGGTGCACGACGGACACCACGCGATCGTGGTGGACCCCGGCGACGCCGCCCCCGTGGAACAGGCACTGCACCGCATGGGTCTGTCGCTGCGGGCGATTCTAGTCACGCACCACCACCGCGATCACACCGGCGGCGTCGCCGCGCTGCACGCGCAGACCGGCGCCACGGTTTACGGCCCGGCGCGCGAAACCATGCCCGAACCATGCACCGCGCTGCGCGACGGCGACCGGGTGGACGCGCTCGGCCTGCGGTTCGAGGTACTCGACGTACCGGGACACACCGCGGGCCACATCGCCTACTACTGCCCCGACATGGACGGTGCGCCGCTGCTGTTCTGCGGCGACACGCTGTTCTCCGGCGGCTGCGGCCGGCTGTTCGAAGGCACGGCGGCGCAGATGCACGCCTCGCTCGCGCGGCTGGCCGCCCTGCCCGGCGCGACGCGGGTGTGCTGCGCCCACGAATACACGCTGTCGAACCTGGCGTTCGCGCGCGCCGTCGAACCGGCCAACGCCGACCTGCTGCGCCACATCGCGGCATGCGAGGAGCTGCGCGCCGCCGGCCACCCGACGCTGCCCTCGCGCATCGCGACCGAACTGGCGATCAACCCCTTCCTGCGCACCCGCGAACCCGCCGTGGTGCGTGCCGCCCTGGGCCGCGACAGGCATACGGACCCCCACGATCCAGCCGCCGTCCTGGCGACACTGCGCCAATGGAAAAACGAGTTCTGATGCGGTGGCTGCACGGGCTGTGCCTGGCAAGCCTGCTGTGGCTGGCGGGCTGCGCCAGCACCGAGCACGGCGCCGCCCCGGCGGCGCCGGACAACGCCGCGGCGACGCAGCCCGCGGCCGCCTCCTCCACGTCGGCGCAGCCACTGCACCCGGTGACGCTCGGCAAGGCGACGCAGCCCCTGGTGGCGGGCGTGCACGCGCCGGTCGACCTCTGGGAGCGCATCCGCCGGGGCTTTTCCATGCCCGACCTGCAGGACGAGCAGGTGCAGGACCGGGAGCAGTGGTACGCCACGCGCCCCGACTACATGCAGCGCATGACCGAGCGCTCGAGCAAGTACCTGTTCCACATCGTCGAAGAGCTCGAGCGCCGCGGCATGCCGACCGAGCTGGCCCTGCTGCCCTACATCGAGAGCGCCTTCAACCCCAAGGCGGTCTCGAGCACCAAGGCCGCCGGCATGTGGCAGTTCATGCCGGCCACCGGACGCTATTTCGACCTCAAGCAAAACGCGTTCCGCGACGACCGGCGCGACGTGCTCGCTTCCACCCGCGCCGCGCTCGACTACCTGCAGAAGCTGCACGACATGTTCGGCGACTGGCACCTGGCGCTCGCGGCCTACAACTGGGGCGAAGGCAACGTGGCCCGCGCCATCGCGCGCAACGAGAAAAAGGGGCTGGGCACCGGCTACCTCGACCTCGCCATGCCCGCCGAGACGCGCCAGTACGTGCCCAAGCTGCAGGCCGTGAAGAACATCGTGGCCGCCCCCGAACGTTTCGGCGCCACGCTGCCGCGCATCGGCAACCACCCGTATTTCGACACGGTGGACGTCACGCGCGACATCGACGTGGAACTCGTCGCGCGCATGGCGAGCGTGCGCGTGGAAGACTTCCGCGAACTCAACCCCTCGCTGCACCGCCCCGTGATCCTCGCCGCCGGCATGCCGCAGATCCTGCTGCCCTGGGACAACGCCCAGACCTTCCGGCGCAACTACGAGGCGTACAACGAAGTCCAGCTCGCGAGCTGGACCGTCTGGACCGTGCCCACCACCATGACGGTGGCGAGCGCGGCCCAGCGCGCCGGCATCAGCGAATCCGACCTGCGTGAGATCAACGCGATTCCGCCGCACATGATGATCAAGGCGGGCTCCGCGCTCATGGTGCCGCGCGGGTCCGGGACACGCCAGGACGTCTCGGGCCACGTGGCCGACAATGGGCAAATCGCCTTCGTGCCCGAGGTCGTCATCCGGCGCACCACCATCCGCGCCGGACGCCACGACAGCGTCGCCGGCATCGCCAGCCGCTACAAGGTCAAGGCCTCCGATGTCGCGGACTGGAACGACCTCAAAACCACGAGCCGCTTCAAGCAGGGCGAGGCCATCGTGCTCTATCTGCCGCAGCGGCAGGCCTCCCGCCCTGCAGCGGCCAGGAGCGCCGGCACCCGGGCAGCGTCCCACCGGCCGGCCGTCCGGAGCGCGGCCGCCGCCAAGGCGCCCCCCCAGCGCAAGGCGGCAAGCCCCGCCGCCGCCAAGCGCAAGAAACACTGACGCGGCGCAGCACCAGGCGCGCCTGCGCCCGCGGCGCCGCCCGCACCAACGATCCTTCCATGCCCCCCATCGTCTTTTCGCACGCCAACAGCTTCCCCGCCGGCACCTACCGGGTGTTGTTCGCGCACCTGCGGCAGCGCGGCTTCAGGGTCAGCGCCGTCGAGCGCTACGGCCACGATCCCCAATTCCCCGTCACCGACAACTGGACGCACCTGGTCGAACAGCTCTTCGACCACGCCAGGCGGGTGCAACAGGACGCCGGCGAGCGGGTCTTTCTCGTCGGCCATTCGCTCGGCGGCTACCTCAGCCTCATGGCCGCGGCCCGCCACCCGGAACTGGCGTGCGGCGTGCTGCTGATCGACTCGCCGCTCGTCGGCGGCTGGAAGGCCGGCGCCGTCGGCATGGCCAAGCAAGTGCAGGTCATCGGCGCGCTCACTCCCGGACGCGTGAGCCGCAAGCGGCGCAACACCTGGGCGACCCGCCAGGAAGCGCTGGAGCACTTCCGCCGCAAAAAAGCCTTTGCCCGCTGGGACCCGGAAGTCCTGAACGACTACATCGCCCGCGGCCTGGCAGCGTGCAGCGACGGCTGCGCGCTGGTGTTCGACCGCGACATCGAAACACGGATCTACGACACCCTGCCGCACCACCTCCCGGCACTGCTGCGCCGCCATCCGCTGCGATGCCCCGCCGCCTTCATCGGCGGCCTCGATTCCGCGGAAACCCGCCAGGTCGGGATGGCCCTGACGCACCGCGTCACCCAGGGGCGCGTCTCGATGCTCGACGGCAGCCATCTCTTCCCCATGGAACAGCCGAAAACCACCGCCGCGGCCATTGAAGCGTCGCTGCTCAACCTGCTGCAGCCGCACACCGCCTGAACCCGGCAAGCGACCCGGCGATTCGCCGGCCGGATCGGTCTCAGTTCAGTTGGGACAGGAACTCGCTCAAGCGTTCGATGTCATGGACCAGCACCTCGCGCCCTTCCAGGCTGATCAGTCCGCGCTCCTTGAGCTCGCGAAAGTACCGGGACAGGGTTTCGGGGGCAAGGTTCAATTGGGCCGCAACCAGGTTCTTGCGGATCGTCAGCTCGATCCGTGCCGGCGTCGGCGCATCGGGCGGCAGCAGGCGCAGCAGATAGGTCACGAGACGCGCCGCCGGCGGCTGCAGGGAAAAGGCCTCGATGTCATCGACGGCATGGCCCACGCGCATCGACAGGCTGGCAAGCAGGCGCAAGGCGAAACGGCTGTCCGACTCGATCATCCGGGTCAGGGCGCTGCGGGGCACATAGGTCAGCAGCGAGTCGTCCAGCGTCACGGCCGTCAGCAGATGGGTACACCCAACCGAAGCCCCCGCCGTGGGGCTTTTTGTTGCCTGGTGCTGGGGCAGCATTTGGGCAACTTGCCTACAGATTGCCTACAAGCAACGGAAAACAAAAAACCCTGCTATTTTTTAAATAGCAGGGTTTCCTTTGTTTACTTGGGGTGGCTGATGGGGCTCGAACCCACGACAACAGGAATCACAATCCTGACTTTTTAGTATTTGCCCCCGTTGATTGATGCTGATAGAATCAATATAAATCAACAACTTAGACTACCACCACTGGATAAGTGAACAGCCTAAGCGTTGATTAAAATTCGGCATTTTTCGGCAAATCGTCTTACATCCGCCCTTACATCCTGGCCGATGTAAGACCGCAAGGGGCACCACATGGCAAAAATTGCATTCACCGCTGGCCGGGTTTCAGGGTTCAAGTGCCCGCCCGACAAGAAACAGGCTTTCATGTGGGATGTGACCGCGCCGGGGCTGGGACTGAGGGCAACGCCAGCCGGAAAGCCCGCCTATGTGTTCCAGAGCGTGTATCAAGGCAAAGACCTGCGCATAACCATCGGGAGCCCTGCCGCCTGGAGCATCCCCGACGCGCAAGCCAAGGCACGCGAACTGCAACGCTTGATTGATGAAGGCAAAGACCCCCGCGACCTGAAACGCGATGCCCTGGCCGCCCAGGCCGAAAAGCAGGCCGCCGCCGCTGCCAAGGTGGAAGCCGACAAGGCCGCAGCCCTGACCGTGGGTGAAGTTTGGGGCGACTACATCGAAAAGCGCCGCCCGTTTTGGGGCGACCTGCACTACCGTGACCATATCGACAAGGCAAAGGCCGGAGGCTTACCGTCTGGCCGCCGTGGTGGTGGCAAGCAACTGACCAAGCCGGGGCCGCTGGCCGCACTGATGCCGCTGGCGCTGAAAGACCTTGACCAGACCACGATAGAACGATGGGCAGCCGATGAAGGCAAAACCCGCCCATCATCCGCCCGGCTGGCATGGCGACTGCTGACGGTGTTTCTGACATGGTGCGCGGAACAACCGGAATATGCCGCCCTGCTGCCCGACAAGAACCCAGCCAAAACAAAGAAGGCACGCGAGGCGCTGGGCAAGCCGGGCACAAAATCGGACGTTTTGCAGCGTGAGCAACTGGCTGCATGGTTTGCCGCCGTGCAACAGATACAGAACCCCGTTATTGCCGCCTGCCTGCAAATGATGCTGCTGACTGGTGCACGCCCTGGCGAAGTGCTGGCGCTGCGCTGGGAGGACGTTAACACCCAATGGAAGGGAATCAGCATCCGCGACAAGGTGGAAGGGACGCGGGAGATTCCAGCAACGCCCTACATGCTGCACTTACTGGCAGCCCTGCCCCGCCGCAATGAATGGGTGTTTTCCAGTCCGACAAGCGCCAGCGGGTGCCTGACCGAGCCCAACAACCCGCACACAAGGGCGTGCAAAGCTGCCGGGCTGGAAGGGCTTACCCTGCATGGCCTGCGCCGTTCCTTTGCCAGTCTGACCGAGTGGCTGGAGGTGCCCGCCGGGGTGGTGGCACAGATTCAAGGCCACAAGCCAAGCGCCACAGCCGAAAAGCACTACAAGGTACGCCCCCTGGAACTGCTGCGCGTTCACCATGAGCGCATCGAAGCGTGGGTTCTGGAACAGGCCGGGATTGTGTTCGATGCCAAGGCCGCGCCCGGTGCGCTGCGCGTGGTGCAAGCCGCGTAAAACAGTTTCGCCCCAGCTAGGCCCGCTTCGAAACCGGGCCGATAAGTCGGACACCTTCACCGACCTGCTGGGGCACCTTATGAGGGCTGCACTTGAAGGGGTGCTATGCAAGAAATCAGCTATCAATATCCGAGGTTTGAACGCCTGCAACCGCGCAGCGAATGGCGCGGGGGGCGATTGGCCGATACAGACCTTTTGACGCTGGAACCTTCACGCCCTTTTTGCTTATGACACAGCACGAACAAACCATCAGGGCGCACTGCGCAGAGCATGGCATCCAGATACGCGAGTACCCCAGCGGCACCATTCGATTCATCGCGCAAGGCGTTGATGTGAGCTATGCCGACTGGAGGCACGCAACCACCGATAGCCTGGCACCGCACCACCCCAAGCGGCGCAGACTGGCAAAGCAAGAGTACGACCCACTGCACGCCCGGGGGGGCTTTGGCCTTTGAGGGGTGGAAGCTGGAAACCGGCAAGTCCCCGTCACGTTCTTAACCCTGTAGTTTCGAGGAACCCCTATGGCCCGAAAATCCGCCGCCGCACTGGCAACCCCGAGCATATTCAGCACGAAGCGACCGCCGCCGCCCGATGGCCTGCCCCCAGGTGCTGCTGCACTGTGGGTTTCAATCTG
>CAUJIM010000007.1 GCA_963205335.1 Pseudomonadota bacterium
GGAGGGTGCGGCCATGTTTTTCGTCTTTGGCCCTTCGGGGCAGATGTTCCGCGGCGACGCCGACACGCTGTCGCAGGTGGCGCGGGTGCGGCGCGTGCGGCGGCCGCAGGCCTTGCGCACGCGCGATCCCGACGTGGACGAGGAGCGGCCGGCGCCCCTCGAGTCCTTCACCCGGCCGGGCAGCCTGATGGCGTATGCGCAGACCGCGCAGGGGCCGGCCCTGCCGCGCCAGCCGCTGACCCGCGTGAGCGACGTGATGACGCCCGGGTGCATCACCGTGGCGCCGCAGGTGCGGGTGAACGACGCCTGGCAGCACCTGGCGCAGCAGCGCATCGCCCAGGCGCCGGTGACCGACGACAGGGGCCGGGTGATCGGGCTGCTGCTGCGCGCCGACATGGCGCCGCTGGACCTGCTGCCCGAGCCCGGCGCGATCGAGCAGGCGATCGCGCTGGCGCGCCGGCCGGTCTTCGAGGTCATGCTCAGCCCGGTGCCGACGGTCACCGCCGATACCGAGCTGCGCCGCGTGGCGCGGGTGTTCCTCGAGACCGGCCTGCCGGGGCTGCCCGTGACCGACGAGACCGGCCGCTGCACCGGCTTCATCTCGCGCACCGACATCCTGCGCGCGGTGGTGGCCGATCCGCCGCTCGACCTGTGGAGCTGACGGGTGCTACTTTTCAAGGAGCGCCTGGCGCTTGCCAGGAAAGCGCTGCAGCCGGATTTCATTGCGCCTGCGCGGCGCCGGCGTCAGCCTCTTGCGCGGGCAGGCGCGTGGCCAGCACCTTGTCGATGGTCTTGCCGTCCATGTCCACGATCTCGAAGCGCCACTGCTCCCACTGCACCACGTCGGTCTCGGTCGGCAGCTTGCCGGTGAGCAGCATCAGCATGCCGCTGAGGGTCTGGTAGCGGCCCTTGTCCTCCTCGGGCACGCCGGCCAGGCCCAGGCAGTCCCTGAGCTCGGGCACGGGGATGTGGCCGTCGAGCAGCCAGGAGCCGTCGGCACGCTGCACCGCCCAGGCGTCGCCCGGGTCGGGCGTGCGGAATTCGCCGGTGATCGCCTCGACCAGGTCCTGCACCGTGACGATGCCCTGCACCTCGCCGTACTCGTCGATGACGAAGGCCATGTGCACGCCCGAGCGGCGGAAGTCGTGCAGCAGCTCCATGCCGTTGATGGTCTCGGGCACGTACAGCGGCGGCTGCAGCAGGTCCGCCGGGAGTTCGCGCGCGGCGGCCGGCTCGCGCAGCGCGCGCGCGAGCCACTGGCGCGCGCGCACCACGCCGACGATGTGCTCCATGCCGCCGCGCACCACCGGAAAGCGCGCGTGGCTGGACGCTTCGATGCGCGCCAGGTTGTCCTCGAACGGCGCCAGCGCGTCGAGGAACACCACGTCGGCGCGCGGCACCATGAGCGAGCCGATCTGGCGCTCGTCCAGGCGGAAGACGTTGCGCACCATCTGGTGCTCGTGGCGCTCGATCACCCCGGCGCTCGTGCCCTCGGCCAACACGGCGTGGATCTCGTCCTCGGTCACCACGTCGCGCCCCTGGTGCACGCCCAGCAGGCGCAGCAGCGCCTCGGTGGAGAACGTGAGCAGGCGCACGAAGGGCCGCGTGGCGCGCGCCAGCCAGTCGATCGGCCGCGCCACCACGCGCGCGACCAGCTCGGGCTCGCTCTGCCCCAGGCGCTTGGGCACCAGCTCGCCGACGACGATCGAGAAGTAGGTGATCACCACCACCGCCACGCCCAGCGCCACGTAGCCCGCGGGCCGGGCGTCCATGCCCCAGCCGATCAGCCATGCGGCCAGGGGCTGCGCCAGCGCCGATTCGCCGACGATGCCGTTGAGCACGCCGATCGAGGTGATGCCGATCTGGATGGTGGAGAGAAAGCGCGTCGGGTTGTCCCCCAGCCCCGCTGCGGCGATGGCGCCCGGGTCGCCCTCGTCGATGAGCTTTTGCAGGCGCGCGCGGCGCGCGGAGACCAGCGCCAGCTCGGACATGGCGAACAGCCCATTGAGCACGATGAGCGCGATGAGGACGACGATTTCCATGGTCAGGCCGATTGTGCGGGGGTTTGCCGCGCCTGGCCACGGGCGCGCGGCACCGGCGCGGGGCCCTGCATCAATCCATGAACCAGAACCGGCTCTCGCGCCCGTCCATCAAGCGCTGGCAGCTATGCTTCAGGGAGCATCGCCGCGTCACTGCGCCGCGTCCTGCGTGCGCACGTGCAGCGGCGACGGCTCGAGCTGCGCCGCGCCGTCCAGCTTGAGCCCCGTGGGCAGCGGGAAGCGCACGTCCTCCTTCAGGCCGTCCATGGTGCGCACGCTCACGCCGCCCAGCGCCTTGATGCGGTCGATCACCTGCTGCACCAGGATTTCCGGCGCCGAGGCGCCCGCGGTGAGCCCGACGCGCGCCACGCCCTCGAACCACGCGGGCTGCAGCTCGTGCGCGCCGTCCACCATGTGCGCGGGCGTGCCCATGCGCCTGGCCAGCTCCAGCAGGCGGTTGCTGTTGGAGCTGGTGGCACTGCCGACGACGATGATCATCTGCACCTGCCGCGTGAGCAGCTTGACCGCGTCCTGGCGGTTCTGCGTAGCGTAGCAGATGTCCTGCTGCTTGGGCTCGCGCACGCTGGGAAAGCGCGCGCGGATCGCGCTGGTGATCTCGCGCGCGTCGTCCACCGACAGCGTGGTCTGCGTCACCAGCGCGAGCTTCTCGGTCTGCCGGGGCTGCACGTGCGCCACGTCGGCCAGCTCCTGCACCAGGTAGATGCCGTCGCTCAGCTGGCCCATGGTGCCTTCCACCTCGGGGTGGCCGGCGTGGCCGATCATGATGAATTCGTAGCCCTCACGCGCCAGCTTGGCCACCTCCACGTGCACCTTGGAGACCAGCGGGCAGGTGGCGTCGTAGACCTTCAGGCCCCGCGCCACGGCTTCCTCCTGCAGCGCACGGCTCACGCCGTGGGCCGAGAAGATCACGATCGAGCCCTCGGGTATGCCCTCGAGCTCCTCGACGAAGACCGCGCCCTTGGCCTTGAGGTCGTTGACCACGTAGGTGTTGTGCACGATCTCGTGGCGCACGTAGATCGGCGCGCCGAACTTGGCCAGCGCGCGCTCGACGATCTCGATGGCGCGATCGACCCCCGCGCAGAAACCGCGCGGCTGCGCGAGGACGACTTCCTGTGGCGTGTCGGCGCTCATAGCACTCCGATGATCTGCACCTCGAAGGTGACTGGCTGGCCCGCGAGCGGGTGGTTGAAATCGAGCCGCAGCGCACCGTCCTCGCGCACCTGCACCACGGCGCCGGCGTAGGTGCCCATGCCGTCGGGCGTGGCGAACTCCACCACCTCGCCGACGTGGTACCGGTCCTGCGGGTCGCCCATCTCGGCCAGCAGCTTCCTGGCCACCCACTGCTGCATCTCGGGGTTGCGCTCGCCGAAGGCCGCGCCCGGGGGCAGCTCGAATACCGCGCGCGCCCCCTCGGCCAGGCCCATCAGGCGCTCTTCCAGCGCGGGCGACAGCTCGCCGCTGCCGACCGACAGCGTCGCCGGCTTGCCCTCGAAGGTGTTGATCACGTCGCCCGCGGGGCCCGCCAGGCGGTAGTGCAGCGTGAGGAAGGAGCCGTGCCCGACCGTGGGCACGGCGGCAGTGGCTGGGGGTGATGTCATGGCCGGTGCTCTGGATAAACTGCCCGCATTGTAGAAACAGGGGCAAACCCCTACGCCCTCGCCGCCATGCCGCTCAAAGACCTGCCCCTGGACGCCCGGCCGCGCGAGAAACTGCTGGCGCGCGGGCCGGGCGCGCTCTCCGACGCCGAGCTGCTCGCGCTGCTGCTGCGCACCGGCATCCAGGGCAAGGGCGTGCTGCAGCTGGCGCAGGAGCTGCTGGCCCCGCCCGCGCGCGGCACCGGCGAGGCGGGCGGCGGCTTCGGCGGCATCGCCGGGCTGCTCAACGCGCGCGCGGACGACCTCGCGCGCATCAAGGGGCTCGGCCCGGCCAAGCGCGCCGAGCTGGTCGCGGTGCTGGAGCTGGCGCGCCGGGCGCTGGCCGAGCAGCTGCGCCAGCAACCGGTGTTCGACACGCCGCAGGCGGTGCGCCAGTACCTGCAGCTGCACCTGGCGCCGCTGCCGCACGAGGTCTTCGCGCTGCTGCTGCTCGACAGCCAGCACCGCCTGATCGCCTTCGAGGAGCTGTTCCGCGGCACGCTCACGCAGACCAGCGTCTACCCGCGCGAGGTGGTGCTGCGCGCGCTGCAGCACAAGGCCGCCGCCGTGGTGCTGGCGCACAACCACCCCAGCGGCAGCGTGCAGCCCAGCCGCGCCGACGAGGCGCTGACGCAGACCCTCAAGAGCGCGCTGGCGCTGGTGGACGTGCGCGTGCTCGACCACGTGATCGTCGCGCCCGGCGCCGCGCTGTCGATGGCCGGGCTGGGGCTGGTGTGACTTCTCCCCCGGCGGCCCGCGCGCGCGGCTGGCACAGGCTCGCCACGGCGGCCCTGCTGCTCGCCGGCTGCACCCTGCCGCTGCGCCCGCCCGCGCCGCAGCCCCTCGCCACGCCCTACCTGCGGCTGATCGGCACGGCCGAACTGGCCACCCGGACCGATTTCGGCAACACCACCGTGGGCGGGCTGTCGGGCATCGACTACAGCCCCGAGCGCGGCGAATACCTCCTGGTCAGCGACGACAACGGCATCGGCGGCCCGGCGCGCATCTACACCGCGCGCCTGTCCTACGGCGCGCACGCGCTGTCCGCGCCCGAGTTCACCGGCATGCAGCCGCTGCACGACCCGGGCGGCCAGCCCTTCGCCAGCTCCTGGTGGCCGCGCCCGGGCGTGGACCGGCCCGACGCCGAGGCCGTGCGCTGGCTGCCCGGCGGCCAGTCGCTGCTCTGGAGCAGCGAGGGCGACTTCGGCCGCGGCTTCGGCCCGCAGCTGCGCGAAAGCCTGCCCGACGGCCGCTACCTGCGCGCCATCGCGCTGCCCGCCGGCTTCGCGCCGCAGGAGGGCGGGCGCGGCCCGCGCGCCAACGGCACGCTCGAAGGCCTCGCGCTCACGCCCGACGGCCGCAGCGCCTGGCTGTCGATGGAGCTGCCGCTCCGGCAGGACGGCGAACCCGCCACGCCCGCCGACCCCGGCGCCCCGGTGCGCCTGACCGCCATCGAGCTGCCCGGCGGCCGGGTGCTGCGCCAGATCGCCTACCCGCCCGACCGCGTGCCCCTGAAGCGCCGCCTGCCCGGCCCGCAGCTCAACGGCGTGAGCGAAATCCTGATGGAGGGCAGCCACCACCTGCTGGTGCTCGAGCGCTCCTACAGCGCCGGCGCCGGCTTCGGCGCGCGGCTGTACCGCATCGACACGCGCGACGGCAGCGACACCCGCCTGCTCGACGCGCTCACCGCCGGCAACCACCGCCCGGTCGCCAAGACGCTGGTGGCCGACCTGGCGGCGCTGGGCATCGCGCTGGACAACATCGAGGGCATGACCTGGGGCCCGCGCCTGCCCGACGGCGGCTGCGTGCTGGTGTTCGTCTCCGACAACAACTTCAACCCGGCCCAGGTCACGCAGTTCATCGCCGCGCGCTACCACGAGCCGCCCGGCGGGCCGGGGCAGTGCACGCAGGAGGCCCGATGACCCGGCACGCCGCCGTCCGCTCCTTCGCCGATCTCGGGCACCTGCGCGACGCGCTGCGCCAGGCCGCCGCCGAACGCGCCGAGCGCGAACGCCGGCAGCGCGAGGCCGACCGGCGCGCGCAGCGCGAGCACCAGCAGTTCGCGCTGGCCGTCGGCCAGGTCGCGCCGCTGCGCGGCCAGGGCACGCGCCACGTGCCCGCGCCCGAGCCGCCGGCGCCGCTGCCGGTGCAGCGCCGGCGCGACGAGGCGCAGGTGCTGCGCGCATCGCTGAGCGACGAATTCGACGTCAGCACGCTGCTCGACGTGGACGACCAGATGAGCTTCCGCCGCCCGGGCATCGGCCAGGACGTGACGCGCAGGCTGCGCGCCGGGCACTGGAGCATCCAGCGCCAGCTCGACCTGCACGGCCTGCGGCGCGACGAGGCGCGCGAGGCGCTGTCCGAGTTCATCCGCCTGGCGCGGCGCACCGGGCTGCGCTGCGTGCGCATCGTCCACGGCAAGGGCCTGGGCTCGCCCGGCAAGACCCCGGTGCTCAAGGGCCGGGTGCAGGCCTGGCTGGTGCAAAAGCGCGAGGTGCTCGCCTTCGTGCAGGCCAGGCCGGCGGACGGCGGGGCCGGCGCGCTCGTGGTGCTGCTGCAAGGCGGGCCGCAAAAATCCGGATGAAATCAGGCTCCAGCGCTTGTGCAGCAAGCGCTGGCAGCTATTCTTTCAGGAGAAAACTGCCACGCTGCGGGCAGTCGTCCGCCATGCGCTCACGTCCCGCTTTCGGGGCGCACGCGCAGCGTCGCGTCCCAGTTCGGATCGGGCGTGCCCTCGGCGGCGAGCCGCTGGTTGCGCGAATGGGAGCGCCACACGCCGCCCGACCAGTTCAGCTGCGGTTCGGTGCGGTACCAGAACCAGCGCCCGTCCGCGTCCTGCGCCAGCCAGTTCCAGCCGGCGGGCGCACCGCTCCAGCCGGGCGCGTCCGCCATGGGTTGGCCGCCGGTCATCGCGGGCTCCGTCACGCCAGCTCGCGCAAGGTCTGCGCCACCGGGCGGCGCAGCACCTCGCGCAGGCCCCACCAGCCGGCCGCCAGCGCCAGCAGCGCGCCGGCCGCGCCGCCGGCGAGCGGCACCCAGGGCGGCGCGGTCCAGGCGAAGTCGAACACGTACAGCGCCAGCAGCCAGCCCACCGCCATCGCCACGCCGCTCGCCAGCAGCCCGGCCAGCAGGCCCACGCCCGCGAGCTCGGCCCGCTGCACCTGGCGCAGCAGGCGCGTGCGCGCGCCCACGGCGCGCATGATGGCGAACTCGCGCGCGCGCTCCTCGCGCGTGGCGGTGACGGCGGCAAACAGCACGATCACGCCCGCCGCGAGCGTGAAGGCGAAGAGGAACTCCACCGCGGCGATGACCTGCGACAGCACGCCCTGCACCTGCGCCAGCGTGGCGCTCAGGTCGACGTTGGTGACGTTGGGGAACGCGCGCACCAGCGCATTGTCGAAGCCCGCCTGCGCGGGCGCGCGGTAGGCCGCGAGATAGGTGATCGGCATGTCGGGCATCCGCGCCAGCGGGTAGAGCACGAAGAAGTTGGCCCGCATCGAGCTCCAGTCGACCTTGCGCAGGCTGGTGATGTGCGCCTCGCTCGGCACGCCCGCGATGTCGAAGCGCAGGGTGTCGCCCAGCCGCATCCCCAGGGTCTTGGCGATGCCCTCCTCCACGCTCACCGCGCCCGCTTCGTCCGCCGTCCAGCGTCCGGCGACGATGGGGTTGTGCGCCGGCGGCTCGGCGGTGTGCGAGAGGTTGAACTCGCGCTCGACCAGGCCCTTGGCGCGGTCGTCGGCGTAATCCGCGGCGCTCACGGGCCTGCCGTTGATCGCCACCAGGCGGCCGCGGAACATCGGGTACCAGTCGTACTCGGCCACGCCGGCCCGGGCCAGCAGCGCACGAAAGTCCTGCGCCTGCTCGGGCAGGATGTTGATGACGAAGCGGTTGGGCGCGCTGGCCGGCGTCGCCTGCTGCCAGCTGGCGATGAGGTCGGTGCGCAGCAGCACCAGCAGCACCAGCGCCAGCAGCCCCAGCGCCAGGCTGCTCACCTGCACCACGGCGTACGCCGGGCGCGCGGCGATCTGGCGCGTGGCCAGCACCAGCCAGCGCGGCGCGCGGCTCTCGTGCACGCTGGCGCGCAGCAGCGCCACCGCCAGCCACGCCAGCAGCGCGAACAGCAGCGCCGCGGCGGCGAAACCGCCGACCGCGATCGCGCCGAGCAGCCAGTCGCGGCTCACGATCAGCAGCAGCGCGGCGAAGCCCGCCACGCCCAGCAGCAGCACGGCGGCGGACGCCGGACGCAGCGCGCCCAGCTCGCGCCGGATCACGCGCAGCGGCGGCACGCGCGCCAGCTGCAGCACCGGCGGCAGGCCGAACGCCGCCAGCAGCGTCAGCCCCACCCCCATCCCGAGCGCCACCGGCCACCAGCCCGGCGCAGGCAGCCCCGCCGGCACCAGGCCCGCGAGCAGCCAGACGAACACGTGGTGCACCCCCCAGCCCAGCAGCACGCCCAGCGCGCTCGCGCACAGCCCGACCAGCGCGAACTCGGCCAGGTAAGCCCCCGCGATCGCGCGCTGCGCCAGCCCCAGCACGCGCAGCAGCGCCGCGCCGTCGAGATGCCGCTCGGCGAAGGCGCGCGCCGCCAGCGCCACGGCCACCGCCGCCAGCAGCGCGGCCAGCAGCGCCACTAGGCTCAGGAACTGCTGCGCGCGGTCGAGCGTCTGGCGCATCTCCGGACGCCCGCTTTCCAGGGACTCCACGCGCACGCCGCGCAGCCCCGGGTCCTTCGCCTGGGCCTGCGCCCAGGCGGCGTAGCGCGCCACCGCGGGCGCGCTGCCCGCCACGGCGTAGCGCCAGGTGATGCGGCTCGCGGGCTGCACCAGCCCGGTGGCGGGCACGTCCCGGCTGTTGACCATCACCCGCGGCGCAAAGCTCATGAAGCCGCTGCCGCGGTCGGGCTCGAGCGTGATCACCCGCGCCACCTCGAGCCGCGCATCGCCCAGCCAGAGCGCATCGCCCACCGACAGGCCGAGCGCATCGAGCAGCGAGGCGTCGACCCAGGCCTGCCCCACCGCCGGTATGCCCTGCGCGGGCGCATCCGCCGCACCCGGCGCCGCGGCGATGCGCAGCCTGCCGCGCAGCGGGTAGCCCGGCTCCACGCTCTTGAACGCCACCAGGCGGCTCGCGCCGCCGTGGGCATCGTCGGCGCGCGCCATGGTCGGGAAGCTCATCGTGCTCACGCTGGCGAGGCCGAGCGCGTCCGCCTCCCGCACGAAGGCGGCGGGCGTCGCCTGATCGCTCGCGACGACCACGTCGCCGCCCAGCAGCTGGACCGCATCGCGCTGCAGACCTGCCTGCAGCCGGTCGGCGAAAAAGCCGACCGACGCCAGCGCGGCCACCGCCAGCAGCACCGCCAGCAGCAGCAAGCGCAGCTCGCCCGCGCGCAGGTCGCGCCAGAGCGCGCGCGCGCCGAGCGCGAGGATGGAAGGGGTTTTCATGGTTTCACGGCACGCGCCAGGCGGGCGGGCCACGGCGCGCATCGGCCAACCCACGCACGGCGCCAAGGTCAATCACACGGCCCATTGTCGCCAAAACGGGGCAGGAATATCCTGACGCCCGGACCCATCCAATGGGCAAGGAAAGGATTCGCCATGGAAACACGCACCATCCGCCTGCGTTCGCGCGCCGAGGTTGCCGGCGGCACGATGGCATTTCACTTCGAAAAGCCCGCGGGCTTCGAGTTCCGCCCGGGCCAGGCAATGGACGTGATCCTGCCCGGCACGGGCGCCCAGCCCGGCGACACGCGCCACGCGTTCTCCATCGTCAGCGCGCCGCACGAGGACGAGCTGTGCATCACCACCCGCATGCGCGACAGCGCATACAAGCGCGCGCTGGGCGCGCTGCCGATCGGCGCCGCGGTGCAGATCGAAGGCCCGTTCGGCTCGCTCACGCTGCACAGGAAGATCGAGCGCGCCGGCGTGATGATCGCCGGCGGCATCGGCGTCACCCCGTTCATGAGCATGCTGCGCCACATGGCGCACCAGCCGTCGCCGCAGGTACTGGCGCTGCTGTACTCCAACCGCCGCCCGGAAGACACCGCCTTCCTGGCCGAGCTGCAGCAGCTCGCGCGCAGCCACCCGCAGTTCCACCTGGTCGCGACCATGACCGACATGGCGCACTCCAGCCAGCCCTGGAGCGGCGAGACCGGGCTGATCGACAGCGCCTTCGTGCAGCGCGCGATCCAGGGGCTGCCGGCGCCGGTCTTCTACGTCTCGGGGCCGCCCGGCATGGTCGAGGCCATGCGGGACACGCTGGTCGCCGCCGGCATCGACGAAGACGACATGCGCAGCGAAGAGTTCTACGGCTACTGATGAACGAAGAACGCCAGCGCCTCCAGACGCAAGCCAGCCAGTTGCCCGAAGCCTGCCGCGCGGTGTTCCTGCTGTGCGAGGTGCACGCGATGGCAACGGCCGAAGCGGCACGGCAGCTGCAGCTTCCCGAAGCCGCCGTGCGCGCGCGGCTGGCCCATGCGCGCGGCCTGGTGCGCGGCTGGCTGGCCAGCCACCACGACACCCGGATGGGCGAAGCGTTCGCGTTCGACGGCGCGCGCTGCGACCGCATCACCGCACGCACGCTCGAACGCGCCAAGGCCGAAGGCCTGTACTGAGCCCGGAAGCTCCAGGCCGGGCACGGCATCGCGTCGATGCCGCGCGCCGCTCCGGCCCGCCTCCCCATGCACCCACGGCCGCGGGCGCCCTGGCGGCATGCCCCGGCGCCACGCGCGCACGGGCCGCCTGAAACGCACGCACGCCGCGCTCCATCCAATGCACGGGTCGGCCGCATGGCGCGCGGCCCACCGGCACGCCCGGACTTCAGCGCCGCAGCCCGTTCAACGATCAAGAGGAGCCAGGAGATGGACACGACCACAACCAGACCACGCCGCGCCAGCGCGGCGCTGCTCGCCACCGCGGCGGCCGCCACGGCATTCGCCATGACCGCCTGCGGGGGCGGGGACGGCGACGGCCCGCAGGCACAGGCCGACCCGCCGCAGGCGCAGTTCCAGAAGCCCGAGCTGGTCGACGCAGGCCGGGACATCTTCCGCTACGACACGTTCGGCGACGAAGCCAAGTGGACCGACGTGCTCGGGATGAACACGGTGATCGAGTCGGCGGTCGACCCCCTCACCGCGGCGTCGGTCGGCCTGAAGATCGACGTTGCCCAACTGCCGGACGCGGTGACCGCCGGCGTGCTCGATGGCAGCATCCCGCTCGACGACCCGCAAACCACGCTCGCGCTGCTCAGCCTCGACGCGGTGGTCGGCGTCAAGGCAAGCGTCAGCAGGGACGGCGCCGGCAAGCTGCACCTGGACCGCGTGGGCATCACTTGCGCGCTGTGCCACTCCACGGTGTCCAGGGACCTGGACCTGCCGGTCGCCGGCACCGTGGTCAACCTCAGGGGCATCGTCGGCCAGCGGCTGGACGGCTGGCCCAACCGCGAACTGAACCCGGGCGCGATCATCGCGCTCTCCCCCGCGCTGGACGCACCCACCAGGGCGCTGCTCAACAGCTGGGGGCCGGGCAAATACGACCCGCGCTGGAATTTCGACGGCAAGAGCAATCCGACGGTGATCCCGCCCGCGTTCGGGCTGTCGCAACTGACCAAGGCGATCTTCACCGGCGACGCCGACGCCAACCACGAGCCAGACGGCCCGGTCGCATACTGGAACCGCTACGTGAGCGTCACGCAGATGGGCGGCCAGGGCAGGTTTTCCGATCCGCGCCTGGCGGGCAGGCTCGGCGGCTACCACGACGTCGACAACACCGACGGCGGCAAGCTGCCCGACCTCGTGACGTCCAAGCTGCCGGCGCTGCAGGCCTACCAGTACTCGATCGCGGCGCCGGCCGCTCCCGCCGGCTCGTTCGACACGGCCGCCGCCGCGCGCGGCAAAACCGTGTTCAACGGCACCGCCAACTGCGCGAGCTGCCACTCGGGCGAATACTTCACCGACGCGACCGAAGGCAAGCTGCACCCGATCGACGCGACGGCGGCGGCCGACAAGGACTACGCGCTGCGCTCGGCCACCCGGCTGTGGCGCACCTCGCCGCTCAAGGGCGTCTGGTCGCACGCGCCCTACTTCCACGACGGCTCGGCAGCGACACTGGCCGACGTGGTACAAGCCTACGACAGCAAGGACAGGCTCGGGCTCACCGAAGCGCAAAAGGCCGACCTGGTCGAATACCTGAAATCGCTCTGAGCGCCTTTCCTTGGGCGGGGCGGTGAAACGCAGCCGCCCCGCGGCGCATCCAATGCACCGTGCGGGCCGACCGCACGGAGCCGGCGCCGGTTTCCCGGGTGCCGCTCCAGCACGGCGCGCCATCGGACGAGAGAGGAGAAAGGACCCCGGCCATGCTGATGCATGCATCCCACGAAGCGGCGCAGGACGCCATCGACAGCAGCGCGAGCGCATCCGAGCGCATCCGCCGGCGCCTCGTCGCCGCGCACCAGCGCTTTCACGCCAACGACAACATCGCGGACTTCATCGAGGAAGGCGAGCTCGACGCCCTGCGCGACGAGGTGCAGGCCAGGATGCAGGAGGTGCTCAGGGCGCTGGTGATCGACACCGACCACGACCACAACACCGCCGACACCGCGCGCCGCGTGGCCAAGCTCTACCTCGATGAGGTCTTTCGCGGCCGCTACGAGAGCGCGCCGCAGGTGACGGCCTTCCCCAACGTCGCGCAGCTGGACCAGCTCATGGTCGTCGGCCCGCTCACGGTGCGCAGCGCCTGCTCGCACCACCTGTGCCCGATCGAGGGCAAGGTCTGGATCGGCGTGCTGCCCAACCCGGCGTCCGACCTGATCGGCCTGTCCAAGTACGCGCGCCTGTGCGACTGGATCATGGGCCGCCCGCAGATCCAGGAAGAAGCCATCACCATGCTGGCCGACGAGCTCGAGCGGCGCGTCAGGCCCGACGGCCTGGCCGTGGTGATGCAGGCCAGCCACGCCTGCATGCACTGGCGCGGCGTGAAGGACGACGGCGCGCTGATGAGCAACTCCATCATGCGCGGCGCCTTCCTCCGGAACCCGGCGCTGCGGCGGGAATTCCTCAGCCTCGTCGCGCGGGGCTGAGCCGGCGCGCCGTCAACCGGGCGTGAAGCCGGACTCGCGGATCACCGCGCCCCAATGCGCGTTCGCGTCGTCGACCCACCGGGCCAGTTCCGCCGGGGACGCCGGCGCCGCCTCGTTGCCCAGCTTGGCCAATTTCTCGCGCACCTCCGCGTCGCCCAAGGCCTTGCGCACCGCGGCGCTGTAGCGCTCCGTGATGGCCGCAGGCAGTCCGGGGGGGCCGAAAAAGCCGATCCAGGGATTCTTGTCCAGGCCCTTGAACCCCAGCTCCTGGAAGGTGGGTATCTCCGGCGCGGTCTTGCTGCGCACCGACCCGGTCGTCGCCAGCACGCGCAGCTTGCCGCTGCGGTGGTGCTCGATCAGCTCGGTCAGGGAGGCGAAGCCCATCGGCACCTGCGCGCCCAGCAGGTCGGCGATCAGCGGCGCGCCGCCCTTGTACGGGATCGGGTTGATCGGGATGCCCATGGACTTGCCGAGGATGAAGCCGGCGAACTGCGGCACGCTGCCCGGCGCGGGTACGCCGTAGTTCTGCTGCGCCGGATGGGCCTTGAGCCACGCGGCCAGTTCCGGCACGCTGTTCACGCCGATCCCGCTGTTGACCGCGAGCGCGTTGAAATACTGCGCCACGCCGGCCACCGGCGTGAAATCGCGCACCGCGTCGTACCCGGCGGTCTTCATGGTCAGCGGAATGATGACCTGGGTATGGTCGATCGAGACCATGAACGTGTGCCCGTCGGGCGCCGCGCCCTTGAGCAGCTGGGCCGCGATCTGCCCGCCGGCCCCCGGCTTGTTTTCGACGATGAGGGTCTGCCCTCCGAGCGCCTCGCGCAGCCTGTCCAGCAGGATGCGCGCCACCGTATCGGTGGCCCCGCCCGGCGGAAAGCCCACGAGGATGCGCACGGGCGCACCCGACGACTGGGCCATCGACAGGCCCGGCAGCGATGCGATGGTGCCCGCGGCGCCCAGTTGGCGCAGCAGGCGGCGGCGGCTGATGCAATGGTCCATGGCAGGAGTCCTTCAGGGGGTGGTGGAGGGGGGCGTGGCGCCGGCCGGGCCCAGGCGGGCCTGGATCAGCAGGATTTCGACCTCATGGCAGCGCACCAGGCGCAGCCAGCGCGCGTCGTCCATCTCGGGCGTGCGCCAGGCGTGCAGCGAGACCGTGCAGCCGCGCGGCGATGGCACGACCTGCGCCCGGATGCGCGGCACGAGCTGCGCGGGCCGGCTGCCGACGTGGTAGGTCACGGTCGCGGCCGCCGCATCCGGCACCGGGCGGACGAGACAGGCCGAGCCATCGAACAGGGAGAAGCCGCGCACCACACCGGGTGCAACCTCCTGCGTGCGCATCGCCCCCAGGGCCCACTCCCCCAGCCGCAGCCCGTCGGCCAGGAAGGCCAGGGCCTCGTCCGGCGCCGCCGCGCATTCGGCGCTGGCCACGTGTTCACGGGAAGCATTCATGGCGCTGGTCCTTCTGCGCAACGCGCCAGGGTGGGTACGGGTTCGCGCTCTCGGGCGAATGGGGCATGGAGCATGGTGTCTGCGGCAATTCGGAGCAATGCGGTCGCGACCATGCTAGGACGCAGGGAACACCGCGTCTGTCAAGCGCTTAACAGAATGCGGGAGCCCCGGAAACTCCGGCTCACTGCGCCTTGCGCCGCAGCGCCGCGAGATCGAGCACCACCAGCTGCCGCCCCTCGCGGGCAATGACGCCCTCGCGCATCAGTTCGCGCCACACCTGGGAAACGCTGACGCGGGAAATGCAGCACAGATCGGCCAATTCCTGCTGCGAGAACGTGATCGAGATGACGCGCCCGCGCGGATGCTCCCGCCCGTAGCTCGCCACCAGCCCGAGCAAATGCTGGGACACGCGCTGGCGCGCCCCCTGCACCGCCAGCAGCCAGTGGTGCTGCAGGCTCAGCTGCAGCAGCCGGTCGGCCATCACGCGCGCCTGCGCCAGCCAGCGGGGGTGGGTATCGAGCCCATGCACGAACACCTCGCGCGGGACGACGTACACGCTGGAGGCGGTGGCCGCGTAGGCGGAACACAGGTGCAGGCCGAACGCCGCGGCGCCGCTCTCCCCCAGCAGGCCCGACGCGCCGACG
The DNA here is from genome assembly GCA_963205335.1 of Pseudomonadota bacterium. GTDB lineage: Bacteria > Pseudomonadota > Gammaproteobacteria > Burkholderiales > Burkholderiaceae_C > Comamonas_C. Next base: position 14,863 of record CAUJIM010000007.1, read on the forward strand.
ATCGCCACGTGCAGCTCGCGCCCCGTCGGTTCGTGGAGCGCCAGGCGGATCCGGCCGCCGTGGACGATGTAGACGTGCGTGGCGGGCTGTCCCTGCGCGAACAGGCATTCGTTCTTGCGCAGGCTGCGCAGGCGCCGCTGCGCGACGAGGTCGTCCCACTGGAACCGCAAGTCTTCCAGCCAGGTGGAAGCCGGCGCCGCGGATGCATCCAGGGCGCTGCCTCCCGGGGGGCGGACGTGGTCGGAGCCCGTGAAATCATGCATGGCGCGCCCTGGGAGCCGATCGCGAGCGGTCGGCTCAAGAGAATTTCCGTGCGCGAGATTATCCGGGTCGGCACGACGCCGGCGATGCCCGGCTCAAGCCGGTTCGAAGCGCGCGCCGGCCGGCAGCACCACCTCCAGCAGCTCCAGCTGGTCGCTGGCCGACACCCAGCGATACGCCGTGGCCGGCGGAATGCTGATGCTGTCGTCGATGGCCAGCGCGTGCAGCGCGCCCGCGATCTCCAGTTGCGCGCGGCCGGCGAGCACGAAATAGAAGCAGAAATCCGCTGCATGCTGGCGCGGGCCCTGCACGGCACCGCCGCGCGCGGCGGCAGGCAGCGCCCGCACGATGCGCACGCCCGCCAGCCCCTGGGTGGCGTCGCCGATGCCCGTGTCCCGGTACTCGAAACCCTCGACGCCCCATGGCGCCCACGGGGCCGTGGCCGCGACGTGGCGCACGAAGCGCTGTCCCTGATAGAGCCGATCGGGACGTAGCGTATCCGTCGGCAACGCCATGTCCGGATCGGCATACGTGATGTGCTCGGCGGGCGAGCTGACCTCCACCACCTCGGCCCCCGCGGAGCTCTCCAGCACGCGGTGCCGGATCGTCGGCGGCTGCAGCACGCAGTCTCCGGCGTGCATCACGAAGGGCGGGCCCTGGTCTTCGTAGACCACGCGCACCCACCCCTTGCGGCAGAAGATCGTCTGGAAGCGCACGTGGTGGAAGTGCACATAGTCCGGCACCGGCCCGCCCGCCAGCAATCGGATGTGGGAGGCGATGTAGGCCCCGCCGTGGCGGTCCGGTATCAGGTCGCGGTAGCGCAGGCCCGCCCGGCCCACGTGCCAATGCCCGTCGCCGTCGGCGTGCTGCACCACCAGGGAAGACCGGGTGGCCGGGAGCGGCATCACCGGGTGCGCGGCCACCAGGCGCACGCACGCGCCGTTGGGCGCCTGCCATTCGCGGACCCCGCCGGCCGGCAGTTCGGCGCACGGCAGTTCGACGCACATCGAGGCCGCCGATGCGGGACTGCTCATCAGGCGCAGCCGCAGGCCGTGCCCGGCGATGACGGCCGAGCGCGGGGCGTCGGCCGGGAAAATGGAGACCACGCGAAAACCGAGGCCGTCGATGAAGAAGTCGAGGTTGGCGGTGATGTCCTCGCACGGCAGGACCATCTGGGCCGTGCCCGCATCGAGGTGGCTCGGCAGCCGTGGGAGAGCAGCGGCATTGCTGGAAGGTGTAGGGGGCATGGCAGGGTTCCGTTGTGACCCGCTGAAGGTAGCGGAGCACCCGCCCCGCTGGCTATCAAGTCCTTTACACGCCCTCTCCACGGGCCAGGTTCACCAGGCGATGGCTGTCCCGCACGACCACCCGCCGCCCGGCGCGGCCGATGATGCCGTCCCGTTCCAGCCGCGTGAAAATCTGCGACACGCTCACGCGCGAGAGACCGCAGATATTGCCCATTTCCAGCTGCGTGAACACGATGCTGATGAGCTGCCCTTCGGCGTGCGGCTGGCCATAGCTGCCCAGCAGCCCCAGCAGGTGATGGCACACCCGCCGCAGCCCCGAATGGGGCCCTTGCTGCAGGTCCAGCTGCTGCAGCATGACGCGAAAACGCTGCCCGGCCAGCTGCATGTGCTGGTGCATGAGCCGCGGGTCCGCGCCCAGCGCCTCCAGCACCATGGCGCTCGGCAGTGCCAGGGCGACGCCATCGCTGGCGCCGACCGCCGACACGACGTAGCGTGGCGAAGCGCGCAGGCCGCAGTCGCCCACCATGCCGGTGGGCCCCACGATCATCAGGTGGCGCTCCTTGCCCTCGATGTTGAAGGTGGCCAGCCGCACCCGGCCGGTCTCGAGGATGAACACCGTCGCGGCGGGATCCCCTTCGTGGAACAGCGGCACGCCCTCCCTGAAGGGCTGGCGCCGCGCGGAGCGCGTCAGCGGCGACCAGTCGAACGCCAGCTCGGTCAGCCAGGCGGACACGGCCTCATGGCCGGCAGGCGGCGGCGCCAGCTGCTGGCCGGCGCCTTGGAAAGTGGTGCGACGAATCGTCATGGCGTGCCGTGCGCGGCAAAAGCCGCATGCCCGGCGACATTCTGGCAGCAGCGGCGCCGCGCCGCCGCCGCCCTGTTACGGCAAGTCAATCCGGGTGCGCACGGCGACGGGCCGTTACTTCCAGCTCGACCCGCGCGCCTTCCACCGCCAGGGGGGTGCAGACGGTGGTGTTGGCGGGTCTATGGCCACTAAAACGGCTGCGCAGCACGGTGCTCACGGCCGGCACGTCGGCACGGTCCGGCACGTACACGCGCACGCGTACCACGTCGGACAGCGCCGCACCGGCTTCGCGCAGCGCCGCCTCGATCGTGTTCAGCGCCTGTTCGGTCTGCTCCTGCACCGTCGGCGGCAGGAGGCCGGTGGCGAAGTCCTGCCCGACCGTGCCGGAGACGAAAACCCATTCCCCATCCACCACGGCGCGCGAGTAGCCCGCCAGCTCTTCCCAATACGAACCGCTGGTGATGAAGCGCCGGGGCGGCATCTGCACGCTCATTGCGGCTTGAACCCGGAATCGCGCAGCACCTGCCCCCAGTGGCGCGTTCCCTCGGTCACCCACTGCCGTACCTGCTCGCCGGGCGCGAAGCCGACTTCGTTGCCCATCTGCACGAGCTTGTCCTGCAGCTCCTTGTCGGCCAGCACGGCCTTGATGGCGGCGTCGAAGCGGCCCACGTACTCGGCCGAGAGGCCGCGCGGGCCGAAGAACGCGATCCACGGGTTCATCTCGATGCCCGGGTAGCCCAGTTCATGGAAGGTGGGAATGTCCGGCGCGATCGGGTTGCGCTTGATGCCGGAGGTGGCCAGGATGCGCAGCCGGCCCGCACGGTGGTGCTCGATGAAGTCGGTCAGCGACGCCGTGCCCATGGGCACCTGGCCGGCCAGCAGCGCCTGCGCCATCGGCGCACCGCCCTTGTAGGGGACGGCGTTCATGGACACGCCTATGGTCTTGCCGACCAGCTGGCCCATGAGCTGCGGCACGCTTCCGGTGGCGGGAATGCCATAGTTGCTTTCCGTCGGATGGGCCTTGAGCCACTGGCCCAGTTCGGCCATGGAATGCACGCCGATGGAGGCAGTGACCGCCAGGGCGTTGTAATAGTTGGCCACGCCGGACAACGGGGTGAAGTCGCGCACGCCGTCATAGCCTGCCGCCGCGATGGTCAGCGGAATGATGACCTGCGTGTGGTCGAGCGAGAGGAAGACCACGCTGCCGTCGGGCGGCGCATTCTTCACGGTCTGCGCGGCGATCTGGCCACCGGCACCCGGGCGGTTGTCCACGATCACGACCTGATCGGGCATCAGCCTGGACAGGCGCTCCTGGAGGTTGCGCGCCACGATGTCGGTGGCCCCGCCGGCCGGAAAACCCACGACGACCCGCAACGGGCCGTTCACGAGCCGAGGCAGATGGGCCTGCGCCCGTGCCCAATACGCTTGCGAAAGCAGGGCCGCGGCGCAAACCTGGCCAAATCGACGACGTCGCATCATGCAAAGATCTCCAGAGGTTACGGTGAACACATGGGGGGAAGGGGTTTGCCGCGGCCCGCGGGGGGCTCCGCCCGGCACGGCCGGCGCTCTCGGCAGGCAGCCAAATGGCATGGGGTCCATCGCGCCGATGGGCCGTGCTGCGTGAAAAGCTCAGGACACGAGCGCGGCCAGCGCGCGCAGCGCGCCCACCACATCGTCGGCCGTGTTGTAGAAATGGGGCGCGATGCGCAGGACGTCGTTGCGCGCCGACACGACGTAGCCCGCATCGAACATGGGTTTCTCCAGGGCCGCCGCGTCCGGCACGCGCACCGCCGTGTTGGAGTTCTTGCGCAGCGGGTCCGCGGGGCTGGCGACTTCCAGGTGCAGGCGGGCGGCCTCTTCCAGCGCGACCTCGGACAGGTACGCCAGATAGTCCTGGATCGCCGGCACGCCCACCTCGTTCAGCAACTCGATGCCCGCGCGCGCGGCGGCGGCGCACAGCATGGGCGGCGTGCCCGTGCTGAACCGCGCACCGCCGTCGGCGAAGTCCAGCCGGGCCGGATCGAAGGCGAAGGGCTCGCGGCGGCCGAACCAGCCCGTCACGGTGGGCTCCAGGCCTTGCGCCAGCGCCGGGCGCACGTACAGGAACGCGATGCCGGGCGTACCCAGCAGGTATTTCTGCGCGCCCGCCGCCAGGATGTCGACCTGCTGGGCCTGCACGTCGATCGCCACGGCACCCGCCGACTGGTAGGCATCCACGAACTGCACCGCGCCCTGCGCACGCGCCGCGGCCCCCGTGGCGGCGACGTCCACGAGCTGGCCGTCGTAGTAGCACGCCTGCGACACCGCCAGCAGCGCGGTGTCCTGGTCCAGCGCGCGCGCCACCCGGTCTCCCGCGTCGGCCACGCCGGCCTGGGCCGTCACCAGCCGCACCCGGGCGCCGCGCGGCTGCTGCGCCAGCCATACGTGGCACAGCGAAGGGAAATCCAGGGTGCTGCACACGATGCCGCGCCGCTGGCCGGCGCCGAACGACAGCGCCGAGACCACGGCGGAAGCCGCATCCGACACGCTGCCGAGCACCGCGATGTCTTCGGCGCGCGCGTTCACGAGCCGTGCGAACGCCGCGCGCGCCAGGAACACCTGCTCCATCCAGTAGCCCCAGTCGGCGCCACGTTGCGACCACGAGGTCAGGTAGTCGTCCATGGCCCGGCGCACCGGCGTGCTCAGGGCGCTCTGCGAACAACTCGACAGCTGCACCTTGTGCTCCAGGATGGGGAACAGGTGCCGGTACTCGGCGAAGGGATGTCTCATGGGGGCAGTTGACTGGAACCGGAAAGGACCCGTGGCGACACGGCCAGGCCAGTCTAGGGGCTGCCCCAGGATTCGGATGTCAAGCGCTTAACATGCTACGGGTTACTCCTGACAAGCACCGGTTCACGGCCAGGCAGGGCCTCAACTGTTCTTGCTGATCGTGATCGTCGGAAACGCCGCCTGCTCGCCGCCGCTGCGCGCGGCGATGGTGCCGGCCAGGCGCCGCGCCATGTCCTTGTAGATCGCGGTGATGTCGCCGTCGGGCTCGGCCGCGACGGTAGGCTTGCCCGAGTCGGTCTGCTCGCGGATGCTGAGCGCCAGCGGCAGCGCGCCCAGATAGGGCATGCCGTATTTTTCGGCCAGGTGCCTGCCGCCGTCGGCACCGAAGATGTGCTCGGCGTGGCCGCAGTGGCTGCAGACGTGCACCGCCATGTTCTCGACGATGCCGAGGATGGGCACGCCGACCTTCTGGAACATGGTGATGCCCTTCTTGGCGTCGATCAGCGCGATGTCCTGCGGTGTGGTGACGATCACCGCGCCGGTGAGCGGCACCTTCTGCGCCAGCGTGAGCTGGATGTCGCCGGTGCCGGGCGGCATGTCCACGATCAGGTAGTCGAGGTCCTGCCACCGGGTCTGCATGATGAGCTGCTCGAGCGCGTTGCTCGCCATCGGCCCGCGCCAGACCATGGCCTGCTCGTCGCTCACGAGAAAGCCGATGGAGTTGATCTGCAGGCCCATGGCGCGCTTGGGCTCCATGTGCTTGCCGTCCAGCGTCTCGGGCTTGCCCGAGGTGCCGGTCATGAGCGGCTGGCTCGGGCCATAGATGTCGGCGTCGAGCAGGCCGACCTGCGCGCCCTCGGCCACCAGCGCCAGCGCCAGGTTCACCGCCGTCGTGCTCTTGCCCACGCCGCCCTTGCCCGAGGCGACCGCGACGATGTTCTTCACCCCGGGAATCTGCCGCGCGCCGCGCCCCGCCACCTGCGACATGATCTTGCTCGCGACGTTGACCGAGACGTTGCCCACGCCGGGCAGCCGCCGGGCCGCCGCGACGAACTCGGCGCGCAGCTGCGCCGCCAGGCTCCTGGCCGGGTAGCCCAGCTCCACGTCGAAGGCCACGTCGCCGCCGGTGATCTGCACGTTGCGCACCACCGGCGTGGTGAACGGCGCGCCCGTGATCGGGTCCTTCACGCCGGCGAGCGCTGCCAGCAAATCCTGCTCGGTGATGGCCATGGTGTCTCTTTCCCTCGGGTTGAACTGCACGATCGGCTAGTCTAGCCAAGCAAGCTTGGCAATTGGGCGAGTGAGGAAATTTCAAGCAAAAACCGGCTCCAGCGCCCTGTACGAAAGCGCCAGCAGCTCCCGTAAGCATAGCGCCAGAGTGGCGCGACCGCGCCGGGAGAAAATACGGCCCCCGCGCCACCGATGAACCCACACGCTGCCGTGCCCCACCCCGCCCCCATCCGTCCGGAGGACATCCACGCATTCGACACGCTGATCGACGCGCGCTCGCCGGGCGAGTTCGCCGAGGACCACATTCCCGGCGCGATCAACTGCCCGGTGCTCGACGACGCCGAGCGCGCCATCGTCGGCACGCTGCACGCGCGCCAGGGCGCTTTCGAGGCGCGGCGCGTGGGCGGCGCCATGGTGGCCGCGCACCTGGCCGAGCACCTGCGCAGCCACTTCGCCGACAAGCCCATCGGCTGGCGCCCGCTGGTGTATTGCTGGCGCGGCGGCATGCGGAGCGGCTCCATGGTGCAGTGGCTGCGGCTCGTCGGCTGGAACGCGCAGCAGCTCGCCGGCGGCTACAAGGCGTTTCGCCGCCACGTGATCGAAGGCATGGCCACGCTGGTGCCGCGCATGCGCATCCAGGCCATCGTCGGCGCCACGGGCAGCGCCAAGACGCGCGTGCTGCACCAGCTCGCGGCGCAAGGCGCGCAGGTGCTCGACCTGGAGGACCTGGCGCGGCACAAGGGCTCGCTGCTGGGCAGCCTGCCCGGCGTGCCGCAACCGTCGCAAAAGCACTTCGAGACGCAGATCTGGTCGCGCCTGACGGGCTTCGACCTCGATCGCCCGATCTACGTCGAGGGCGAAAGCGCGCGCATCGGGCGCCTGTCGGTGCCGGTGCCGCTGGTGCAGCGGCTGCGCGCCGCGCCCTGCATCGAGATCGACGCGCCGCCCGAGGAGCGCCTGGCCTACCTGCTGCGCGACTACGCCTACCTGGGCGACGAGCCGGAGGCCCTCGCCCAGCGCCTCGCATTGCTCGTGGAGATGCACGGCCGGGAGACGGTGCGGCGCTGGCAGGCCTGGGCGCACGAACGGCAGCTCGTGCCACTGTTCGACGCACTGATGCGCCAGCACTACGACCCGCACTACGGCCGCTCGCAGGCGCGCAACTTCAGCCAGTGGGGCCAGCGTACGCAGATCGCCGCGCCGGACCTGTCGGAAACCGGGATCGCGGCGATCGCGGCGCACATCCTCGCCCTACGCAGCGCCACGCCGCCGCGCTGACCGTACCCAGTCAGAAAGCGTGCTGCATTCCGAGCACGATGGCAGACTGGCTCGCCCCGGGCAGCGGGTTGCCACCAGCCTTGCCAGCGCTGGCGCTGAAGGCCGCGCTGCCACCGTTCTTCATGTGACCGACGGACGCGAAGACATTGGTGCGCCTGGAGAGCCGGTACGTGGTGCGCACGGTCAGGTACTGGCCCTTGTCCGCGTTGGACCGATATTTGAGCTGGTAATACTCGCCAGCCACCACCCACGGACCCGTGGTGTAGGAGGCGCCGAGGAACCACAAGTCACTGCGCGGCGACTTCGCGTAGCCGTCGTTGACGCGGCGCATGTAGCCCGCCCCCAGCTTGATGCCGCTACCGAATCTGGCATAGCCGTTGAGCATGGTGCGGCTATCGGACTTGCCACTGCTGTTGAGGCCAGCGAACGCACCTGGCCCGCCGCGCTGGACGTCGCGGGCCAAGGCCACGCCCCATGAGGACGCATCGTACTTGAGCAGCGCCGACCATTCCTGGCATTCCCTGCCGTCGTTCGGATTGAGCAACCGTCTTGTTTGTCAAGCGCTATGCATCGTCGAATCCCACATCGAGCCATGTTTTGCGATGGCGTTGAGCATGGTGAGCAGCTTGCGCATGCATGCCACCAGGGCGACCTTCTTGCGCTTGCCGGCGACC
>CAUJIM010000008.1 GCA_963205335.1 Pseudomonadota bacterium
GCCTGACCTTGCCAATCATGTCCATGGTGATCACCTCTTTTGCTCCTGCCAAAAAATTCAGCAGTCGCGTGATACACCCTGGTCAATTTTGAAGCGGCACTCCCGCCTTCAGATGGTCAGTTTTCGGTCGGCGTCAACACGTCGTCGGCCAAGACCTCCCTGGTGGTAGCCGGGCCTGGCACCGGCAAGACAGCCACGCTCCTCATGAGGGTGCAGCATCTACTCGCCGAGGGGGCCAAGCCCGAGAGTTTGCTGCTGCTGACGTTTTCAAATCGGGCAGCGCGAGAGCTGGTTGACAGGCTGCAAGAACTTGGTGTCTCGAACGCCCATGACATCTGGGTCGGCACGTTTCACGCCTTCGGCCTGGAGTTCCTTCGCAAGAACCACGAGCAGTTCGGCCTGCGGCCGCGCTTCGGTGTTGCCGATAAGATGGCGCAGATTGCAGTTCTCGAGCCCCACATCTACGCCCTTGGCCTGAGGGCGTTCAATCCGCTTGGCGACCCCCTCGACTGGCTGAAGGACGTCGTCTCGACCATCCAGCGAGCAAAGGACGAACTCGCCGATGCCGACGAGTTTGCCGACGCAGTTGAGCAATCGGCACTGGACACCCCCGCTGAGGTGCTGGCCAAGCAGCACGATGTCGTCAAGCTATACAGGTGCTATGAATCGAAGATGCGTGCGAACGGCAGCCTCGTCGACATGGGCGACCTCGTCATGCTCCCGGCCCTTGCGCTGACAAAGGAGTTCGCCAAGTACGCCGCGAGTGTTGGCCGATTCAAGCACATCCTCGTCGACGAATACCAAGATGTGAACCGGGCAAGTGCTCAACTTGTGAAGGCATTGGCCGCTCACGCCAGGAGCCTCTGGGTCGTGGGAGATGCACGGCAAGCCATTTACCGATTCCGCGGTGCGTCCATGCGCAACATCGTCCGCTTCGGCGACGACTTTCCAACCCACACGACGTTCCCGCTCAACGAGAACCGGCGCAGTTTCGAAGAGGTAATCCGCGTCTTCGAGCACACGGGCCGCGAGGGCAATCCTCTACAGATGGTGCTCCCACTCGATGACGTAGGGTCGGCGCGCGGACACAGCGGCATCAAGCCTCGCCATGTTCAGTGCGCGAATGACGACGTGGTACATGGAGAACTCGCGGCCAATGTCCGTCGCATCCGTGGGCTGGGCGTGGCTTACCGAGACCAGGTCATCCTTGCAAGCACCCACGACACCTGCAGCGCCGCGGCAGATTCACTGAACACGGCAGGGGTGCCTGCTCTGCACCTCGGCGACATCTTCCAGCGGCCCGAGGTCAAGGACCTGTTGGCATTGCTGCAGCTGTTCATCGACCGTTCAGGAAGCGGCCTGCTTCGAGTCTCACAACTCCCAGGCCTCCAGTTGCCGCCAACGGATGTCGAGAAGCTGCTTGCCTGGTGTAAAGTGAATCGGCCGGTGCCGCTGTCCTGGGTTGCCGCGCCGCCTCCTGGGCTATCCAGCAGGGGCATGGCGGCTCTGCAGCGGTGGGCGACTACTTTCGATGGCCTCGAGTCAACGGACTCTCCATGGGAAGTCGCCTGCCAACTGCTACTGGACCGGACAGGCATTCTTCGTGCCCATCTGGCCGGCAGCGGCATCCTCGAGATCACTCGTCGCATCGCGCTCTGGCAGTTCATCTACTACCTGCGGGTGCCGGACGGCGGTCGGGCGTACCAGACCGTCGGCAGCTTCATCACTCGCTTGCGTCGCCGTCTGCGCGTCGGCGATGACCGTGAGCTCCGTATCCCGCCTCCGGAGGCAGACAGTCTCGATGCGGTAGCCGTCATGACAATTCATGGGAGCAAAGGCCTTGAGTTCGAGGCGGTCCATCTTGTCGACATCGACGCCAGGCATTTCCGCATGGGCGCAGATTCCGACCTTGTCCCGCAGTCCCTGTTGCAGTCCATCGCTTCCGTCCAGAACTTCGAGGAGCAAAGTGAGGCCTCGAACAAGCTGTACGTGGCACTATCTCGGGCCCGGGAGCACTTGGTCCTCTACGAGACCAAGGCGATGTACAACGCCGAGTGCGTTGCGGCCATTACTGGCGCCGCTCATCTACTCGAACGAGTTCAAGGCAAGGCCACTGTTCCCAAGGCGCTGGCGCCGTCATTTGTCAGCAGCTCTGTGCTCGCGCCTGCGGTATACGAGCTCACGGGCTTCTTGTCCTATCGGATGTGTCCGCGACGCTACTACTACGACTTCATCAAGGAACTAAGCCCTGCAGCCGGACTGCATCCAGCGGCCTTGATTGAAGGGGCCGTCATGCGCGAGCTCTTCGCTCCCTACGGCGAAGAGCCGGGAGCGCCGCCTCTGGAAGTCGAAAAGGTGCTGGCTTCTCTTGGGCCAGCCTTCAAGGAGTCCGTGCCGCATCTCAGAGCCTACGCGGACCAGCTACTAACCTTTGGTCGTTCTTGGCTTGGCGCGCAGCGCGCAATGATGGCGAAGCCGTTTGACGTTAAGTGCGCAGGCATCCCGCTTCACGTCTCGCCCCACCGCATCACAAAGTCCGGGTCCGTGGTCAAAATTGAGTTCGTGCGGGCCAAGCCGTCGGGAAAGCTGTCGCGGCAACACAAGACCCTCAAATGGGTGTTGAAGTACCTGGCGGAGGCCTATCCCAACTACTCGTTCCAAGGCAGCATCTTTGTGCTGAGTACAGGCACTGAAGAGTCCGTCTCCCCATACGGCCGACTGCCTGCCGACTTCTTCCTCGTGCCAATTGCTCAAGCGCTCATGGCCGGCAACTTTGAGGCCAGGCTCAATCCATGGGAGTGCCCGAAGTGCAGGCACTTCTTGCATTGCCCGGCCTAGGCGGAGCTGGTCGACGCACTTCCGATTTCCAGGGCTTCCTGCGACTTACCCAGCATGAGCAGCGCATCCCGCGCGGCTCGTCTAGCTGAAAGGGAGCAGAAATGCCCACTCGCGTTTACATCCAGTCGGAATTCTTCTCCGACATCAAGTTCGTCGAAGTCAACGACGAGGCCACAGTCGCTGAGCTGAAGCACGCTGTCCTGGCGCTGCTGCCGGCCGGCACCGAGGCTTCTGACCTGACCCTCTCGGTCGAAGACGATGACGACGACACCCACGGCCACACGACCCACGTCAAGCACCTCAAGAAAGAGCACGGCGTGCGAGTGCACCTCCACCGCTGCAAGCAGGTGGAAGTGCAAGTCCGCTTCGGCGCCGAGGTCGTGCACCACAAGTTCCGCCCGGCGACCACCGTCGGCCGCGTGCGCCTGTGGGCCGGCGAGAAGTTCGGCATGGCGCCGGGCGACATCGCCGAGCACGTCCTGCAGATTGCCGGCACGACCGAGCAGCCCGACGTGGACATCCACATCGGCACGCTGACCAAGTGCCCGCAGTGCTCGGTGACCTTCGACCTGGTGCCCGCGCACCGCATCAACGGCTAAGGGGCGAGGTATGGCACCGGACGAGCAATCGCTGCGTGCCGACCTCGCGTCGGCGCGCTTTCTCTCGGGCGAAGACCGCAACCGCTGGCAGTTCAAGAAGCTGGAGTGGCCCTTCGTCTACATCAACGTCATCGCCCGCGACCTGCGCGAGTACACGCTGCGGCTGGAGTGCAGCGGCTTCCCGACGCCGCCGCCCACAGGTACGTTCTGGGACCTGTCGACGAACAGCAAGCTGTCGTTCGACAAGTGGCCGCAAGGCGGCGAGCGCCTGCAGCTGGCCTTCAAGCCCGGCTGGAAGACAGGGGATGCGCTTTACATCCCCTGCGATCGCGAAAGCATCGTCGGCCATGAGTGCTGGTTTGCCCAGTACCCGCAGCTCATCTGGAAGCCCGCCAAAGGCATCAGCCACTACCTGGAGGTGGTTCATGACCTTCTTCAAAGCCGCGACTATGTCTGCGCCCCTGCTTGAGGTGCCTGCCGCGCTCTGGGCGGAGTTGATGGCGCACCTGCGTGCGCAAGGCGGCGGCGTTCGCGAGAGCGGCGCCTTCCTCCTTGGGCACAAAGCCGACGCTGACCGCGTGGTGCTGCGGTTCCTGCCCTACGAGCAGCTGCAACCCGACGCGCTCCGCAACGACCACGTGTCCCTGAAGGCCGCGAGTTTCGCGAAGCTGTGGGAGGTCTGTCGCGCTGAAGGCATGACCGTCGTGGCGGACGTGCACACGCATCCCTTCGGCCCCGGCCAGAGTCGGTCGGACCGGGCGAACCCGATGGTCGCCTTGAAGGGGCATATCGCGCTAATCGTGCCCCGGTTCGCCAAGGGCAACTCGCGCCCCCGCGACCTCGGGCTGTACGTCTACGAAGGCAACCACCAGTGGGCGTCGTACTCGGGATCTGATGTCGACCGCCTCCTGCGACTTACCAATGCTGGAGTTTCCCAATGACTGATTTCAACGCCGATTCCATGCACCGGCTGGCAAAGATGGCCTTGGACGCCGGCGAGGTCGCCTCGCCCGAGGAGGCGGTGGCCCTGTTCTCTCGCTATCGGCTGCGCATCCATCTCGGCCAAGGCTGGGCCAGCATGCTCGCCGGTCAGGCCTGCTTCTTGACCGCACTGAATACGGCCGTGCGCGCCTTCCTGGGCGGCGTCGAGGTCTACGGCGACCTAGCCGTTGCGCTCGACGTCCCGCTGTACCAAGGGCGCGGTGCCCGGGTCGTCGCTGAAGACCTCGGTGCCAAGGTCGCCAACAACGCCGCCTCGGACCTGCCGACGCTCGTGCTCGGTGCCGTCCCTGAGGGCACGCCCGCGGCGTTTTGCGTTCAACTTAGCTGGGACCACTGGCGCTTCGAGATTGCGCCCGCCGCTGCGGGCGGTGGGCTGGCCTGCACGGACGACAATCCCCTCGCGGGCGTTGGCGCTGCGGCGCTGGGGGTCAACGAGGCGTTCATGCACGTCCGTGGCGACCTGGCTGAGGCCGGCCACCGAAACGTCGGCATGTCGCTCTGGAACCCGCTCGCGGTCGCCGACTGGCGCGACGACGCACACAAGGGCCCCGAGCTCGCCTACTTGCCGAAGTCCCTATGGCTCGTCGGCCTGGGCCACCTGGGCCAGGCCTACGCATGGACGCTGGGACTGCTGCCCTATCCGGCCGATGGTCGCCCGCACCTGGTGCTCCAAGACTTCGACAAAGCCGCCAAGTCCAATCTCAGCACCTGCTTACTGTTGTGGGCGTCGGATCTGCTCAAGCCCAAGGTCAGAGCGGTGGCGAGCCGGCTCGAGGCCGCGGGCTTCACCACCGCGCTGGTCGAGCGCCGTTTTGGCCCCGGGCATCGGGTCATGATCGACGAGCCGACCGCGGCCCTCTTCGGCGTCGACAACGTGGTCGCGCGCCGCGACCTCGATACCGCCGAGTTTTCGCTGGTCGTCGAGGCCGGGCTTGGCAGCGGGCATCGCGATTTCCGGAACATCCGGCTGCACACGTTCCCGGGCCCGCGCCGACCGTCGGAAATCTGGACGGCGGAATCTGCCGCGCAAGCCTTCGTTGAGTTGAATGACACCTACAAGAAGTTGGCTGACGAGCGCCAGGACATCTGCGGGATGACGCTGCTGGCCTCTCGCGCCGTAGCCACGCCGTTCGTCGGGGCGCTAGCGGCGGTGCTGGCACTGTCCGAGGTCATGCGCCCGCTCCACGGCGGCCTGGTTCACGCCGCCCTGGACGCGCAGATGAAGAGCCTGCGCCATCGCACTGGCGCAGCTCCAATCGCGTACCAAGGGCTGCAGACGGCCTTTGTTCAAGCCGAAAAGCGGTTGTCCGGCCGTACAGGGGAGGTTGGTGAGCAGGCGCCGCTACGGCCGCTACGGCCGCCACCGGCGAGGCTGCCTTTCTGAAGCGGTGGATGACTCCGCGCGCATCGCCGCGAAGTTTGGCCCTCTCGGAGCTCTATGGACTGGCGTGATTGGCTTCGCCGTCTTCTATGGGGGGCTTCCTGCCTGCATCTCGGCCTGGAGCGAGGAGAGCAAGGCCAACCTCAAGGGCCCAGCAGCGGCGGCCTTCGCGAACCTGCTGGACCAGGTCATGTGGCATCGCTTCATATCGCCTTGCCAGTGGGCCGGCATCGCCATCCTGCTGGTGTGCTCGGCCATCGCGATCTGGAAATGTCTCGACCGGACTGACCTCGATGATGAAAAGGCGAATCTCTTGAGCGCCGTCTCGAAAGTCGTCAGCCGTTTGATTGGGCACTGAGCGAGTGGCATCGGTCGCAGCCCTACCTCTCTGCTGAGTTCCATGCAATCCCGCCCCCGCATTGGAGTGAATCCCATCGGCTGAGCCACCGGGAGTCAGGTATAGGCCAGCTTGCTGGACCAGCTAATCTTCGAACTCGTTGAGTGGTTGATAGCCAAGCGCCAAGTGCAGATGCTTGGCGTTGTAGACCTCTTCAATGAACCTCGGCAGTCGGGCTGCGACATTGGCGAAAGTCTCATCGCCGCCGATGTAGATGTTCTCGACCTAGCCCGGATATTTCACCAGTAGCCGGCAAGCCGAGTTCAGCGACACGGTGAAGGAGTTTGCCGGTCTGATTGCGGCGCGAAGCAATCACTGAACGGGGTGGAGCTGATTTGCGGGGACAGCACCCCCTTACCCCCGTTGTTTGTCAGCGTGCCGGGGACAGCACTGGACGAACTTCAAGGGCCCAGCGCGGCCAGCCGCGCCGCAGCCGCGGCAAACAGCTCGCGCAGCGGGTGGTGACTGGCCAGCATGACCCGCACGCGGCGCGTGTTGCGCACGATGGCCGCTCCGATCTTGAGCAGCCGCCAGCGAATTGTTGCGGCCGTCGCGCGCTCGAGTTCGGTCGCTTCAAGCGCGAGCTGGCGCAAGCGCACCATCAGCGTATAGGCAAGGGCTGCCAGCAGCAGCCGCAACTGGTTGGCCGCGAAGCGGTGGCAACTGGCCCGGGTGCCAAACAGGTCGAGTTGGGCCTCCTTGATGCGGTTCTCCGCCTCGCCGCGCTGGCAGTACAGCCGGTCATACAGGTGGACGGCATCGCCCGGGAGGTTGGTCACCACGAAGCGCGGGTTGGTACCTTGGGCACCGTATTCGAGCCGCGTGATCACGCGCCGCTGGCGGTTCCAACTCTTGGCCGCATAGGCGAATTCGTCGATCAGGCGCTGCTTGACGCCGCTGGCCATGTAATCGTCGGCCATGGCCGCTTCGACGTACTGCACCGCCTCGTGCAGTCGCGCGTTGCGCGCCAGACCAATGATGTAGCCCACGCCCGAGCGCTCGCACCACTGCAGCAGGCGGCGGCGACAGAAGCCCGAGTCGGCGCGCACGATGATGCGCGCCTCGGGCCAGGCGCGGCGAAGCCGGGCAACGATCAGCTTGATGACGGCCGCAGCGTTCTTCGCTCCATCGATGCGGCTTGGCCGCAAGACGCAGGCGAGCATCGCCTGGCCGCAGAACACGTACAGCGGCAGGTAACAGTGATGGTCGTAGTAGGCGTGGAACTGCGCCAGCTCCTGACCACCGTGCAGCGGCACGTCCGACGCGTCGATGTCCAGCACCAGTTCTTCGGGCGCGCTCTGGTGGCCGGCGATGAACTGCGCGATCAGCACTTCGTGCAATGCCCAGGCCTGGCCGCGCGTGGCGCGGTTGTCCAGGCGGCTGAAGGTGGGCGCCGAGGCCAACATCTGGTCGCGGCCCACCGCGGTTTGCATCAGCACGTCGCCGCGCAGCGCCTGGTGGTCGTTCAAGTCTTCGTAGCCGCAGCACAGCCCGTAGATGCGTTGCGCCAGCAGCTCACGCAGGCCATGCACGATGCGCGAGGGCTCCCGCGGATCGGGCAACGCGGCCGCCGCCGCGCGGCTCAGTCCGATATGTCGATCGACCTGGCGCAACAGCAGCACGCCACCGTCGCTGCTCAGATCGCCGCCGCTGAAGTCGGCTTCGATCACCCGGCGGCCAAGCCGTCCGAACTCGATCTTGCGCTGGGTACACTTTGGCATCGGCAGTCCTCGGTTGTCATTGGCGTCGAATACCTATGACAACGGGCTCAGCCACGAGGCTGCCGACCTATCATTGATGAAATATCCGGGCTAGAGCGTTGCCATGAAGCTCTCGACCTGCGCATTGTGGTCGGGTTTGCATTTGGGTTTTGTGTTTGCCTACGCAACTTTTCGCAGCGTTGGCGTGAGGCCGTCCTTCCGTGCACAGTCCAGGTGATCGGCCCACGCTTGGAGCATCACGCGCCTTTCGTCTTGGTAGGCATGTCGGTTGTAAGCCGCGCGTACGGCGTTGGCCGGCACATGTGCCAGGCAGTGTTCGATCACGTCCACGCTTGCGCCCAGGCTGTTGAAGTGCGTGCTGAAGGCCGCCCTCATGCCGTGCGGTGTCCCCTCGCCGCCGAATCCAAGCCGTTCTATCAAGGCGTTCAGGCTGCGATTGGCCATGGGCCGGCGGGGGTCAAGCCGGTTCGGGAACAGGTGTTCGCGACCGGCAGGGACGATCTTGCGAAGCCGCGTGAGCAACTCGACAGCCTGACCTGACAGCGGCACCCAGTGGGGCCGCTTCGCCTTCATGCGAGCTGCTGGAATTTCCCAATGGGCAGCTTCCAGGTCCAGTTCGTCCCAGCGGGCTTCGATGACTTCCGCTTTCCGACAGGCGGTCAACAAAACGAGCAGCATGGCGATACGCGTTTCCTCGTTGATCGTGGTGGCTGCATTGAGGGCGCGGAGAAAGTCGCCGATCTGTTCACCAGCCAGGGCGGGGTGGTTGGACTGGTTGCGCTTCTTCATGACGCGCAGTGGTGGTACCGGGTTGTTATCCATCAACCCGGAGTCGATTGCGTACTCGAACATGCCCCAGAGATGGTTGCGAAGATTGCGGGCCACCTCGGGCGCGCGCTTCTCAACATCTTTCAGAAGCGCAGTCAGCTCCAAGCGCGTGATGCCGTCCATTGGGCGGTTCTTCAGCTTCGGCATCAGATCGTTGTCGATCTCGCGCTGGCGCTGTTTGACGGTGGATGGGCGCAGGCTGGCGGCCGTGGCCGTATTCCAGTCGGCCATCACTGCGGCGAACGTGCCCCGCTCGCGCTCCAACTGTTCCTGGGCCTGGGTGACCCGCAGTTCCTGTTTGGCCTGGACCGGGTTGATACCTTGGGCGACCAGCTTGCGGGAGTCGCTGTGCAACCCGCGTGCCTCCGCGAGGCCAATTTCAGGAAATGCGCCGAGCGACTGTTTGCCCTCGACGCCACCCACGCGGAACTTGTAGCGCCAGAGCTTCGAGCCGTTGGACTGAACAAGCAGGTACAGCCCGCCGCTGTCGGCGAGCTTGTAGGCGCGTTCTTGCGCCTTGGCGGACTTGATTTGGATGGTGGTGAGCATCTGGGGGTTTCAGCCTGTCGAGGCCCCCAATGAGGCCCCCAAATGATCGAGATGTCAAGATATTTTGATTGATCGATTGAGACGTTATGCGACTATAAGTTATTGAAAGTATTTAGGTTTTTCAAGAATCCGAGATTTCTTGAGACACCCTGAAATCGCAATGCACACTTCAGGTGGCGATTCTCATGGGTTCGAACAGGGGGCGGTTTGCAAAAGGCGGGCCGGGCAAGCGGCAGAACGCCGTCGGCCGCGGGGGCCGATGCCCGGGTGTGCCAGGAAGGCCCATGGTACCCCGCCGCGCCGCATCCTCCGGCCTGGCCGCGGCAACGCGGCGGGCGGGTCGACACGGCGGAGCGGTTCTGTGCACCACGCGCAGTTGCCGCCCCGGGCCTGCCGCCGACAGGCCCAGGTACGCGCCGTGCCGCTCAGTACCGCAGCCAGGTGCCCTTGAGCGGGGCCTGCCCGACGCCCGGCCTGCCGTAGTCGCATACCCCCTCGGGGAAGATGGCCGCGAGCCGCAGCCTCTCGGCGGCCGTGGGCACGACGGGCAGGTAGTCTGCCTCGTCGAGGGGCTTGAGCTGGCACTTGATCACGTCGTCGGAGACCGGGCTGCCGGCCACCATGCGCGGCGGCATGGTCTTGGCGTAGCCGCAGGCGCCGGGGTTGTCGAAGCCCGTCGCGGCTTCCCTGACCCGGGTGGCGTCGAGCTTCCAGCACGAGTCGGTCGCGTCGGCGGGCTTGAGGCGGACCACCTTCTCGGTGGTCAGCGGGGCGGGGTCGGTGGCGATGTCGTCGAGCCACCGGGTCATCAGGTCCAGGCGCAGGGTGAAGGCGTCGCGCAGCGCCTGCACCAGCACCAGCTGGGCCGCGCCGGACGCGAGGCCCGGGTGGGGCAGCACCCAGATCACCTGGTTGTCGGCCGTGCCGTTGGCGCGCCTGAGCTGCTCGCGGATCTTGATGTCGTTGTAGATGGTGTGGATATCCCCGGCTGGCTCGGCGTAGGCGCGCATGTGCAGGATCGGCACCGTCGCCAGCCCGCCGCCGCCCGAGCCGATGCGGCCCATCTCGTAGGTGCGCTTGAGCGCCTCGTTGTCGGCCACGGTGCGTTGGGCGACGATGTTGCCGTCGGTGTCGAAGCCGCCTACGCCGGCGTTCACGTCCAGGAACTGGGCCATGGTGATCGCGCCCTTGCGCAGGCTGTCGAGCCCGTACTGGATGCCCACGTTGTCCAGCGGGCGCCGCGCGGCGCCGGTGAACGGGTCCTTGCCCAGCGTGTTGACGTTGATGTCGTAGACCGTGCAGCGCGCTCCGGTGGGGTTGGTCACCGGGTGGTAGACCTTGCTCGCGTCGGTCAGGCCGCAGGCCGGACTGATGGAGCCGCTGGTGGCCAGCACCGCGTCGCCGTTGCCGGCGTCCCAGGTGGCGCAGGTATTGGCCGATGCGGAGCCGAAGTGGCCTTCGAACGCCTTGCGCACGGCCACCGTGTTCAGCGCCGCGTTTTCCGGCCTCAGGAAGAAGCGGTTGAGCAGCCGGCAGTCGGACACCGCCAGCGCGGTGCCGAAGACGTCGGGAAAGGCGGCGTCGGGCATGATGCCGTCGAGGACGCCAGGGTAGTTTTGCGCGATCAGCATCTGCTGGATCGCCCCGCCCGAGCCGCCCATGCCGATCATCCACCGGGGCACGCCGTAGGTCTTGGCAATGTGCTCGCGGATGCGCATGGCCGTCTCGGCCGCCACCACGTCGTTGACGTTGACCTTGTTGATGTTGAGCGAGGACATCACGTAGGCGAAGCCGCGGCCCAGCGCCAGGACGTTCTGCGGGTCGGTCGCGTCGCTCACCTTGAACAGGTCGTTGAAGGTGTTGGAGCCCTGGTTGTACTGGGCAGCGGTGGATTCGCCGAAGCGCAGCACGATGCGGCCGTTCCAGGCGCCGTTCCACCGGCCCGGCTCCTGCGGGTCGTCGAGCACTGCGATGCGGTAGATCGAGCGGTTGATGGTGCCCGACTCGACCCGCACGATGAAGGGCACGGTCTTGCCTTCGATGGTGGTGATGGTGGCGACGTTGGCCGGGCGCGGGCCCAGCGGATCGGCCAGCGGCTGGCGCGCGCCGGCCGTATCGAAGTAGAACCAGTCGTAGGTGGTGTCCACCGAGCAGTCGGCGTCTTTTGCCGCACCCAGCCCCGCGTTGACCGTACGGCATTCGAAGGGTTGCAGGTGCGGGCCCGAGAACACGGGCTCGCTCGCGGCGTGGCTGGTCAATTCGAGTTCGCCGACGGCCATGGGCTGCGCGCTCTCGCCCACGCGCGCCACCAGCCGGTTGGCGCCCGCCGCCAGCCCGCCGACCAGGCCGCGCAGGCGCTGCCGCGCGGCGTCGGCGGTCAGGCCCGCGGTGACGTCGGTATCGCCGACGAACACGCGGATGGTGGAGAGATCGACCTCCGGTGGCGCCGCGACTTCGACCACCGCCGAGTCGCCGGTGACCATGTCGGCCGGGCTGGACAGCGCCTTGAGCGTCAGCGCCAGCGGCGCTGCCGGAGTGGCCGGCGTCGTCGGGGCCGGAGGCTCGCTCGAGCCGCCGCAGGCCGCCAGCAATGCCGCGGCCGCGACGGCCAGGCCGATGGCGCGGAGCTTGATCTTCGGTACGTTGAATGGCATGGCAAGTTTCCTTGTTGTGTCAGGGGCCGGCGGCGCCTGTCGGCCGCTGCCTCGCCTGTCCGTCTCCTGGCGCCGTGGCCGCTGCGGCCGCGTATGTCGCCAACGGGCCATCCTAGGCGTGGAGCCTGTCTGCATCAAGTCAGATCAACGGGTGTCTCTTGTAGGAAAAACGGGCGTGTCCCTCGGCAGGCCGTGGAGGGCGTCTGCGCCGCGCCTTCTTGGCTGGCAAGGATCGGCCGGCATAATCGTGCGGGAGTGAGACGGCGTTCCGGCAGGGGCGCATTGCCGCGCGCCAGCGCGGTCCAGCCATGGCAGGAAGATATGTCGAGCAGCGAACCCGGTGTGCCTTTCGACCTCCAGTCCGTACCCTTCCGCGGTATCGTGGAGCAGTCGGTGGCGGGCATCTACATCCTGCAGGACGAGACCTTCCAGTACGTCAATGCCACCTTCGCCGGCATGGCCGGCTATACGGCGGAGGAGGTCATCGACAAGCCGCTGCGTGACTGCGTGACGCCCGACTACGTGCCGGAGGTGATGGACCGCTACTACCGCCGCATCTCGGGCGAGGTCAAGAGCATGCGCTTCATCACGCGCGGCCTGCACCGCGACGGCAGCGTGGTGCTCATCCAGGTGCATGGCGCGGCGCGTTCTTTCCGCGGCCGCCCGGCCGTGGTGGGGGTGGGCGTGAACGTGACCGAGCAGGTCGAGCGCGACGCTCAGTTGCAGCAGTCGCGCCAGGAGTACCGCGACCTCGCGGCCTACCTGCACAACATGCGCGAGCAGCAGCGCGCCGAGTACGCGCGCGAGGTGCACGACGTGCTGGGCGGGCTGCTGACGTCGATGAAGCTGGACGTCGGCCGCATCGCGCGGCGCTCGCGCTCCGACGCGGTCAAGGGCATCGCGGCCGATCTCAATGCGCTGCTGCACGAAGCCATCGGCAACGTGCGCGAGCTTTCCGAATCGATGCGTCCGCAGGCGCTGGACCACCTGGGTCTGGGCGCCGCGATCGCGGGGCACCTGCAGCGCTTTCGGGAACGCTCGGGCCTGCGCGTGGGCCTGTGTCCGTCCGAGTTCGAGCTGCCGCTGTCGCGCTGGCGCGCCACCGCGGTCTTCCGCATCGTCCAGGAGGCGCTGACCAACGTGGCGCGCCACGCCGGCGCCGCCAGCGTGGAGGTACGCTTCACGCGCGACGACGACGCGTTCCGCCTGGAGATCGCGGACGACGGCAGCGGCTTCGCCAGCGACAACCCGTTCCGCCCGGACGCGCGCCGGCATTCGCTGGGCCTGATCTCCATGCGCGAACGCGCCCACGAGATTGGTGGCACGCTGGTCATCGAGTCGGCGCCGGGCTTCGGCACCCGCGTGGTGCTGCAGGCGCCCGTCATCGAAGATCCGCTGCGGCTGTCGTGACGGCTGCAGGCGCCCGGACACGCACGATGGAGACACCCGTGATCACCCGCATCCTCATCATCGACGACCACGCGATGTTCCGCTCCGGCCTGTGCAAGGTGCTGCAGGACGTGCCCGAGATCGGCAGTGTCGAGGAAACCGGCGAGTGGCGCGAGGGCCTGGACCGGCTGGAGGCGGGCGCCATCGACCTGCTGCTGCTGGACATCAACCTGCCCGACCGCAGCGGCCTGGACCTGCTGGGCATCATCCGCGCGCGTTTTCCAGAGCTGCGCATCGTCATCCTGAGCATGTACTCCGAGCCGCAGTACGCGCTGCGCGCCCTGCGCAACGGCGCCCATGGCTACGTGGCCAAGGACATGGAGGTGGCGGACCTGATCGCCGCCATCCGCAGCGTGCGCCGGGGGCGCAAGTTCGTCACGCCCTCGATCGCGGAGGCGCTGCTGGGCAACCTGCACGCCCTGGCCTCCGATGCCATTCCGCACCACCGGCTGTCGGCTCGGGAATCGCAGATCCTGCGCATGATCGTGGCGGGCGACTCGCTGACCGCCATCGCCGAGCGGCTGGCCATCAACGTCAAGACCGTGAGCACCTACCGCCGGCGCATCCTGGAAAAACTGGGCCTGGCCTCCAATGCCCAGCTGGTGCAGTACGCCGTGCACCACCGGCTGGTGGACTGAGAGCGCCCGCGCGGCCTTCGGCGCCGTCATCCATTTCTGACAGACGCGCGCCTGTTTTCTGACTTGTGAGCCCGTGGGGCGGTCGCTAGCATCGTTTCGGATACCCGCGAGTCCGCTGCGCGGCGCCATGGGGAGCGCCGCCGCGCATGCGGGACGACATGCACGACCCATTACAAGGAGACCCTGGCACATGAAACCCTGGAAATACTTCGCCATTTCCGCCGCTGGCGCGGTGCTGATCGCCGCCTGCGGCGGAAGCGGGGGCGGCGATCCCGCACCCGTGCCCGATCCCATCACGCTGAGCGTCCTGTCCAGCCCGGCGAAGTACGTCTCGGGCGGCGACGCGCGCATCGCGGTGCAGGCGCCGCAGGCCGAACATGCCAGGCTGGAGCTGTGGCTCAACGGCACCCGGGTCACTCCCGCGCTCACGGCCGACGGCGCCCGCCTGGAGGGCGTGGTGGCGGGCCTGGCGCTGGGCGACAACGCGCTCGAGGTGCGCCATGCCACGCGCGGCACGGTGGCCTCGCTCACGCTCACCAACTACCCGATCACGGGCCCGATGTTCGCCGGCCCGAAGCAGGAGCCCTTCGTCTGCTCGGTGCTCACCGAGCTGGGCAAGGAGCCGCTGGTGGACACCACCGACAGCAAGTACTACGCCGTCAAGGACGGCACTGGCAACGTCGTCGGCTACAGCAAGAACTGCTCGATCGACTCCTACGTGCAGTACTACTACATGCCCGTGGGCAAGAACAGCCACAAGGACTACCAGCCCATGCCCACCGACGGCTCGCGTCCGCCGAACATCGCCAAGACGACGTTGCTGGACGGCCGCGAGGTGGACTTCATCGTGCGCTGGGAGCGCGGCACCATCAACCGCTTCATCTACCAGTACGTGATGCTCGCGCCCTTCGGCGAAGACCCGTCCAGGCCCGACCTGAGCCTGTGGAACCGGCGGCTGGTCTATCACTTCCAGGGCGGCGTGGGCTTTGGCCACTACCAGGGTGGCCCGGACAAACGCGCCGGTCTGGCCTATGCGCTCGGCCAGGGCTACGCCGTGGCCTACTCCACCGGTAACCGTACCGGCGAGCACTACGACCTGATCCTCGGCGGCGAGACCGCGATGATGACCAAGGAAGGCTTCATCAAGCGCTACGGCGTGCCCCTGTACACCGTGGGCCTGGGGGCCTCGGGCGGTGCCATCCAGCAGTACATCTATCCGCAGAACCATCCGGGCCTGATCGACGCCGCCATCGCGCAGCAGCCCTACCCGGACATGGTGGGCCAGATCCCGCACGTGGGCGACTGCGAGCTGCTCGAGTACTACATGGACGTGACCGACCATGCCAACGCCAAGTGGCAGACCATCAAGAACCGCACGTGGCTGGTGGGCATGAACGCCGAGGAGACGGTGGCCAACCCGTACAAGCCCTTCGAGGCCGCGGTCAACGCCGTGCCCGGCGGCCCGCAGGTGGCTTTCGCGTCCGGCTCCACCGAGTGCCGCAAGGCGTGGCAGGGCCTGACCGCCGGCGCGATGAATCCCAAGTTCGATGCCGACGGCATCACTGCCCGCGCCGCCGACCGCATGAACGGCCTGGCCGGGTTCGACCCGGTGCCGTTCAGCCACTACGACGACGTGCGCAACGTCTACGGCATGGGCCCCGACGGCTATCCGCGTTCGAGCTGGGACAACGTGGGCGTGCAGTACGGCCTGCAGGCGATGAAGGACGGCAAGATCACCACCGCCGAATTCCTGGACCTGAATTTCAAGGTCGGCGGCTGGAAGCAGATGAGCGAGATGGTGGCCGAGGGCTTCCCCTACTACGGCACCTCCGGCGCCGAGCAGGCCAAGGCCGCCAGCATCCCGGGCTACTTCGACCCCTGGGGCGCCCGCAACATGAACCGCTGGAACCCGGCCGCGCCGGACATGCCGGCGCCGCGCACGCACGCGAGTCTGGATGCGATCAAGGCGCTGTACCGGTCGGGCCTGGTCTTCACGGGCCAGAGCGAAATCCCGACCATCGACTGGCATCCCTATCTGGAGCGCCGGCTCGACATGCACAACGTGCACCAGTCGTTCGCGGTCCGCAAGCGCATCCGTACCAGGATGGGCAGTTCGGACAACCAGGTGATCTGGTTCACCGACACCACCAACGTGTCTGCCGACGATTTCGACCAGGTGCCGATGGCGATGGCCGTGATCGACGAATGGATGGCCAACCTGCGCGCCAGCCCCTCGCGCGGCGTGGCGGCCAGCCGGCCCGAGCGCGCCGCCGACAGCTGCTTCGGCACCGACGGCGCGCTGATCGCCAGGGGCGACGGCGTGTGGGACGGCGTGCTCGACAGCCAGGCCGCGGGCACCTGCACCGCCAGGTTCCCGATGTACGGCACCTCGCGCATCGTGGCCGGCGCCCCGCTGGAGGGCGGCATCTTCAAATGCGCGCTCAAGCCGGTGGACACGGCGCTGGCCGACGGCACCTACGGCAGTTGGCACCCCGGCCTGGCGGAGATCCAGAAACTCAAGGCTATCTTCCCCGAGGGCGTGTGCGACTACAGCCAGCCCGACCAGGGCCGGTCCTGACGCTGCGGGTCCGCGCGGCGGCGGGCTTTGCCCGGTCGCCGGTGCGGCCAAGGGGGCGCCGATAAAATGGCCGGGCCGCGCACGCCGTGCGCGCCTCGCCAAAGGCTTTCCCCCATGCAAGAACCCGCCGCCCGCCCGGCTTCGGGCACCAAGTTCACCAGCCGCCAGGGTACGCGCGCGATCAAAGACGGCATCAAGCCCAGCGGCCTCACCGCCGTGCCCAACGCCGAGCGCAAGCCCGACTGGCTGCGCGTGAAGGTGCCCAACGGCGCCAGGTACCAGCAGATCCGCGAGATCGTCGACTCGCACCGGCTCGCCACCGTCTGCGCCGAGTCCAAGTGCCCCAACATCGCCGAGTGCTGGGGCCGCGGCACGGCGACGCTGATGCTGATGGGCTCGGTGTGCACGCGCGCCTGCAAGTTCTGCTCGGTGAGCACGGGCAATCCCAACGGCTGGCTCGATCCGCTGGAGCCGGCGAACGTGGCCGACGCGGTGGCGCTGATGGGGCTCGGGTACGTGGTGCTTACCTCGGTGGACCGCGACGACCTGGCCGACCTGGGCGCGGGGCACTACGCTGCCTGCATCCGCGCGATCCACCAGCGCACGCCGCAGACGGCGGTGGAGGCGCTCACGCCCGACTTCCAGGGCCGGCATGCGCTGGTGGCGAAAGTGCTCGACGCGGGCCTGGCCACCTACGCGCAGAACCTGGAGACGGTGCGGCGCCTGACGCATCCGGTGCGCGACGTGCGCGCCGGCTACGAGCAGACGCTGGACGTGCTCAAGTTCGCCAAGGGTTATGCGCCGCAGACGATTTCCAAGACCAGCCTGATGCTGGGCCTGGGCGAGACCGATGGCGAGATCGACGAGGCGCTGGAGGACATCCGCGCGGCCGACGTGGACGTGGTGACCATGGGCCAGTACATGCGCCCGACGCAGAACCACCTGCCGGTGCAGCGCTACGTCTCGCCCGAGCAGTTCGCGCGCTACCGCGAGATGGCGCTGGCCAAGGGCTTCGTCGAGGTGGTGGCCGGGCCCTTCGTGCGCTCGAGCTATCGCGCCGAGCGCGTGCTCGAGCACAACAACGTGGGGCTGGACGAGGGCGTGCTCGAGAGCCTGCGCAACTCGGCGGCCAACGCGATGCGCTGCTGACGCGGGCGGCCGGCGCCGCTACGGCCTGCGCGCGCCGTAGTCCCAGGGCTGGGCCTGCCGCAGGAGGGTGCGCAGCGCGTCGTCGTCGAGCGCCGCCAGTTCCGCCTCGGCCTGGGGCAGGGTGTCGGCCAGCATCGGGTGCTGGCGGATGCCGCCGCCGTCGAGCCCGTCGAACACCAGCATGAGGTGGCCGTAGGAGGCATCGAGCGGCGCGGCCTGCCAGCGCTGGCCCTGGGAGTCGTCGAACAGGCGCATGTCGTTCCTTCAGTGCCGATCTTCGCCCAGGCGCTCGTAGCGCGCAAAGCGCAGGCGCAAGCCTTGGCTGCTCACGTGGTCGCTGTGCGCGGTCAGGGTCCATTGCGGGCCGAGCACGGGCGCATGGGTGTCGCCGTCGAAATCCTGGTCGATTTCCGTCACCTCCGCGCGCCGGGCCAGCGGCAGCGCCTGCGCGAAGAGCTGCGCGCCACCGATCACCCAGGCGGTCGCCGCGCCGGCATGCTCCGCCAATGAGAGCGCCTCGCGCAGGCTGGAGGCGCGCAAAACGCCTTTTTCGCCCCAATCTTCTTGCCGTGTCACGACGATGTTGGCACGCCCCGGCAGCGGCCGAAAGCGCGCCGGGAGCGAGTCCCAGGTCTTGCGTCCCATGATGACGGGGCAGCCTTGCGTGAGCGCCTTGAAGTGCGCCAGGTCTTCGGGCAGGTGCCAGGGCATGGCGCCGTCCCGGCCGATGACGCCGTTGGCCGCGCGGGCGTAGATCAGGGCAATTTCCATGGCGGGAGGTGTTCCGGGGCAGGGCGGTAGTGGCGGGAATATACCGGCGCTCTACCATTGGCGGGCGTGCCGCGCGCTCCGTCCATGTACAAGATTCCCCAATCCGTCCTCGTGGTGATCCACACCGCCGATCTGCAGGTGCTCCTGATCCGCCGCGCCGACGCCGCCGAGGACTTCTGGCAATCGGTCACCGGCAGCAAGGGCAGCCCGCACGAATCCTGGCGCGAGACGGCGCTGCGCGAGGTGCGCGAAGAGACCGGCATCCGGGGCGATGCCCCCGGCTGCGTGCTGGCCGACTGGGGGCTGGAGAACGTCTACAGCATCTACCCGCAGTGGCGCCACCGCTATGCGCCGGGCGTGATGACGAACACCGAGCACGTGCTGGGCCTGCGCGTGCCGGCGCGCACCCCGGTGGTCTTGAATCCGCGCGAACACACGGCATCTGTCTGGTTGCCCTGGCGCGCGGCGGCCGACCGGTGCTTTTCGCCGTCGAACGCCGAGGCTATCCTCTGGCTGCCCCATTTCGCATCGCCCGCATGACCGATTTCGCCCCCGCCGAGCCCGTTTCCGCCGCGTCGGAGCTGCCCTCGCCGCCGCACGACATCCTGCGCGTGGTGACCTACAACATCCACAAGGGGGTGCAGGGCCTGGGGCCGGCGCGGCGCCTGGAGATCCACAACCTGGGGCTGGCGGTGGAGCAGCTCGACGCCGACATCGTCTGCCTGCAGGAGGTGCGCCGCGAGAACCGGCGCGAGGCGGAGTACTTCGACCGCTGGCCGCTGGTGCCGCAGGCGCAGTACCTCGCGCCCGAGGGCTACGAGGCGGTCTACCACACCAACGCCTACACGCGCCACGGCGAGCATGGCAACGCGCTGCTCACGCGCTGGCCGGTGCTCGCGAGCGGGCACGAGGACATGTCCGACCACCGCTTCGAGCAGCGCGGCCTGCTGCACGTGCAGGTGCAGGTGCAGGGCCGGGCGGTGCACACCATCGTGGTGCACCTGGGGCTGGTGCCGGGCAGCCGCATCCGGCAGGTGGCGCAGCTGCAGCGCTACATCCGGCGCGAGGTGCCCGACGAGGCGCCGCTCGTCGTGGCGGGCGATTTCAACGACTGGGGCAACCAGCTCTCGCAGATGCTGGCGGGCTTCGGCCTGCTCGAGTGCAGCAACGCCCCGCGCGTGCCGACCTACCCGGCGCGCCTGCCGGTGGCGCAGCTCGACCACGTGTACGTGCGCGGGCTGGTGCCGCTCACGCTGTCGGTGCCGCGCGGGCGCATCTGGTGGCGCATGTCCGACCACCTGCCCCTGATCGCGGAGTTCCGCCTGTAGCCCGGCGATGAAGCTGCCCAGCCCCGTCGGCTCGGACCACCGGATCGCCCTGCTGCAGGGGGCGCAGGAGCTGTTCCCGGCGCTGATCGCCGAGGTCGACCGGGCGCGCTCGGACGTGCAGATGGAGACCTACATCTTCAGCACCCTGGGCGCGGGCGCCGAGGTGGTGCGGGCGCTGGCGCGCGCGGCCCGGCGCGGGGTGCGCGTGCATCTGGTGGTCGATGGCGTGGGCACCGGGCGCATCGCCGAGCCCTGGGGTTCGGAGCTGGCCGCGGCGGGCGTGCAGGTGCGGGTGTACTCGCCGCTCGGGCCGCTGGGCCTGCTGCTGCCCCGGCGCTGGCCCAGGCTGCACCGCAAGCTGTGCGTGGTCGATGGCGCGGTGCTGTTCTGCGGCGGCATCAACGTGCTCGACGACTTCCACGACCCCAACTGGGGGCGCCTGGCGGCGCCGCGCCTGGACTTCGCGGTGCGCGTGGAGGGCACGCTGGTGGACTTCGCCAGCAGCGTGATGGAGCAGCTGTGGTGGCGCATGCAGGCGGTGGAGGATGCGCGCCGGCGGCGCCTGGCGCGGCTGCTGGCCGACTGGCGCGCGGCCCGCGCCCTGCGCCGCCAGCCGCGGCGCGGCACGCAGGGCCGCGGGGGCGTGCGCGCCGCGCTCCTGCTGCGCGACAACGTGCGCTTTCGCAGCCGCATCGAGCGCTCGTACCGCCGCGCGATCGCGCAGGCGCGCCAGGAGATCATCATCGCCAACGCCTACTTCATCCCCGGCGGCAAGCTGCGCCGGGCGCTGGTGCTGGCGGCCCGGCGCGGCGTGCGCGTGCGCCTGCTGCTGCAGGGGCGCTACGAGTATTTCATGCAGTACCACGCGGCCCGGCCGGTCTATGGCGCGCTGCTCGCCGCCGGGGTGGAGATCCACGAGTACGCGCCGAGCTTCCTGCACGCCAAGGTGGCCGTGATCGACGCGCACGGCGCGCGCCCCTGGGCCACGGTGGGTTCGAGCAACCTCGACCCCCTGAGCCTGCTGCTCGCGCGCGAGGCCAACGTGATGGTGCGCGACGCCGGCTTCGCCCGGCAGCTGCACGCGCGCCTGGTGGCGGCGATCGCCAGCGGCAGCGGGCCGCTGGATCCGCAGACCCATGCCCGCCGGCCGTGGCGCGAGCGGGTGCTCGATCGCGTTGCCTTCGCACTGATGCGCGCGGTGCTCTGGGTCACCGGCAAGAACTACTGATATCGTAGCTGCTAGCGCTTGCTGCACAAGCGCTAGAGCCGAAAAACATCCATAAATGCGGGGTGCCGATTCGCTGGTACGATCACCGCCATGTCCAAAAACACCGACCCTCTGCCCGACCGGGGCACGCCCGTGTCCGTGAAGATCCGCGAGCGGCTCGTCGGCGCCGGCCAGCGCTTCCACGCCAACGACAACATCGCCGGATTCATCGAGCCCGGCGAGCTGGAGGCGCTGCTCGACGAGGTGGAAGGCAAGATGCAGGGCGTGCTCGACAGCCTGGTGATAGACACCGAGCGCGACCACAACACGCGCAGCACCGCGCGCCGCGTGGCCAGGATGTACATCAACGAGGTGTTCCGCGGCCGCTACACGCCGGCGCCCGCGGTGACCGAGTTCCCCAATGCCGAGCGGCTCAACGAGCTGATGATCGTCGGCCCGATCACGGTGCGCAGCGCCTGCAGCCACCATTTCTGCCCGGTCATCGGCAAGCTCTGGGTGGGCGTGATGCCCAACGAGCACACCAACGTGATCGGCCTGTCCAAGTACGCCCGGCTCGTCGACTGGGTCATGGGCCGCCCGCAGATCCAGGAAGAGGCGATCGTGCAGCTGGCCGATCTCATCATGCACAAGACCCGGCCCGACGGCCTGGCGGTGGTGATGGAGGCGAGCCACTTCTGCATGTCCTGGCGCGGCGTGCGCGAGATGGACAGCAAGATGGTCAACTCGGTGATGCGCGGCGCCTTCCTCACCGACGCCACGCTGCGGCGCGAGTTCCTCTCGCTGATCCCGGGGCGCGTGTAACCGGCCTGCCGGGCGGGCCCGATGCTGCTGGGCTGCGACTTCACGAGCCGCCCGACGCGGCGCAAGCCCGTGGTGCTGGCGCTCGGCGATCTTGAGGGCGAGCGCGTCGTGCTGCGCGACCTGCAACGCTTCGAGACCCTGGACGGGTTCGCCCGCTGGCTGGCGCGGCCGGGCCCGTGGGTCGGCGGCTTCGACCTGCCCTTCGGCCTGCCGCGCGAACTGGTGCAGGCCCTGGGCTGGCCGGACCAGTGGCTGGCCTGCGTGCGCCACTACGCGGGCCTGTCGCGCGCCGACGTCAGGCGCCTGTTCGCGGCCTTCTGCGCCGCGCGCCCGGCGGGCGGCAAGTTCGCCCACCGCGGGACCGACGGCCCGGCCGGCTCCAGTCCCTCCATGAAATGGGTCAACCCGCCGGTGGCCTTCATGCTGCATGCCGGCGTGCCGCTGCTCCTGGATGCCGGCGCGTACCTGCCCGGGCTGCACGCCGGCGACGCGGGCCGCGTGGCGCTCGAAGCCTACCCCGGGCTGCTGGCGCGCGAGATCATCGGGCGCGCCAGCTACAAGAGCGACGAGCGCGCGCGCCAGACGCCGGAGCGGGCCGCCGCGCGCGCCCGCCTGATCGACGGCCTGGAGCGCGGCGCCACGCGCCTGTGCCTGCGGCTGGTGCTTGATGCGCCGCAGCGCCGCGCCCTGGCGGACGACGCGAGCGGGGACCGCCTGGACGCCGCGCTCTGCCTGGTGCAGGCGGCGTGGGCGGCGCGGCGGCACGCGCAGGGCGATGCGCTCTACGGCCTGCCGGCGGCGCTCGACCCGCTGGAAGGCTGGATCGTCACCGCGCCCGCCCGTTGACCAGCGCCAGGTAGGCCTGCCGCGTCTCGGGCGCCAGCGCGGCGACGATCTGCGGGTACGAGGTCCGGTGGCGCCGTTGCACGCGCGCCGACGCCACGCTGCGCGACTTGCAGAACCAATGGCAGCTGTGCTGCATCAGCAGCAGCTCGGCGGTGACCGTGTAGGCGCGGTCGCGCGGCGAGCGATCCGCCCCGTTGTCCAGCGTGCGCGCGATGCCCTCGCCGTGGATCGCGAGCAGCCGGCGCATGTCGAAGCTGGCCGCAGGCAGCCATTGCGTGGCCCACGGCAGGCCCAGCGGCAGGCGGCTGGCCCGCGCCAGCGCCGCCGGCGTGCGCTGGAAATCCGCCACGAAACGGCCGAACTGGCCGCGCAGCTGCGCCTCCGTGTCGGCCAGCGCGCCCAGCACCTGCCGGCGGCGCCCGGCGTCGCGCTCGCCCATCGCGCGCAGGTAGCCCTGGATCAGCGTCTGCATCAGCCGCTCGATCTGGTAGGGCTTGAGCGCCCGGCCCAGCAGCGCGATGCGCTGGCGCTGCTGCCGCGCGTTCACGACGTAGAGCGCGCCGGCGGCGAAAAACAGCAGCAGGAACAGGTCAGGCGGCATGGCGGATCCGATTGTGCCGGCTGTCCGGGCCGCCGCGGCCGCCCGCGGGCCGGCCCATCAGCGCGCCTCGCGCCCGTCGTGCGCGGGCGGCTGCCAGCCCAGCGCGCCGGAGATGCGCTGGCAGGCGGCGCGCAGGGCCTGCGCCGCCGCGCCGCGCGGGTCGGCGTGCAGCGATACCCCGGGCCCGACCAGGGTCAGGGCCAGCAGCAGGTGGCCGTGCACGTCGAACACCGGCGCACTCAGCGCGTTGATGCCGGGCGCGTGCTCGCCCTCGACCAGCGCGATGCCCTGCTGGCGAATCTGCCCGCGCATCGACGCCGGCAGGGTGTCGGGCGGCGGATCGGCCCAGGCCGCGAAGACCCGCCCGGTGGCCGACGAGCGCAGGTCGAACAAGGCCCCCTCGGCGACGCCGATGGATACCCCTTGCCCCGGCTGGCAGACGCGGATGGCCGTGACCCCGGCCTCGCCCTGCACCGCCACCAGGCAGGTGTTGCCCTGGGCCTGCGCCAGGCTGCGCGCCTCGGCCGCGGCCAGGCCGATCCAATCCTGGCGCGCCAGCCAGGCCAGCGCCAGGTTGCGCACCGCCGGGCCGATCTCGTACAGCCCGCTGGCCGCGTCCTGCTGCACCCAGCCGGCGCGCGTCAGGCTGACCAGGTAGCGGTAGGCCTTGGCGCGGTGCATGCCCGCCAGCCGTGCCAGCTCCGACAGGCCGCAGGGCTGCGCCTGCTGCGCCAGCAGGTCGAACAGGGCCAGGCCCAGTTCCACCGACTGGATGCCCACGGCCGCGGGGGAGCGCGGGCTGCCGGCGTCAGGGCCTGTGGTCGGTCGATCCGTGTCTTGGTTCATGGTGCTGCAGCGTGCGTGCTCCCGCGCATCCCCGCACTGGGTGCGGGGCAGAAGCTTGACATGCGAAGGAGTATGCCTTAAATTCCGTAAGTTACGTTTAAAGTAACAACGTCACGAATAAGTTAACACAAATGGAGAGCCTCGATGAAGAAATACGTATCCTTTCCCCTGCGCGAGGGCGTGCACAGCCGCCAGGCCCACTGCGACATCCCCGACGGCCTGTACGAGCGCGAGCACGGTCGCAACGGCTTCTTCGGCCCGGCCAGCCACATCCTGCACAAGCACAAGCCCACCGGCTGGACGAAGTGGGAAGGGCCGCTGGAGCTCACGCTGCTGAACCTGAACAAGCTCGAGGACAGCGCCCCCTGCCCCTGGAAGGCGCGCCGCTTCATGCACAACGGCCAGACGCAGGTGCATTTCTGGAAGTTCGGCGAGTCCATGCCCGACCTCGCGCGCAACGGCGACGGCGACATGATCCTGTTCTTCCACAAGGGCGAGGGCGACTTTTATTGCGACTACGGCCACATGACCTACCGCGAGGGCGACTACATCAACATCCCGCGCGGCACCTCCTGGCGGCTGGAGACCAAGGTGCGCAACGAGGTGCTGACCATCGAGGCCACCGAAGACTTCTTCATGCTGCCCGAGCGCGGCATCCTCGGCCACCACGCGCAGTTCGACCAGGCGGTGCTCGACACGCCCAGGATCGATGACGCCTTCAAGGCGCAGTACGGCGAGAAGGAAACGCGCGTGCGCGCCAAGCGCCGCGGCCAGGTGACCACCGTCACCTTCCCCTACAACTTCCTCGACGCGGTGGGCTGGCACGGCGACTGCGTGCCGGTCAAGCTCAACTGGCGCGACATCCGCGAGCTGCTGTCCGACCGCTACCACCTGCCGCCGACGGTGCACGCCACCTTCCTGTCGAACACCATCATCGTCTGCACCTTCGCGCCGCGCCCGATCGAGAGCGACCCGGGCGCCCTGAAGGTGCCGTTCTTCCACAACAACGACGAGTTCGACGAGTCCATCTTCTACCACCAGGGCAACTTCTTCTCGCGCGACAACATCGAGCCCGGCATGTTCACGCTGCACCCCTCGGGCTTCCACCACGGCCCGCACCCCAAGGCCTTCGCGGCGGCGGCGGCCAACAACAAGGGCGAGCGCAAGTACACCGACGAGGTGGCCGTGATGATCGATTCGCGCTACCCGCTGGAGCTGGACGACGTCGACGCCGTCAAGGTGCCGGGCTACATCGACTCCTGGAAGGAGTGAACGGCGCCTGCCGCCGCGCGCCGCTCAGCCGCGCGCCGGCGGCTCGGGCCAGGGCGGCAGCGGCCCGCGCAGCGCCTCGAAGGCGTGCGCCAGCTGCAGCACCCCCAGGTCGTCGAAGCGCTGCCCGGCGATCTGCAGGCCTATCGGCAGGCCGTCGCCGGAGGTGCCGCAGCGTATCGATGCCGCGGGCTGCTCCGACATGTTGCAGGGCACGGTGAAGGCGATGTGCTCGAGCGGCCGCAGCGGGTCGTCGGTGGGCGCCGCCAGCGTGGCGTCGAAGGCCGTGATCGGCGCCGTGGGCGAGAGCACGTAATCGACCTGCGAGCAGGCGCGCACCGTCGCCACGCGCGTGGCGTGGAACTGCTGGCTCGCCAGGTAGATGTGCCGGGCGTCGAACCCGGCGGCGCTTTCCGCCCAGGCGCGGATGAAGGGCAGCACCTTGTCCCGCTGTTCGGCCGCGAGGCCCTGCAGGTCCATGTACGAGCGCATGCGCCAGAAGTGGTCCATGCCGTCGAGCATCTCGCGCGTGAAAAACGGCCGCATCGGCACGATGACCGCGCCCGCGGCGTCGAACAGGCGCGCCGCCGACTCGACCGCCGCGCGCACCTGCGGCTGCACCGGCAGGCCGCAGCCGGCGTCGAGCAGCAGGCCGATGCGCAGCCCGCGCAGGCGCTCGGGGCGCGCGGCGTGGCGCTCCCAGTCGATGGCCGCGTGCGGCAGGGCCATGCTGTCGCGCACGTCGGGCTGCGCGAGCGCCTGCATCATCAGCGCCGCGTCGGCCACGCTGCGCGTGATCGGGCCTGCCGCCCGGCCGGTGTAGGGCGGGTCTATGGGCACGCGCCCGAGGCTGGGCTTGAAGCCGAAGACCCCGCACCAGGCGGCGGGCAGGCGGATGGAGCCGCCGATGTCGGTGCCGATGTGCAGCGGCGCGTAGCCCGCGGCGCAGGCCGCGCCGGCGCCCGCGCTGGAGCCGCCGGGGCCGAGGGCCAGGTTCCACGGGTTGCGCGTCAGCGGATGGAACGACGACAGGCCCGACGAGAGCATGCCCCAGTCGGGCATGGTGGTCTTGCACAGCAGCACGGCGCCGGCCTCGCGCAGCCGCGCCGCCGGCGGCGCGTCGACCGCCGACGGTGCGAGCCGCGTCGCGGCCGTGCCCAGCGGGGTCGGGTCGCCCGCCGTGGCGATGTTCTCCTTGATCGTGACGGGCACGCCATCCAGCGGCCCGCAGGGCGCGCCGCGGCGCCAGCGCGACTCGCTGGCGGCGGCCTGGGCCAGCGTCAGCTCCGGGCGCAGCAGATAGCCGGCGTGCAGGTGCGGCTCCCAGTGTTCGGCGTGCGCCAGCAGCGCCTGCGCCACCTCCACCGGGGAGAGCGCGCGGCTGCGGTAGGCGGCGAGCAGTTCGCGCGCGTCTAGGTCGTGCAGCGCGGTCATGGCTGGGGCGCCGTGTTGATGTGCTGGCTGGCCTTGTCCATCGGTCCGCCGGCCAGCTCCGGGAAGGCGGCGAGGGCGTGGTCGATCGCGCCTTCGATCAGGCGGCGCTGGTCGGGCGAGGGTCGGCCCAGCACCCAGTGGATCACCTCGGCCTTGGCGCCGGGGTGGCCG
The DNA here is from genome assembly GCA_963205335.1 of Pseudomonadota bacterium. Lineage (GTDB taxonomy): Bacteria > Pseudomonadota > Gammaproteobacteria > Burkholderiales > Burkholderiaceae_C > Comamonas_C. The sequence goes on from CAUJIM010000008.1 coordinate 27,079, forward strand.
ATACCGATGCGCAGCCGCCAATAGTCGCTCGCGCCCAGTTGCGCGTGGATGTCGCGCAGGCCGTTGTGCCCGCCGTGGCTGCCGCCGCGCTTGAGCCTGACCTGGCCGGGCGGGAAGTCGAGTTCGTCGTGCACCACGAGGATCTCCTCGGGGGCGATCTTGTAGAAGCGCGCCAGGGCCGCGACCGACTTGCCCGAGGCGTTCATGAAGGTCTGCGGCTCCAGCAGCCAGAGGGCGCGGCCGCGCACGCTGGTGCGCGCCATCAGGCCGAAATAGCCGCGCTCGGGCGCCAGGTGCACGCCGAGCGTGCGCGCCAGCGCGTCGATCCACCAGAAGCCGACGTTGTGGCGCGTGCCCTCGTATTCGGGCCCGGGGTTGCCCAGGCCGACAAACAGTCTGATCATGGGCCGATTATCCCGGTCAAAAAAATGGCCCACGCGAGGTGGGCCATGGCGGCGTCCAGGCCCGGGGCGGGCCTGGTGCGCGGGCGGATCACTTCTTGGCGGCAGGCGCGGGCGCTGCGGCGGCGGCCTCGGCTGGCGCGGAGGCGTCCTCCTCGATCGTCTCGGGCAGCTTGACGGAGACCAGCGACGGGTTCTTGTTGGAGCCGCGCACCACGGCCTTGACGCCCACGGGCAGCTCGATCGACTGCAGGCCAGGGATGGTCTTGGAGGTGAGCGCGCTCAGGTCGACCGTGATGTGCTCGGGCAGCTGCGAAGGCATGCAGACCACGTCCAGTTCGTGGATCAGCGGCGTGACGGTGCAGCCCTCGGCCTGCACGGCGGGCGATTGCTCGATGCCCTCGAAGTGCAGCGGCACCTTCATGTGCACGCGGGTCTTGTCGTCGATGCGCTGGAAGTCCACGTGCAGGATCTGCGGCTTGTAGGGGTGGTACTGCACGTCGCGCAGCAGCACCTTGCTGGTCTGGCCGGCGACTTCCATTTCGAGGATCGTGGAATGGAAGGCTTCCTTTTGCATGGCGTGCCACAGCGCGTTGTGATCGAGCTCGATCATTTGCGGCTGGCCGCCAGCGCCGTAGACGATGCCCGGCGCGCGGCCGGAGATGCGCAGACGGCGGCTCGCACCCGTGCCTTGCATGTTTCGCTCAAAAGCGACGAATTTCATGTTGTGACTCCTGGAGGAGGGCGGCCGCGACCAGCCTGCCCGCCCGGTTGCAAAAAGGCCCCGCGCACCATGCAACGGGGCCCGTGCCGTTCTCGGGGTTGCTCAGTTGAACTCCGAGAACAGGCTCATCACCGACGCTCCGTTGGCAATGCGCTGTATCGTTTCGGCGAACAGCGGCGCCACGGAGAGCTGGCGAATCTTGGGACACACGCGAGCGACTTCGCTCAGCGGGATGGTGTTGGTGACCACGACCTCGTCGAGCACGTCGCCCTGGGCGATGCGCTCGATCGCGGGGCCCGAGAAGATGGGGTGCGTGCAGTAGGCGTAGACGCGCCTGGCGCCGCGCTCCTTGAGCGCGCCGGCGGCCTTGACCAGCGTGCCGGCGGTGTCGATCATGTCGTCCATGATCACGCAGTTGCGCCCGTCGATGTCGCCGATGACGTTCATCACCTCGGAAACGTTGGCCTTGGGGCGGCGCTTGTCGATGATCGCCAGGTCGCAGCCCAACTGCTTGGCCAGCGCCCGGGCGCGCACCACGCCGCCGACGTCGGGGCTCACGACGATCAGGTCGTGGTAGCGCCGCTCGTTCAGGTCGCGCAGCAGTACCGGGGACGCGTAGATGTTGTCCACCGGGATGTCGAAGAAGCCCTGGATCTGGTCGGCGTGCAGGTCCATCGTGAGCAGGCGGTTCACGCCCACGGCCTGCAGCATGTTGGCCACCACCTTGGCGCTGATCGGCACGCGCGTGGAGCGCGGGCGGCGGTCCTGCCGGGCGTAGCCGAAATAGGGGATCACGGCGGTGATGCGCTCGGCCGAGGCGCGCTTGAACGCGTCCACCATGACGAGCAGTTCCATCAGGTTGTCGTTGGTCGGCGCGCAGGTCGACTGCACGATGAAGACATCGCGCGCGCGCACGTTCTGCTTGATCTCGACGTTGACTTCGCCGTCGGAGAAGCGCCCCACCTGGATGGCGCCCAGCGTGGTGTCCAGGCCCTGGGCGATCTCGGCGGCCAGCACCGGGTTGGCGTTGCCCGTGAAAACCATGAAATCGGTGTGATGGGTTTGCATGGGCGAATCGACTGTCTGACGGTGGCTGGCGCGATGGACTCAATGGGTGGCAGGGGAGGAAGGATTCGAACCCTCGCATGCCGGAATCAAAATCCGGTGCCTTGACCAGCTTGGCTACTCCCCTACGCGAGCCGCGCGCATCCGCGTGCAGCCTGGCAATCATTCATCCCCGGCCCACCCGGCAAGTGGATGAAGCCCGAGATTCTCACACACTTTGATGCTCCAGGCAGAGGGTGCGCTGGCGGCATCGATCGCGTGCGTCATTGGCGCGAACACCGCGCTGCCGGAACCGGTCATGCGGCCCGAAAGTCCCTGGCTCGCAAGCCACTCGAGGGCTTGGGCGATTTCGGGACACAGGGACTGCGCGACTGGCTGCAAGTCGTTTCTGCCGAACCGAAACGGCTCCAGCGCATGCTCTCCAATGAAGCCTGCGATTGTAGCAGGCTGGCTGTCGCGCCTGAGCCGCGGATCGGAAAAAATTGCTCCGGTGTCGAGCCCCGCCCGCGGCTTGACCACGACGAAGCGGCTGCCCGCCGCGATGGCCTGCGGCGGCAGCGGCGCGAGCACGTCGCCTATGCCTTCGACCCACGCGTCGCGGCCGCCGAGGAAAAACGGGATGTCGGCGCCGAGCGAGAGCCCGATGGCGTGCAGCTGGCGGCGCGTCAGCCCGAGCGCCCACAGGCGGTTGAGCGCGAGCAGCGTGGTCGCGGCGTCCGACGAGCCGCCGCCCAGCCCGGCCTGCGCCGGGATGCGCTTGTCCGTGGTGATGCGCGCGCCTTGCGTGCAGCCGGTGGCCGCCTGCAGGGCGCGCGCGGCCTTGAGGCACAGGTCGTCGGCGGGCAGGGGGGCGGCGAGGTCTTCGCGGCTGACCGCGGCGCTGTCCAGGCGCTCGAAGTGCAGCCGGTCGCACCAGTCGATCAGCATGAAGACCGATTGCAGCAGGTGGTAGCCGTCCGCCCGCCTGCCGGTCACGTGCAGGAACAGGTTGAGCTTGGCGGGCGCGGGGACGTCGTGCAGCGCGCGCATGGCTTCACCGGTCGAGCACGATGCGCAGCACCGCCTGCGGCAGCGGCTGCAGGCGCGTGGCGCTGATGCGTCCGGAGTCGAGCGTGCTCAGGTCCACGTGCCAGCCGCTGGCCTGCACCGCCTCTCCCTTGAGCCAGGCGAACAGCGCCTGCACCGGCAGGGTATTGCCCGTGAGCTCCTCGGTGAGCGCCGCCAGCGAGCTGGAGCGGTGCTGCTTGCCGTCCTGCACCAGGACGGCGCCGCCGGGATGCCAGGCGAGCCGCGCGAGCACGCTGCCCAGCGGGTTGAGCAGCGTCAGGTCGCCCCGGTCGGCGTTGCCCTGCAGCTCGAAGCCGGCGCTGAACGATGGCGCGGAGGGGTCGTCCACCTGCAGTCCCAGCCGGCCGCTCCAATGGTCGGCTGCCGCGGGCGCGGTGCGCGGCGGTTCGGCGCAGGCCGCGAGCACGAGCGCGCCTGCGCCGGCGAGCCAGCGCCGGCGGTGCCACGGCGCGCCTGCGCCGGCGCCGCCACCCCATCGGTTCAAAGGCGGACTCCGAGACGCTCGAGCGTGCTGGTCAGTGTCTTGTTGTCCTTGTTCAGGCGCAGGCCTTCGCGCCAGACCTCGCGCGCGCGGGTGCGCCGGCCGAGCTTCCAGAGTACTTCGCCGGTGTGGGCGGCGATCTCCGCGTCTGGCTGCCTGCGGTAGGCGGTCTCGAGCAGGGCCAGCGCCTGCGTGTAGTTCCCGAGCCGGTATTCGACCCAGCCCAGGCTGTCGGTGATGTAGGGGTCCTGCGGCGCATGCTCCAGCGCCTGCGTGATGAGCCGCTTGGCTTCCTCGAGCCGCACGCCGCGGTCGGCCAGCGAGAACCCGAGGGCGTTCATCGCGTGGTGGAAATCGGGGCTGCGCGCCAGGATGGCGCGCAGCAGCCGCTCCATCTCGTCGGTGCGCCCGAGTTTTTCGGCGAGCATGGCCTGCTCGTACGCCAGGTCGTCGTCCTTGGGCGCGAGGGCGACGGCCCGCGCCAGTGCGTCGTACGCCCGCGCGTACTGGCCCACTTCGCGCAGTACCAGCGCCTCGGCCTGCAGTTTCTGTCGCTCGGCGTCGGTGTCGGCCGCGGGCAGGTCGCGCAGCGCGGCGATCGCCTCGCCGAGCTTGCCCTGGCGCGCGAGGATCGAGGCGCGCCGGGCCTGCACCGACAGCAGCTTGTCGCCGTCCTCGATCGCGTCGAGCCAGCGCTCGGCGCCTGCGAGATCGCCGCGTTGCTCGGCGATCTGCGCGCGCAGCAGGTTCAGTTGCGTGGTGGCGCTGCGCGGACGCTGCGACACCGGCAGCTGTTCGAGCAGCGCGGCGAAATGCTGCAGCGCCGAATCGGCATCGTCGAGCCGGTGGGTCTGCACCAGCAGCGAGCCCTGCATCAGCCAGGCCTCGGCGTTGTCCGGACTCTCCCGCGTGAGCGCCTGCAGCTGGGTCAGCGCCTGCTGCGGCTGCTCGGCGCTGAGCAGATAGCGCGCGTACGCCAGGCGCAGCTCGGGCAGGGGATGGCCGGAGAGGTAGGGCGCGAGCAGGGCCTGCGCCTGCGTCGTGCCGCCTTCGAGCAGTTGCAGGGCGAGCGTCGCCATCACGTCGCTCGTCGCGTCCGCGTGCTGCGCCTCGCGCGCCGCGAGCAGCGCAGCGGTCTTTTCGTTGGCGGCCAATCGCATGCGGCCGACGGTGGTCCACGCCGTGGCCCGCGTGGACGGTGCCTGCAGCGCATCTGCGAGGGCCGCCTCGACGACTTGCGCGGCCAGCGACTTGTCCGAGACGTGCGCGTAGAGCTGCGGGATGGCGTTGAGCACCAGCGTCTTGCGCTCGGGCGGGGTGTGCGCCAGTTCCTGGCGCAGCGGCTGGGCGCTGTCGGCCACGCGGTTGAGCGCCACGAGGATGCGCAGCACGAAGCGGTTGGCGTCGCGCGAATCGGGCTGCGCCTGCTGCCAGGCCTGCGCGGCGATCAGTGCCGAGGGCGCCGAGCGCGACTGCAGCGCGATCTCGGTGGCGCGGCGGTACAGCGTGGCGTCGTTGCTGCGCCGGGCGGCGTCGAGCATGAGCGCGTAGCCCTGGCCGGGGTCGCCCCGCTGGGCGGAAATTTCCCCGAGCAGCACCTCGTAGAGCAGCTCGGCCTCGCGCGCCGGGTCGGTGGCTTCGGCCGCGCCGTTCTCGCTGCCTGCCTGGGGGGCCGCGGCGCCTTCCTGCGTGGGCGAACTCCAGGCGCAAACACTGGTCAGGGCCAGCGCGCTGATCAGCAGCGTGGCGGTGGCGAGGCGGTGCATTCGCGGCATCGCTTCATGATAATCCGGAAAGCGCCGCCACCCGTTCACGCGCATCGGCCGCAGGTATCATGGCCCGCATGGGGAATGCACATCCTGCGCCGCGCCGAGGCGGGCGGTACCGCGGCCGCCGGCTTGCCGGACATCTGGCCGCGGGCGCCGCGCAGCGGGTGCGAGGGCATGCCTGAGCTGCCGGAGGTCGAGGTCACGCGGCGCGGCTTCGCCGATGCGATCGCGGGCGCGCGCGTCACCGGGGTCGTGCTCGGCAAGCCGCTGCGCTGGCCGCTGGGCATAGCCCCCGCGGCGCTCGCGGGGCGCCGCGTGCTGCGGGTGCGCCGGCGCGGCAAGTACCTGCTGCTGGACCTGAGCGAGGGACTGCTCCTGGTCCACCTCGGGATGTCGGGCAGCCTGCGCTTCGCGCCGGCATTGCCCGCGGCGGGCGCGCACGACCATTTCGAGATGGCCACCGACCGCGGCGTGCTGCGCCTGCACGACCCGCGCCGTTTCGGCGCGGTGGTCTGGGTGCCGGGCGAAGAGGCGCCGCTGGCGCGCAAGCTGCTCGGCGGCCTGGGGGCGGAGCCGCTGTCCGACGGGTTCGACTTCGCCGCCTTCCACGCCGGGCTCAGGGCGAGCCGCCAGGCGATCAAGCAGGTGCTGCTGGCGGGCAGGGTGGTGGTGGGCGTGGGCAACATCTACGCCAGCGAGGCGCTGTTCGCCGCGCGCATCCGCCCGACCGTGCCCGCCGCGCGCCTGGGCGCGGCGCGGGCGCTGCGGCTGCACGCGGCGATCCGCGAGGTGCTGGCGCGGGCGGTGGAGCGTGGCGGCAGCACGCTGAGGGATTTTTCCGACGCGCAGGGCGACGCCGGGCACTTCCAGCTCGAAGCCAGGGTGTACGGGCGCGAGGGCCAGCCTTGCGTGGCGTGCGGCACGCCGGTGCGGCTGCTGCGCCAGGGCCAGCGCAGCACGTTCTACTGCCCGCACTGCCAGCGCCGCTGATGCCGCCGCCGACCGATTTCGCCGACCGCGTGCTGCGCTGGCAGAGGGTGCACGGGCGCCAGCACCTGCCGTGGCAGGGCACGCGCGAGCCTTACCGCGTGTGGCTCTCCGAGATCATGCTGCAGCAGACGCAGGTGGCGACGGTGCTCGACTACTACCCGCGCTTTCTGGCCCGGTTTCCGCAGGTGCGCGCGCTCGCCGCCGCGCCGCTGGACGACGTGCTCGCGCTCTGGAGCGGCCTGGGCTACTACAGCCGGGCGCGCCACCTGCACCGCTGCGCGCAGGAGGTGGTGGCGCGCCACGGCGGCGAGTTCCCGCGGGACGCGGCCGCCCTGGCCACGCTGCCCGGCATAGGCCGCTCGACGGCAGGCGCGATCGCGGCGTTCTGCTTCGGCGAGCGCTCGCCCATCCTCGACGCCAACGTGCGGCGCGTGCTCACGCGCTCGCTCGGCTTCGGCGCCGACCTGGCGCAGGCGGCCAGCGAGCGCGCGCTGTGGACCGTGGCCGAGGGCTTGCTGCCGCGGCGCGATCTGGCGCGCGCCATGCCGCGCTACACGCAGGGGCTGATGGACCTGGGCGCCACCGTTTGCCTGGCGCGCAATCCGCAGTGCGCGCGCTGCCCGCTGGCCGAGATCTGCGTGGCCCGCGCCGGCGGCGACCCGCACGCCTACCCGGTGCGCTCGCGCCGCCTGGTGCGCCGGGCCGAGGACTGGTGGCTGCTGCTGCGCGTCGACGGCGCGGGCCGCTGCTGGCTTGCGCCGCGCCCGCAGCGCGGCATCTGGGCCGGGCTGTACTGCCCGCCGGTGTTCGCCAGCCGCGCCGACCTGGATGCGGAGCTGCCCGCCGCCGCCGGGCCGGGCGAGGCGTGGCCCGCGTTCACCCACGTGCTCACGCACCGCAATCTGCGGCTGCACCCGGTGCTGGTGCGGGGGGACGGGGCGGGCGGCGGTCCGGGCGGGGCCTGGTTCGACGCGCAGGGCTGGCGGGCGCTGGGACTGCCGGCGCCGGTGCGCAAGCTGCTGGAGGCCTTGCCCGGGGCGGGGGATTTCCTGTTTTGATAGCTGCTCGCGCTTTCCTATCAAGCTCTGGAGGCCGATTTGGCTCAAAGAAAAAACGCTAGGCGTCGCCCAGTTCGCGGTGGCGCTTGAGCGTGGCCCACTGGTGCTCGAAATGCTGCGCCAGCTGCTCGGCCAGGTAGACCGAGCGGTGCTGGCCGCCGGTGCAGCCTATCGCCACGGTGACGTAGCTGCGGTGGTTTTGCGCCAGCGGCGGCAGCCAGCGCTCCAGGAAGCGGGTGATGTCGGCCAGCATCGCGCCGACCTCGGACTGCCGGCGCAGGAAGCCGATGACCGGCGCGTCGCGGCCCGTGAGCGGGCGCAGCAGGGGGTCGTAGTGCGGGTTGGGCAGCATGCGCACGTCGAAGACGTAGTCGGCATCCATCGGCACGCCGCGCTTGAACGCGAAGGACTGGAACACCAGCGTGAGCCGCCCCGCGGGCACGGCCATGAGCTTTTTCACGTAGGCGAGCAGGTCGGCGTTGCGCAGCGTGGTGGTGTCGATCACGAGCGACTGCTCGCGCAGCTCGGCCAGCAGTTCGCGCTCGAGCTCGATGCTCTGCACCAGCGCCTGCCGGCCGCCGAGCAGCTCCTTCTTGGACAGCGGGTGGCGCCGCCGCGTCTCCGAAAAGCGCCGCACCAGCGTGTCGGTGCTGGCATCGAGGAACAGCGACTGCACCTCGACACCCTGGGTGCGCAACTGCGCGAGCTGCTGCGGCACCAGCGGCAGCGCGGTGGCGCTGCGCACGTCGATGGCCAGCGCCACCCGGTCGTTGTGGTGCGCGTGCTCGAGCCCGGCGAAGGAGACGAGCAGTTCGGGCGGCAGGTTGTCCACGCAGTAGTAGCCCGCGTCTTCGAGCGCGTGCAGGGCCACGGACTTGCCCGAGCCGGACATGCCCGTGATGAGGACGAGTTCGAGTGCCATGGGCTCAGAAGGTGTGAGTGAGCCGCGCGTGCCCGAAAGGATCGCCAAAACCTGTCCGGTCAAGACGCAAAGCGCAGACGTAGCTCGGGCTACGGCGAGCATTTGCAACGCGGAGCGGGCGGGTTTTGGCGGTCAAGGCGGGCATGAGGGGTTCGTTCATACCTTCTTAGTCTCGCACGGCCGCGCCCAGCATCTCGCCGGCGTGCGCCAGCGTGGTGGGCGAGGGCTGCTCGCCGCCGAGCATGCGCGCGATCTCGCGCACGCGCCCGGGTCCGTCGACCGGCGCCACGGTGCTGCGGGTGGCTTCGCGCGTGCTGTGCTTGGCCACCACCCAGTGCTGGTCGCCGCAGGCCGCGACTTGTGGCAGGTGGGTGACCGCGAGCACCTGGCGGTCGCGCCCGAGCAGGCGCATCAGCCGCCCCACGGTTTCCGCCACCGCGCCGCCGATGCCGGCGTCCACCTCGTCGAAGATCAGCGTCGGCACCTCGCCCAGGCGGCTGGTGGTCACCGCGATCGCCAGCGCGATGCGCGAGAGCTCGCCGCCGGAGGCGACTTTGGCGACCGGGCGCGGCGTCATCCCGGGATGGCTGGCCACGAGGAAGGCGACCTGGTCGATGCCGTGCGCGCCGGGCTCCGGGGCGGGCGATACCTCGACCGCGAAGCGCCCGCCGTGCATTCCCAGGCCTTGCATGGCCTGCGTGATGGCCTGCGCCAGGCGCGGGGCGGCCCTGGCGCGCTCGCGCGAGAGGGCGCGCGCGGCCTTGTCCCAGGCGGCGTGGTGCGTGCGCTCGGCCGCTTCCAGTGCGGCCAGATCGGCAGCGGTGTCGAGCGCGTGCAGCGAGGTCTTCCACTGCGCCAGCAGCGCCGGCAGCTCCTCGGGCGGGCGGTGGTAGCGGCGCGCCAGCTGCAGCCACAGCGACAGGCGGGCGTCCAGCTGCCGCAGCTGCTCGGGGTCGGGCTCGGCATGGCGCAGGTAGCCGTGCAGCGACCGGGCCACGTCTTCGGCCTCGACCAGGCAGGAGGCGAGCGTGGCGCCGAAGGCCTCGAACTGCGGCTCCACGCCGGCATGCGGCTGCAGCGCCTGCTGCGCCCGCGCCAGGGCGTGCAGCGCGCCGCCCGCGTCTTCCTGCTGCAGGGCGTGCAGCGCGGCCTGCGCCCCCGCCAGCAGCGCCTCGGCGCTCGACAGGCGGGCGTGCCGGGCGTTGAGTTCGTCCCACTCGTCCTCGCGCGGGGCGAGCTTGTCCACCTCGGCGATCTGCCATTGCAGGCGCTCGCGCTCCTGCTGCAGCGTGTCCTGCGCGGCCCGCGCCTGCTGCAGCGCCTGGCGCGCATCGCGCCAGGCCTGCCAGAGCGCCGCCAGGGGCTGCGTGCTGGCGCCGGCGTAGGCGTCGAGCAGGCCGCGCACGGCCGCCGGGCGGGTCAGGCTCTGCCAGGCGTGCTGGCCGTGGATGTCGACCAGCAGCTCGCCGAGCGCGCGCATCTGCGTGGCGGTGGCCGCCACGCCGTTGATCCAGGCGCGGCTCCTGCCCTGGGCGTCTATCGTGCGGCGCAGCAGCAGCGGCTCCTCCGGGGGGAAGCCGGCCTCGTCCAGCCAGGCGCGCAGCGCGTCCGTGGGGGCGTCGAACTCGGCGCTGAGGTCGGCGCGCCCGGCCCCCTCGCGGATCACGTCGCCGTCGGCGCGGGCCCCGAGCAGCAGCTGCAGCGCGTCGATCAGGATGGACTTGCCCGCGCCGGTTTCCCCGGTGAGCACGGTGAAGCCGCCGCGCACCTCCAGATCGAGCGCGGGCACGATCACGAAGTCGCGCAGCGAGATGCGCGCCAGCGCCATGGTCAGGAGCCCCCCTCGTTCCAGCGCAGCTTGTCGCGCAGCGTGGCGAAGTAGCTCCAGCCGACGGGGTGCAGGAAACAGGCGCTGTGCGGCGAGCGGTGCACCACCACGCGGTCGCCCTGCTTGAGCTGCGCGAGCGACTGCATGTCGAAATTGGCGCTGGCGTCGCGCCCGCTCGCCAGCTCGATCACCACCTCGGCGGTGTCGGGCAGCACGATGGGGCGGTGCGTGAGCGTGTGCGGCGCGATCGGCACCAGCACCCAGCCCGGGATCGAGGGGTGCAGCATGGGGCCGCCGGCCGAGAGCGCGTAGGCCGTGGAGCCCGTGGGCGAGGCGACGATCAGGCCGTCGGCGCGCTGGTTGGCGACGAAGCCGCCGTCCACCTCGATGCGCAGTTCGACCATGCCCGCGGTCGAGCCGCGGTTGACCACCACGTCGTTGAGCGCCAGCGCCTCGAACACGCAGTCGCGCCCGCGCAGCACGCGCCCGTGCATCAGCGGGCGCACGTCCTCCTCGTACTCGCCCGCGAGCATCGGCGCGAGGGTGGCCTCGTAGGATTCGAGCGGGATGTCGGTGATGAAGCCCAGCCGCCCCTTGTTCACGCCGATCAGCGGCGTGCCGTGGCTCGCCAGGCGCCGCCCGACGCTGAGCATGGTGCCGTCGCCGCCGACCACGAGACCCAGGTCGCAGTGGCGGCCGATGCCGTCCAGGTCGCGCGTGGGGTAGTCGCTCAGGTGGGTGTTGGCCGCGGTCTCGGCCTCCAGCGTCAGCTCGCAGCCCAGCGCGTGCACGAAGGCGGCGATGGCCCTGATCGCGTGGCACAGCGTATCGGGCGCCGGGCGGGCGCGCGACCCCTGGTATTTCCCGATGATCGCGACGTTGCGAAAAATGGGCTGCATGGCGTGATTACATCATCAAGGTGGCGCTGCGGGAGTGTCCGCCCGGGGGCATTCCCGCGATGGTAAGCGCACACTAGAATGATCCGATGCTGGACGAGCGCGCGAAATTGTTGCTCAAGGCGCTGGTGGAGCGCTACATCGCCGACGGGCAGCCCGTCGGCTCGCGCACGCTCTCGCGCTCCTCGGGGCTGGAGCTCTCACCCGCCACGGTGCGCAACGTCATGGCCGACCTCGAGGAGCTCGGCCTGATCGTCAGCCCCCACACCTCCGCCGGGCGCGTGCCCACCGCCAGGGGCTACCGCCTGTTCGTCGACACCATGCTCACGGTGCAGCAGGAGCAGCTGCCCGACCTGCAGATCCGGCCCGAGCAGCCGCAGAAGGTGATCGCGCACGCGGCGCAGATGCTCTCCGACCTGTCGCAGTTCGTCGGCGTGGTGATGGCGCCGCGCCGCGCCTCGGTGTTCCGGCACGTCGAATTCCTGCGCCTGTCGGACCGGCGGGTGCTGGTGATCATCGTCTCGCCCGATGGCGACGTGCAAAACCGCGTCATCTTCACCGAGACCGACTACACCCAGTCGCAGCTCGTCGAGGCGGCCAATTTCCTCAACGCACACTACAGCGGCCTGACGATGGAGCAGGTGCGCGAGCGCCTGAAGACCGAGGTGGAGACGCTGCGCGCCGAAATCGCCCAGCTGATGCAGGCTGCCGTGGAGGCCAGCAGCGAGGCCATGAGCGAGTCGCGCGACGAGGTGGTCATCTCCGGCGAGCGCAACCTGCTGTCGGTGAGCGATTTTTCCAGCGACATGGACAACCTGCGCCGCGCCTTCACGCTGTTCGAGCAGAAGACGCAGATCCTGCGCCTGCTCGACATCTCCAGCCGTGCCGAAGGCGTGCGCATCTTCATCGGCGGCGAAAGCCACGTGGTGCCGTTCGAGGAACTCTCGGTGGTGAGCGCGCCCTACGAGGTGGATGGCCAGGTCGTCGGCACGCTCGGCGTGATCGGCCCCACGCGCATGCCCTACGACCGCATGATCCGGATCGTGGACATCACGTCCAAGCTCGTCTCCAACGCGCTGAGCCATCGCGCCTGAGCACCTACAATGCGCCGCTGCGCGCGGCATGCCCTGGGGTGTGCCGGTCGTGCAGGAAGTTGAAGTTGTTTCATGAATGGGCCGTTAGCTCAGTTGGTCAGAGCAGAGGACTCATCGAAATGGTGACCTTGCCGTGAAAGCGGCAATGGAAAAACCGGGTGAATTCAGGGAAACCGTCAGCCAGCCCATGGCCCGGCAATCCTGAGCCAAGCCCGCCGAAGGCAGGTCGCAGGACCGGTAGGCGGGAAGGTGCAGAGACTAGGGTGCGAGGAGCCGATCCGATAAGCACCCCGAGAGCGCCCGGCACCCTAACGCGCGGAGCCATCGTCCGCGGCGAGGGTGATGAGATAGTCCAGGGAGCGGGGAAACCCGCGCCAACCTGAATCCTTTGGTCGTTGGTTCAAGTCCAACACGGCCCACCATTCATGAGACAAGCGGGCAAAGACATCAAGCCCCGCAGGTTGCCCTCCGGTGGCTGTTCTGCGGGCTGGTGGCGTCGGCTTAGCCGGTCGTACTTGCGAGACGGGATCGTCAACCCGAGTCCATTGCTTCTTCTTTGATCCAGTCCGTGAACACCTGCACCTCCGGCTTTTGCATGGCCTCCGGCAACGCCACGAGGTAGTACGCGAACCGCGCAGGCCACGGCCTGTCCAGCGCGAGCGCCAGGCGGCCGGCAGCGATTTCTTCGCAGGCGTATTCCTGCGGTACCAAAGCCAACCCTTGGCCTGCCTCTGCGGCACGGATCAGGAGATAGTCGTCGGTGAATGCTGCGCCGCGCTCGGCTCGCGGATCCGCAGCCACGCCATGCGCCGAAAGCCACAGTGCCCAGTCCATGCGGTCGGCATCCTGCAACAGCGGCCATGCCAGACAGTCGACCGGTTCGCGCAGGGGCGGTTTTGACGCAAGCAGCGCAGGGCTGGCGACTGGCAACAGAACCGGCGCCATCAGGGGTGTCACCGCCAGGCCCGGGTAGCGGCCCAGGCCGTGACGGATCGCGATATCGACGCGATCCCGCTGCAGATCGACCAAACCTGACGACGCCTCGACGCGAACCTCGATATCGGAGTGGCGGCTGGTGAAATGGCCAAGCCGCGGCACCAGCCAGGAGGCCGCGAACGCGGGCGTCGTACTGATGGTGAGCGTCTTGCGGGTGCGGGTGGCTTCCAGGGTTCGCAAGGCGCTCTCGATCTGCTCGAACGCCAGCAGCAACTTGGGGTGGGCGCTTGCTCCGGCCTCGGTCAATGCCATCTCGTGGCGGCGGCGCACGAACAGCGTCGTGCCTATGCGGTCTTCCAGTTGCCGGATCTGCTGGCTGACAGCCCCCGATGTCACTCCCAGCGCCTCGGCGGCGCGCTTGATGCTGCCGTGGCGCCCGACTTCGGCGAAAGCACGGAGTGCAAGGAGTGGCAGAACGACATTCATAGTTTAGTTTATCTAAATTTTAAAGCCAGAACAAATCGTTTCTTTTCTATGAATTTCAAGAAGAAAATTCCAATCATGTGAATGTATAAGGTTTAGATTTTCTTATGATAAATCAAGAAAGAGAACAAGTCTTGTCACCTGGCTTCAACGCTTGGCTGTTCGTCATGTTAGGGTTTGCGGCGCTGGCGGTTTCCTTCTCCGTGCGGGCCATGCTGGGCCTCGCGATGCCAGTGATGGAGAGCGAACTCGGCTGGTCCCGATCTTTCCTGTCAGGGGTCGGCGCGCTGGCACTGATCCTGATGGCGGTTGCTGCTCCTTTCGCCGGCCGGACCATCGACGTGAGCGGGCCGAGGCTGCTGATCTGCGGGGGCATGATCGCCGTCGCCATGGGATCTGCAATGGTGGCGACGGCCGGTTCCGCGGTTGTCTTTGCCGCCGGATTCGGTGTCGTGGCCGCTGCCGGGTTCACAGCGGTCGCGACCAATGTGGTGGCCGCCGCAATCGCCAAGAACTTCGAGGCAAGGCGCGGGTTGGCCACCGGCATCGGCACGTCCGGTGCCACGGCCGGGCAGTTGCTGGTCGTGCCCCTGGTCGCCCTGCTCATGCAAAGCATGAGCTGGCGCTACGGCTTTGCCGCGCTGTCCGCCGCCGCGATGTTCCTTGCCGTCGTGGCCGTCATGCTGCTGCCGCCTTCGGCACGCAGCGCGGAAGCAGCCGTGCCGGAATCGTTCGTGGCCGGCATGGGCAAGCTGATCCGGGTGCGGGCATTCCACATCCTGTTCTGGAGCTTTCTGATCTGCTGAAGCGCGCCGCGATAAATGAATGCTCGGAAGCGCGATAAACGGATCGTAGTTCCTTTTCCGCATCTGCAACAAAATTGCCGACACGGAAAGCCTGATCTCATTTGAGCGCCTCGACCGCACGCGGTGACAGCCAGAGCACCTCGGTTCGCGGCCGGGTGCTGCCTGCCGCGCGGGCTGGGTGCTCGATGCGTTGCCAGCCTGGCAGCAGGCGCTCGTACAGGGCCGAGGGATAGCCCGACAGCACCACCAGGCCCTTGACCGCACGCAGGCGTTCCAGCATCTCGACGTGGCGCGCCTCGGTCAGTTCGCAGCGGTAGCTGGTGTCGCTGCGCGTGCCGGGCACATAGGGTGGGTCGACGTAGAACAGCGTCTCGGCCGTGTCCTGGGCGCGGATCACCTCCAGGGCGTCACGGCGCTCGATGACCACGCCCTGCAGCCGCCGGCGGATGAAGGGCAGGATGCGCGGATAGGTTGGCCACTCGTGCGACTTGGCATGGCCGGTGCGGTGGCGGGCGTCGGCAAAGGTGTGCTTGCGCAGATCGAACAGGGATCCGTGGTGAAACGCCAGATAGGCCCGTGTGATGGCTCGCTGTGCGCGTACCACGGGGTCGCGGCTGGGCGTGAACGCTTGCTCGAAGGCCACGCGGGCATACGGTACGCGGCGCAGGCGGCGCATCAGCGCCTGGCACCGGGCTGGGTCCTGGATCACGGTGAAGATGCCGACGATCTCTGCGTCCAGGTCGTTGTAGACCTCCACCGGGCTACGCGGCTTGCGCAACAGCACGCTGGCGGCGCCACCGAAGGGCTCGACGTAGATGCGGTGCGGCGGCAGGTGTGCGATCACCCAAGGCGCCAACCGCCATTTGCCGCCCAGGTAGCGCAGCACGGCGCGGCGGGTCTTCTCGCAGTCACGCAGGGGGATGGGATAGCTGCTTTTCATCGGGCGTCCTCGTGGGGCTGGACGCTCGGTGGCGCTCGGGTGTGGGGCGCGTGGCCCTCCAGTGGTTGATCGTGCCGCAGCGCGGGCACTTGATCGACAGGCGCAGGTATTGTCCCTCTGCCAGTTTGCGGCCACAAGCGCCGCAGCGGATTGGTTCATCGTTTTCCATGAGTGCAAGCCTCTTTCACCAGCGGGAATTGCTGGTACGCTGGCCGCGCTCTCGCGAGAGTGGCGGGCCCTGGCCGGACTTGCAGGCATGGTCTGCGGGAAAGGGGCTGCCGGCGGTGCTCCAACACCTCGGCAGTCGCCCGTCTTTTTCGTGTGGCTACACCTCCGCGCTATCCAGCGGCAGGTCGGGCGCGGGGCCCTGGATCACGCCGTCGCGCACGAACACATGAGCGCCGATGGTGGTGTCCCCACGCGCATGCAGAAGGCCGCCGCCGGGCAGCTCGACGGTGGCTATGCCGTCGACGTAGGCGGTGACTTCGCCCACCTGCAGGGGGCCGCCGGCGAAGAGCTGGCGCCATTGAGCGAAAAGGTTCTCAGGCATGGGCTTGGACTCTCACAGTCTGGGTGAGCGTGGGGCCGCTCATTGCGACGCTCACGGCGCGGGTGATGCCGGTGCGGGTGACGGCCGCGTCGTCGGTGTAGCGCAGCAGCGTGCCGGGTTTGATGATGCCGGTCTCGGGCAGCACCATGAGCTGCAGCTGGTGCTCGACCTGGCGGCCGGTCTCGCTGAGCTCCGCGAGGGCGCGCTGGCGCGCGGCATCGGCGTGCACCAGCAGCGAATGCACGGCCATGGGGGCGAGGCTGTCGCCCGCGGTGCCGGCGCGATTGCGGTAGTACAGGCTGGTGCCGGGCTCGCCGTGCAGGTACAGGGCGTCGTAGTCTGGGCGAGTGATCCATTCCGTCTCCTCGACGGTGGCGATGCCGGGGGGTAGCTCGATGTCGGGCGTGGCGGCGGCGAGCTCCCAGATCGGGGCGGGCCAGGCGGGCAGGATGCGCAGCACCTCGCCGGTGTCGTGCGGCTGCACGTAGGCGCCGACGGTGGCGGCGATGTCGGTGACGGCAGTGATCCAGGTGCCCTGGTGCGCCCAGGTGGCCGCGGGGATGTACCAGTCGTCGATCTGCCAGTCCAGGCTCCAGCCGATGGACACGCCGTTGATGGTGAGCGCGTCCTCCATGAGCTGCTGGGCAGTGCGGTCGACGTCGTGGCTGAAGCTGCGTGTAGCAGCATAGGGCGCATCCAGCAGCGCGGCGCGCCCGCGGCCGCGCACGGTGAGCTGCGCGCTGGGGAAACGCACCGAGCGAGCGATGGACTCGACCACCATGCGGAAAGGCTGGCCATTGACGGTGAGCGTGAGCGCCACGGGCGTGCCGTCGGCGGCGGGTTGCAGCAGGGGCAAGGCGCTGGCGTGGAAAGTGACCGTAAAGCCCCACGTCCAGGAGCCGCGATCGAGCTGCATGGACAGGCCCTGGTCGAGCGCGGGCAGGAGCTGGTCGGTATCGACGCGGCGGACCTCGATGGCGTTGATCACGATGTAGCTCCGGCGGCGCTCGACGACGATGGTTGCATCGGGCGGTGGGGCGGAATCGCGGCAGATGAAGTGCAGCACGCCGGGCGCGGTGTCGTCGCGCCCGAAGTCGAGCCAGCCCAGCTTGAGCGGGTCGTAGCACAAGTGCGGCGGCTCTGGGGGCAGGTCGTGCCAACTGAGGCCCGGCGGCGGGCGCCGGGCGTCCTGCCAGTGTTGACGCAGCAGGCGGCGCGCGGGCGTGGCGTCGAAAAGCGCCTCGAGCAGCAGGCGGCGCGCGGCGTGGCCGTCTTGCGCGCGCACCGCGCGCGCGTGGCGTAGGCGCTGCATCTCCTGGTAGGGCACGCGGTCGGCGTGGCGCACGGCAGTGGCCTCTTGCCAGGCCGCACCGAGGACAGCCCGCCTGCCAGTGGTGTCCTGCCAGCGCAGCGCCTGGGCGCCACGCAAAACGGCTCCGTCTTGCCAGCGGACGACGGCGGGGCTCGCCAGGCGCAGGGTGTCCTGCCAACGTGCGCTGGCCGTGCCGTGGTTGGGCGTGCCGTCCTGCCAATGGCTGGCGGCGCACAGGAAGATGGCGGTGGAGTCTTGCCAGCGGTGCGCCGCGGCGGCGCGCTGCGCTGCGCCGTCTTGCCAGCCGCAGCGCGCGAATGCGCGCGGGCCACGGCTGATGTTGGCATCCCACACCAGGTTGATGCCGCAGTCGATCGCGCCGATGTCGGCATCCGCCGCGAGCGCGTATTCACCGCCTCCTGGCGGTGCGTCCGACGCACCGAAGTCGAGGGTGCCGCTGCCTGGCGCATCACGAAGGTCGAGCGTGCCGGAGGTGGCGTCATCCCCGTCATCAAGCGCGACGGGAGCGCTGCCAAACGCGAGCACGCCGGCCGGCGCATCGCGAAGATCGAGCGTGCCGCTGCCTGCCACATGCCTACCCCAGCAGCGCGGGCTCGGTGAGCCGCAGTACGCCACCCGCGAGCAGTGTGGTACTTGCGAGCTGGAACGCACCGCCTTCGCCCGCGGCGCTCACGTCTCCGACGCCCAGCAGCGTGCCGTCGGCGCCAACGAGCTCGGCGTGCGTCGCATCGCCGTCGGCCACAACGAGGTCGTCTACGTCGGACTGGTGCAGCTCTATGCGCCCATCCAGCTCACGCACGGTGCCACACGGGCTCCTGAGCCGGCGCGTGCCCAGCAGTACGCCGCCGCTGGCGGTGTAGAGCCTTATGCAGGCGCTGGCCGGGCCATCGTCGAGCCTGGTGATGGTCGCTGCGTTGCGCGCGGCGCGCAGGGCGGTGGTGGGCGTGAGCGTGCTCATGACACGCCCACATGCGGGGTCAGCGGGCCGGCGGCCACGGGCTTGTGCGTGCCGGTGTGGTCCAGCGCAACGGGGATGTAGGTGGCGTCAAGCGCCAGGTCGTCGATGGCATAGACGCCGGTGCCGGGCGCGCTCCAGGTCTGCGCGACGCACACGCCGTCCTCGGCCCGGTACAGCCGCACCTTGTAGCCTAGCGTGGGCGCGGCGCCGTTGACCTTGACGAGGTCTGACACCTGGCCGCGCGGACCGAGGCCGAAGCGCAGGTCGGATGCGGCGACGAGCGCGGCCCGCACGGTGGTGGCGATGCTGGAGCGGTGCGTCATCGCCACGGTCCTTCTTGATCGATGAAGATACCACCGGCCTTGCCCATCGAGCCCACGGGCAGCCACGCGAGCCGCCGGCTGGACAGTGCATCCGGGCCCGGCACTGTGTCGCGCGCGACCAGGCCCCCATAGCTCGCCAGATTGTCGTGCAGCGCCCAGTACACACCAGGCAGCCGCCCGCGAGCCGCGTAGTTTGTCGTCGTTGTCGTAGTGTGCGCACGCGCCAGCCGCAGCTTGCCGTCGAGGGCGCTCGGGAAACTGCCGAAGCCCCTGTCGTTGACGACCGCTCCAGACGTCACCGTTCCAGCCCCGTCGGCGACGATATACACATTGACTGCACCGCCAGAGCCCCCTGCGGCACGCTCGACATAGATGCCCGTGGCCCCGACGGTGAAACCGATCGCGCCGTAGTCCATGCCCCAGTACGGGTCCGTCGAGCCCGTGATAAGCGTGGCCCACGCGTCGCCGCTGGCTGCGTCGGAAACCTGCTCGCCGAAAAACATCGGCAGCGCGGCCGTGTAGTTGTCGGCGCCACCGCCACTCGCGAAATACGGTGCCGGAGCGTACAGGAAAGCCATCGAGTCGCCGAAACAGTCGTAGCGCATGGGCGTTGAGCCCGCGCTGTCGGCCTTGTGCCAGTACAAGGCGTTGCCGAAGTTGCCGCTGCCCGTCTCCAGCGCGCTCATGGAGTTGTAGCCGTAAACGCGCATGTAGGTGGCGCTGGTGTCGTTGACGCGCAGGTAGCGGCGCGCGCCCCCGATGTCACGGCTGCGGTAGACGCGTTTGTTGGTGCCCGTGTAGATCGTCTCCCACCCGCAGGAGGCGTATTTGACAGTGATGGTGCCGCTGACGGGGCCGGTCTCGTCGGTGTTGAAGGTGATGGTGGTGGCGTCGGCGCTTTGGACGCGGTGCTCGCCGTTGAGGCCGGCGGGCGTGGCGCCGGCGACGAGGATGACGGCGCCGGCCTCGAAGTCGTTGCCCACGCCCACGGTGATGGTGCAGACGCCGGCGCTGATGCCAGCGCCGCTGGCGGTGACAAGGCCCCAGCCGTCGACGAGAAATGCATCGAGCAGGGCCACGCCGGTGCCGGCGGCACCCTTGAGCTGGGGCGCGCCGCGCATGGATTCGTGGATGCGCTTGACGGCGGTGGAGTTGGTGGGCATCGCTACCTCTCTGTATCAAAACGGGCTGGCGGGCGGGGTGTCGACGTCGCCGCGTTGCTCCAGCAGGAAGGAGTAGTCGCCGCCGGGGGCGCCGCCGGGCTGGATGCTGCGGATCACGTCGACGGGGAAGCTGGCGCCCACGGTATCGATGAAGACGGTGTTGCCGGCAACCCAGCCGTTGCCCCAGCCGGTGGCGCGCACGGTGAAGTAGGGCTCGCCGCTGGCGGGGTTGATGGGGGCGAAGTCCAGGGTCTTGCTGCCGGTGGCGATTTGTCCGAGGTGCTGGCCTATGAGGTCGAATTGCGTGGCGTCGGATTTGAAGCGCAGCGCCCAGCGCTCGGTGATGGCGCCGATGTTGTTGATTTCGATGGGGTGGTCGATGGTGTTGTAGGAGGCGACGGCGGGGTCGCCGTCCAGGCCATCAACCCAGGCGGTGCCGCTCCAGGTTTTTTGCGCGTACAGACGTTTAACGCGCGAGAACAGGTCGCCCTGGCGCAGCGCGCTGCTGATCACGGCGCCTTCGGGCAGTTGAATGCCGACGGGGGCGGTCAGGCGCACGGTGCCGTCGATGCGGACCTCGGCGATGCGGCGGTAGCTTTCCTGGCGCGCGACGACGGTGACGGAGCCCATGGAGGCGGTGTCAGTAAAGGTGACGGTGCCGGCGTCGAGGTCGCAGGTCCAGCCCTCCTCAATGGCTATGCCGCCGGCGTCGAGCACGCGCACGAGAGACAGGCGGGTGGTGCCGACGTCGTAGACCTGCGCGTCCACCGGGGTGAAGGCCGTGCCGGCGATGGTTTTACCGGCGACGAGCAGGTCGCCGGCACGGAAGACGGCGACGCGCCCGTCGGGCGGCAGCGCGGTGGGGTCGAGCCCGAGCAGGTCGCTGTCGATGGGCAGGTAGATGAAGCTGACGATGCTGTAGCGCAGCGTGGTCGGGTCCACGGGCCAGGGGCGCCATATTTTTTCGGCCTGCACGGCGCCGATGTCGCCGGCCTTGTACCACCATTCGGCCTTATCGTCGCTGCTGAGACTACTGTCGGGCACGAAGTCGCCAAACTGCAACTCCACGCTGCCGGTGGAGAACTGCACCTTGCCCCACATGTGGTCGCCGGTGATGACGCCCGAGCTGTTGACGTTGGCAGTGAGGACGTCGCCCTGCACGTCGACCACAGAAAGGGTGAAGCCGCCGCCGCCTGCGCGCAGTGGCGCGCTGCTGGTATTGAAAAACAGGCTGGCGGTGGTCCACTGCGCGCGCATGGTCCACAGGCTCTGCAGCGTGAAATCGGCCGGGCCGCTGCCGTCGATCTCGTAGTCTGTCATGATCACGTGGCCGGTGGCGTAGTTGATGCTGCCGCTCTCCACGCCCGGCGCCATGGCGGTGCGATCGCGGTAGACCTTGCCGTCGGCGTCTTGATAGGTGTGGCCCATCCACAAGAACTGCACGCTGCCGGGCACGATGGAGTGCGCGGTGTAGGGGCACAGGTCGATGGAGACACCGGGCGGCGTGAAGGTCTCGTCGACGGTGGCGGAGGTGCTGGAGCTGGTGGCGTAGGTTACGACCACGTCCCCAGCGATGCTTTCCCAGACGCGCGCGGTGGCGTAACTGCCGGCACCCGGCACCAGGCTGAAGCCGCCTTCCCAGCCGGCGCCCGGATCGGTCAATGCCAGGCTGAACTGGGCGGCGTCCTGGTAGTCGCTCTTGTAGGCCTCCACGGTCTTGGCGGTGTTGACCGCCTGGATAGTGATCTGCTTGCCGGCGTAGTCGATGCCGCCGCCATCGGGCATGTTGCCGGCTCCGTCGTCGCGCACGCTGCGTGCAACCTTGTAGTTGGCGTCGGTGACGCTGTCGTAGCGCACGGTCGATGCGCCGCCACCGCCGCCACCGCCACTACCGGCCGAGACGACCAAAGAGGACCAGACCGCAGGCGAGACGCCGGGCTGGTAGACCAGCGCGTAGACGCTGCCGTCGCGCTTGGATGTATTGACCGCATTGACGCGCGCGCCGCCGCTGGCGCTGTAGAGCTGGTTGACCTGCCAGCTCACGCTCACGGTGCCGGCTATTGGTACATCGGAGAGCGCGAGGGTGAGCGAGCCGTCGCTGGCGGCGGCGGGGAAAGTGAAGGTGTCGCTGACCAGGTCGCCGAGCGAGCACTGCACGCCGAAGGTGCTGCCCGCGTCCGGCATGTGGGAGGGGCGCAGCAGCAGACGCCGGCTCACGTAGTCGACGATGCCGGCGCCGTCGCCGGTGAGGCCGCCGGCGCCGTCGTCGGTGACGGTCTTTATGACGCCGCCGCTGGGGTATGTGACCTGCAGCGTGCCAGGCTTGATGCGCTGGTCGGTGTAGCCGACGGCGCCGCCGGCACCCAGCTCCCAGGCGTACTCGGGCGGGCGGATGGAGGCGCCCATGCCAGAGCGATCGTCGAAGACGGTGGAGGTGCCCCAGCTGATGGCGACGATGGTGCCGATGTCGGGCAGCGCGCTCAGGGTGACGGGAACGGTGCCCGTGAGGTAGTTGATCATGCCGGCGCCGGAGCCGGTGAGGTGGCCTTCGCCGTCGTCGGTGATGACGTAGCGCTGGCCCATGGCCCAATACTGCACCACGATGGTGCCCGGCGCGGGCAGTGGCAGCAGCTGGAAGACGTAGGAGAAGCCGACGTTCTCCACGCCGATCTTGACGCGCTGGGTGTGCGGCGTGACGCCCACCTCGACGCGGCGCGGGGCGTCGGCGAGCACGACCATGCGCTGTGCGGCCGGGCGCTGGTCGACGCTGATGGCCTCCGTGCGCGAGTTGGGCACGAGGCGGGAGTAGACGGTGTCCAGGCGCAGCTCGCTTTCGGCCACGTCCGCCGGGGCCGTCAGGCGCGCGGCGCCGAAGAACATGCCGGCGTCGGAATAGACGGTCTCGCGGATCACGGTCTTGCCGTCGGCGCGCGCGAACTCGCGCGCGGCGGGCGATCCGGGGAATGCGTAGCGCAGAGGTTCGAAGATTTCGGCAGTGACGATCTGCGCCTGGAAGTCCACCAGCGCGCCGTTGACGGTGGCCGTGACAAGGCGCGTCTCTTTCTCGACTGACTTGATGCGCACTCGCTGGCGGCGCTCATCGGCTTCGCCCTCGCGCCACAGCAGCACGTAGACCTTGCCCACGCCGGGCGGCTCCATGCCGGGCCGTTGGAAGATCTGCACGCTGCGCTGGTTCACGCCGTGGTTCTCGAGCAAATAGCCCGCGAACTCGACGCTGGCGCTCATGCTGCCTTCGATCGCCTCGACGATCTGGTCGCGCGTGGCGAAGGGGTTCTTCGTGGACATGAGGGTGATGTCCACGTTAGCGTCGTCGGGCAGGTCGGCCAGGATCACATTACTGCCCAGCAGCGGTGCCGTGTCCATGTTGCGCAGGACGGTGTGCAGCTGGCGGATTTCGACGCGGCCGGTGGCGCGCGACTCTTCGGATACGTCCGGAAATACGGTGTTGCTCGCGCCATCGGGGATCAGCTGCGACGTGGGCGGCCCGCCGCCTTCGGGCACGTCGGCCATGACGGTGGAGCGCGCGAAGCGGATGTCGGCTTGCTGCAGGGGCATGGCGGTCAGACCTCCAGGAACTTGAGCACCGGCAGGTGCAGGGTGTCGGCGTCGATCTCGGCATCGAGCAGCTGCCACAGCGGCGTGGCGTCGAATGCCGGGGGTTGCGTGTGGTCGAACATCACGGTGCGGTCAGCGGCGCGCAGGCGCAGCGTGAACTGCGCACCGGCGATGGCCGCCCAGGCGGCGAGCTGCAGCACCTGCGCGCGCGCCGTCCAGGCGGCGCTCTCGCGGCCATCGAGCGTGATGGGCCGGCCAGCGCGCCGGGCGCGCACGTGCACCATCAGGTCGCCCAGGGTGCCGTAGTCGATCTGCATCTGCGGCGCGGCCCAGGCGTGCTCGTCAACCCACACCAGGCGCTCGCTGAGCGTGAGCGTGGTGCTTGCGCTGCCTTCGGGCGCGTAGGTGAGCGTGATGGCCATCAGGCGGCCCTGGCCTTGTCTTGCGCCAGGCGGCGCAGCAGCGCCTCGGCCTGGCGCTGGCTGTCCGCGTCGGCGAACGTGAGCGTGCTGCGCTGGCCGTCGATCGTGATGTTGCTGACGTAGGTGGCGCCAGAGCTCGCGGCAGCGGTGCTTGCGGTGCCGCCCTGGCTGCCCGTGAGGAAGGCCTGGCGCTGCGCGGCCTCGAACTTGCCCGAGCTGTCGTACTTGTAGTAGTCGGCCATCTTGCCCAGGGCGCCAGCCAGCGTGCTGTACTGCCCGCCCCAGCGCTTTTGCGCTTCGCTGGCGATGTAGGGCACGCTGCCGTCTGCTTGCACGAACTGCTTGGCCAGGTCCTCTGCCAGCTCGGCTGCAAGGCCCGATTGCGTGAGGTAGTCGATGATCGAGGCGCGCGTCCATTTGAACATCTGGATCGCGTTGCCCTTGGCGTCGCTCGACATGCCTTGCGCGTTGCGAAACTGGTAACCGCCAGTGCCGATTTCTTCCGTCCCTGGCGCGAGCTTCTCGCCACGTGTGCTCAGACGCCCTTCTTCCCACTTGTTGGCACCCTCGCCTGGGCGGCCGTACAGTTTTTGCATGCGGTCGGCGTAGTCTTGAGCGGCGTTGCTCGCATCGCGCACGCTGTTCGCCACGTTGGCCGCCTTGCCCATGGCCTGGCCGATGGAAACCCATGACTGGCTCAGCTGCGCGGCGGCGGCGGTGGAGGCATCGGCCGCGCCTTTGAGTCTGCTCGTGGCGTCGGCCGCGCTGTCCGCCGTGCCCGCCGCCTTGGCAAAGGCGTCGCTGGTGGCGTTGATGCGCGCGCCGGCGGCGGCAAAACTCTCCGACAGGTCTGCCGCCACGCTCTTGAGCGCCGCAGATTTCTGCGCCCAGGTGGTGCCGCGCTCGGTCAGGATGGCTAGCAGCTCGACCAGTTTGGACATGCCGAGCGCCTCCAAATGCCTCGACGTCGAGGAATTTGCGAACCGTTTGGCAATTTGCATGTAACGGCGCGACGCTTCAACGCCAATTCCCAGCCGCTCCAGCGCAGGCAGAAACTGCCCGTGAGGACAAGCCTCTTTGAGCAGCAGCAAGTAGCCGCCGAGCTCGAAGATGCCCGCGCCGATGCGGCGGATGGCGTCGCGTGCGCTGTTCTCCAGTACATCGGGGTCGGTGCTGCCTTGGTAGTTGAGCTGGCGTGCGAGTTGGCTGACGGCCTGATCGGCGGCGACGAGCGCGCGTTGCTCGCTGCCGATGGCGACAACCGCTGCGGGCAGGATGGTGGGTTGCTTGGCGGGGGCGGCGGATTTGAGGGCGGTTTTGGACATGGTGGGGCTGCTTTGGTGGTGGATCGAATTCATTCGCCGGTGAGCGCGCGGCGGCGGTCTTCGTGGCGGCGCATCAACGCGTCAAAGTCGGCGGTGACGCGGAAGGCAAGACGCGTGAACGCGGGCTGGGGGAAGAAGCGGCCGGTTTCTTCGTCCTTCCTTGCCCAGCCCTTGGCGGTGAGCTGGGCCATGGCGCGGGTGATGTTGGGCGCGCTGGTCTGTGCAACGGCTGCCAGCTCGGCGTTGCTGGCGCCGCGCGCGGCGTAGCCGCACAGGGCTTCGAGCACATCGAGCGTGCGCAGGGTGAGGTTGCGCTCGTCTGTCATGCCGCGCCCCCACCAGCCAGGCGCGCTTGCAGCAGCTCGCGCTCGCAGCGCAGCTCGGCCAGGATCG
>CAUJIM010000009.1 GCA_963205335.1 Pseudomonadota bacterium
GGCGATCAATCCCGGCAATGGCAGCTTGCGACAGCGCGTGAACGCGTTGGGATGATCGGGATGCCGGGCCTGTTGCGCGAACTCCTCCGAGCGGATCCGCTCGGAGAAATCGAGAAACAAAGACTGGATGAATGTACAGTATTCAGGTCGCCTTCAAGTTCGACCTCGTCAAGAGTAATTTCACCAATCAAATCAATAACTTACGAGATAGATTTTAGCAGTTGCTGGCTAAGTTCGGTGGATTGACCGCACACCCCCCCCCAGCTTCTCGCGAATCACCGCATCCAACTCAGCATGTCGGCGTGGCCGCTGGCTGCGCATGGCTCACGCTTCGCCCCTGATCATCGCGACGACGGCCGCACGCGCCGCGTCGAACCGTTCCGGGCGCACGCGCCCGGCGACCGCCGCGAACAACTCCTCGTTCGCGGTGAACAGCTTGCCCGGTCGGATGAAGCTGTCGCGCTGCAAGCCGCCCTCGTCGAAGTTCGCCTGCGTGAGCGTGATCGCACGCGCGTCGGCGTAGGGGTTGCGGGTGATCTGGCAGGCGATCCAGTCGCCTCGCCCGGCACCGGCCAGCAGCAGCGCGGGGCGAAATTTGCTGGCGCTGAGGTCCGAGAACGGAAACGGCAGGACGATCACCTGCCCGGCTGCAAATGGGCCCATGCCTCATCCTCTTCGCGCCGCAGCCAGTCCTGCGCCAGTGCCTGTTGCGCAAGCAGGGCGGCCTCGTCGCTGCGCGGCTCAAGCAGCGTCAGCAAGGCCGGCCCCGCCGGGATGACGACCTGCGGGTGCACGGCATGTACCTGCCCGCTGGCGTCGATCTCGACTTCGATCGTCTGCGTGTTCATGGCATTCCTCGTACGTCGCCTGGATCCGATTGTCCGCCAGGCGCAGCGCCCGGCGCGCTCACACCGAGTACCCCATCCCCCCCAGCTTCTCCCGAATCACCGCATCCAGCGCCGCCCCCTTCGCCATCTGCTCGGCGAGCTGCGCCGTCAGCCGTTCCATCTTCTCGTTGAACGCCTCGTCGTCGTCCTCGGCCGCTTCGGCACCCACGTAGCGCCCCGGCGTCAGCACATGGCCGTGCTCGGCGATCTCGGCCAGCTTCACGGCGCGGCAGAAGCCGGGCAGGTCGGCGTAGGGCTGGTCCGTGCCGTCCTCGCCGTCGGCGCGCCAGCGGTGCACTGCTGTCGCAATGCGCGCCACGTCCTCGTCGTCGAACACGCGGTTCACGCGCGTGGCCATGCGGCCGAGCTTGCGGGCGTCGATGAACAGCACTTCGCCTCGGCGGTCGCGGCTCGCGCGGCGGGGGCTGCCCTCACCCCCCGCCCTCTCCCTCGGGCGGAAGAGGGAGCCGGACTTGTCCTTGGCCAGAAACCACAGGCAGGCCGGAATCTGGGTGTTGAAGAAGAGCTGCGGTGGCAAGGCCACCATCACGTCGACCACGTCGGCCTCGACCATGGCGCGGCGGATGTCGCCTTCGCCGCTCTGGTTGCTGCTCATGCTGCCGTTGGCCAGCACCACGCCGGCGTGGCCGCGCGGGCTGAGGTGGTGCAGGATGTGCTGCAGCCAGGCAAAGTTGGCATTGCCGGCCGGCGGCGTGCCAAAGGCCCAGCGCCGGTCCTCAAGCAGGCGCTCACCGCCCCAGTCGCTGATGTTGAAGGGCGGATTCGCCAGCACGTAGTCCGCGCGCAGGTCGGGGTGCTGGTCGCGGTGGAAGGTGTCGGCCGGCTCGCGGCCCAGGTCGGCCGCGAAGCCCCGGATGGCCAGGTTCATCGCCACCAGGCGCCAGGTGGTGGGGTTGGCCTCCTGGCCGTAGATGCTGATGTCGTCCGCCCGGCCGCCGTGCACCTCGATGAACTTCTCGCTTTGCACGAACATGCCGCCCGAGCCGCAGCAGGGGTCGTAGACGCGACCCTGGTGCGGCGCCAGCACCTCGACCAGCACTTTGACCACCGAGGCCGGGGTGTAGAACTGGCCACCCTTCTTGCCCTCGGCGCTGGCGAACTGGCCGAGGAAGTATTCGTAGACCTCGCCGAGCAGGTCCTTGGCGCGGTGGCCCGCCTGTCCGTCGCCGGCAAAGCCGATGGTCGAAACCAGGTCGACCAGCTCGCCCAGGCGGCCGGGTTCGAGCTGGGTGCGGCCGAAGCGCTTGTCGAGGATGCCCTTGAGAGGCGGGTTGTCGGCCTCAATGGCTTCCAGCGCGGCGTCGATGCGCACGCCGATGTCGGCCTGCTTGGCCTGCGCGCGCAGGGTCTCCCAGCGCGCCGAAGCCGGCACCCAGAAGACGTTGGCCATGGTGTAGTAGTCGCGCTCTTCCAGCGCCTGGCCGTGGTCGGCCGCGTCGGGCAGATAGAGGTCGCCGTCAACGTCGGCGAACGCGGTCAGAAGCTGCGTGCGGCGCTCGTCGAAGGCGTCGGAGATGTACTTGAGGAAGATCAGGCCGAGCGCGACGTGCTTGTAGTCGCTGGGTTCCATGTTGCCGCGCAGCTTGTCGGCGGCCTTGAAGAGATCAGCCTCGAAGCCGAGCTTGCCGCCGTTGCCGTTCCTGGCGGTGTCGTTCTGTGCCATGGTCTTCCTGTCGCGGCCTCG
>CAUJIM010000010.1 GCA_963205335.1 Pseudomonadota bacterium
ACCCCGAGGTCGAGATGCGCCGCGTCGTCCCGCTCGAGGCGCGCCTGGCGGTGTTCATGAGCGGCCTGGTTCCCCACGCCGTGCTGCCCTGCCGCGCCACGCGCTGGAGCGTGACCGGCTGGCTGCGCACGGATACTCCTGCGGGGTGAGCGTCGCCTGTGCCGCCGTGTTAGGGAAGGTCTTATATGGGCGCCTCCCGGATCGCAAGCGTTTTGTCGTGTGTTGAAGCAGGAGGCAGGGCTGCAGTCTTATATCCGGCCTGCTTTGCGGCCTTTTGGCCGTTTGCAGGCGCACTCATGCCTGCGCCCCCCATCAACGCTTGCCTGGCCATCCACAAGTTGGACAGCGCAAACAGCGTGTACAACTGCGCGGTGTTCTTCGCCAGGCCCCGGTAGCGCACCTTGGTGTGGCCCCATTGCCGCTTGACCACCCGAAACGGATGCTCGACCTTGGCCCGGATGCGGGCCTTGATGCATTCGAGTTGATCGGTCAGCTCCTCGGGCAGTTCGCTCTTGTCCAGCAGCCGGCGCTTGCCCGGACGCATGGCGATATTCCAGCGCACGCCTTCTTTGATCGCCCCAGGCTTCGCTCTCCTGGCCGTGCAGCAGCGCGTTGGCCTGGACGACGTCGTTGACGTTGCCGGCCGTGGCGCGCACGGTGTGCGCCAGGCCGGGGCCGGCATCCACGCCGATGTGGGCCTTCATGCCGGAGTACCACTGCCTGCCCTTCCTGCCCTGGTGCATCCCGGGGTCGCGCTCGTCCGAGGCGTTCTTGGTCGAGCTCGGCGCTGCGATCAGCGTGGCATCGACCACCGTGCCGGCGCGCAGCAGCAGGCCCCTGGCGCTCAGCAACTCGTTGATGAGCGCCAGATCTGCGGGGCCGGAAGCCTTGGGGTTTTCAACGGAATCGCCCGAAACCGGCACGCTTTCATATGTCCATCGCAGGCCGATGTCCCTGGGGGGGGGACGAATTTCCAGCGCCCGATCCACAGGCAGAAGATGAAAGCGGCGACGGCGAACATGGCCAACATGCCCAGTGCGGCCACCCAGTCGCCTCCCAGCGCGCCAAACGCACTGGCGCGCACAGCCTTGATGGACCAGGTGAATGGCAGCCACGGACTGATCGCCCGGTAGAACCCGTTCGTCAACTCCACGGGCATCACGCCACCGGCGGCCGAGAGCTGCAGCACCAGCAGGATCAGCGCGATCGCTTTCCCGGCATCCCCAAACGCGCGGACCAGCGCCAGGATCACGAGCATGAACGTGAGCGCGCTCAGCCCCATCGTTAGCGCGAGCCCGAGCGAATTTACGGGCTCGAGGCCCAGCATGAGCCACGCCATCAGCAGCACGCACGCGGCCTGAGCGAGGTTGATGCTCCAGAGCACGCCGAGTTTTCCGAGCAGGAGTGCCGAACGGCTGTTGCCGGCGGCTTCTTCGGGCAGCCGGCGCAAGTGGAAAATGAACGCGGTCATCACCGCGCCGAGCCAGAGCGCCACGGGGATGAAGTTGGGTGCCAGCCCCATGCCGTTGTTCTTCACGGGCGCGTCGATGTCGAGCTGGGGCCTGACCGAGTGGGCAAGGCCGCCCGGCGTGCCCGGCAGGCGCGGGGGTTCGGCCGGCAGGGCGCTGTCCAGGGCCTGCAAGCCGGCGGCGAGCTGGCTCGATCCGGTCTTGAGCTGCGCCATGGCATGGCGCAACTCTCCCGTGGCCCCGGCCAGTGCATTGGCGCCGGTGGCGAGTTGGTCGAGCTGGTCGTCTGCCGGGAAATTCGCGGCGAGCGCGGAGACGCCACCGGCGTAGGCCGCGAAGCCATCCGCCGTCCGCGCAACCGCTTCGGACAAGTCACGCGAGCCCGCCGAGAGCTTTGCCTGCGCCTCGCCGGCCTGCGCGATGCCCGCGCGCAGGTGTCCCGCGCCGTCCGCCAACTGGCCCGCCGCCGCCGACAGCCTGCCGCCCATCAGCGGCAGCTTGCTGGACTCCTGCTGCAACTGTCCGGCGCCTTCCGCCAGCTTGCGCGCACCGTCCTCCAGCGATGGAAAACCCTGTTTCAGTTGCGCGTTGCCGTTGGCGAGCTGCGCCGCGCCTGCTTTCAACTGGCCCAGATCCCCGGTGGCCGGCTTCTTCGCATCGAGTGTGCGAGCCCCCGCGCCCAGCTTCTTGATGCCGTCTGTCAGTTGCGCGACGCCGCCGGAGAGTTCACCCGCACCGCCGGCGAGCCGGGCCGAGCCGGCCTGCGCCTTGCCCAGCCCGGCGTCAAGCGCCGCCGCGCCTTCGCGCAGTTGCGCCACGCCGCCCCGCAGGCGCTCAAGGCTGTCCGCCGACGACGACGTGGCGCCGAGCACCACGGCCCAGCGCTTTTCGTTGAGGGTCTCGTTCAACTGATGTCCGAGCTGGTCTGCGAATCGCTGGGCAAAGCCCGCGCCGGCATAGTTGTTCCCCTCGGATGCGTAAACGGTGATCTTGCCCGCACCGGCGGATGCGGCCCCCAGCGCAGCGGCGCTGAAATCGGGCGGGATGATCAGGGCGAACAGGCTCTTGCCCTCGCGTACGTCGCGCCGCGCTGCCTCCGCGTCGCTGGTTTCGTAGAACGCGAATGGCCGCTTTTCCCCGAGCGATCTGGCGAGCTCGGCGCCGAGGTTCGTCGGCGTTCCGCCCGCCTGCGTACCTTGGTCGAGATTGACGATGGCCGCCGGCAGGTTGGCCGTGTGCGTCGCCGGGTCCCAGACCGACTCGAGGTAAATGAACGCATACAGCGCCGGGATCAGCACGATGCCGAGGACCGAGAGGCGCAGCTTCGGAAAGTTTCGAAAGAGGCGCGCCTCCAGCATCGAGACGGCAAGGGCGGAACGCAGCCATTTCATGATCGTTATCTCCTGGGGCCCAGCGCCGCGATGCGCGCTTCGATCACATCTCCAGCCTGGACCGGCACCATCGGACCGAGTGCACCGGAGAGAATCACCTCGTCGGCTTTCAGTCCCTGCCTCTGGGCCGCCATCGTGCGGGCCAGCCAGTACGCGGCGCGCAGGGGATGACCGAGACAAGCGGCGCCCACCCGCGCGGCCGTGTTGAGTTCGGCGACCCGATAGGCATCGGCCAGGCTGGAAAGCCCGAAGGCGGCCGACACGGGCGGCACGGGGATTC
Source organism: Pseudomonadota bacterium (assembly GCA_963205335.1). GTDB lineage: Bacteria > Pseudomonadota > Gammaproteobacteria > Burkholderiales > Burkholderiaceae_C > Comamonas_C. Next base: position 3,141 of record CAUJIM010000010.1, read on the forward strand.
GTTGCAGCCGTGCCCGACGCAGGGTCGAAGCAGCAGCCGTGACGGCATTGGTTGAATTCATGCGGACTCCAGGGTTTGCAAGGGGGTGCCATGGCCGTGGCGCATGGGCTGTTCGGTTGCTGCGGGCTGCCCGGATGCGCCCAGTTGGGCGCGCAGGGCGTCCAGGGCCGTGCCCAATCCGGCGGCTGGAACTGCGGCGAAGACGAAGCGGTCGGGCCGCACGACCAGCACACTGCCGGGACCCACGCGGCGCTTGCGCAGCCAGTCGTGCCACTGCCCGGTCACATCTTCCAGCTCAAGCAAATCCGCTGGCCAGACAGGATCGGTGGCACTCTGGGGGCGTTCACCCCACCCGTACAAGGTCGCCAGCCGCACGCCCAGGCGGCCGCACCAGAATCTGTCGCTGGCCGACAGGTGGGCACGCGGATCGACGCCGATGCCGAGCATGAAGAATCCCGCTCCGATACAGTCGTCGAAGCGGTGCCGCCTGCCGTCCGGCCCGCGCACCGGCGGCTGGGGCATCAGGGTTCCCTCCGGTCCACGCCACCGGCGCGGAAGCCCGAAGTAGCTTCCTTGGGCGTAGATGGGCTTGGGAATGAGTTCGCCGCGCGTGAACATCCGTCCCAGCCGGGCAATCGCACGATGACGCGGAGCGTGAGATTGCGCATCCACGCCGCGCCGCGGCTCTGCAGCGACACGAGGTCCTTCATGCGCACCGCTTCGCGGATCATCGCGGTCACATGGGGGCGGCGTTCCGATTCATAGGTGTCCAGCAGCCGTTCGGATGCGAGGCCGCGCAGCACGGCGTGCAACTTCCAGCCCAGGTTGAAGGCGTCGCGCACGCCGGCATTCATTCCTTGCCCGATGAACTGCGGCGTCATGTGGGCGGCATCGCCGGCCAGCAGCACGCGCCGGTCGCGCCAGCGCTCGGCCACCAGTGCATTGAAGGTGTAGACAAGATGGCGCAGCACATTGAAGCGATCAACGTCCACGTGCTTGGCGAGGTAGCGCCGGATCGTCTCGGGCGCATCCATCTCCTCGCGCGACTGGCCAGGCTTGAGCATGAACTCGAAGCGATGATGTCCCCTGGGCTGCACGCAGTTCACCGTCGGGCACTCGGGATCGCAGACGAACGAGAAATAGGGAACGTGCCGCAGCCCGGCCAAGCCCTCCTTGGCTTTGATATCGACCACTAGCCAGGGCGTCGGAAACGAGCGCCCCGCCATCGTGACGCCGAGCTGGGTGCGCACGATACTGCGGCCGCCATCGGCTCCGACAAGGTAGCGCGCGCGCACGCGCATGGCCGCGGCGTCATCCGGAGTGGCTGCCTGGTCCGTGCGGCCGTAGCCCGTGCCGGCGCTGGCAACGTGGTACACGTCCACGCCCTCGCCATCCTGTTCGAAGCGCACAACCGAACGACCGCGAAGGATTGTCACGCTGGGATGGCGCTCCAGCCCTTCGGCCAACGCGGTCTCGAGAAACGGCTGGTAGAAGAAATTGCTGACGGCCCAGCCATGCGGCCGATCGGGGTTGCGGGTGGAGATCAGGCAGCTTCCGTCAGCCAGCACCATCTGCACGGGAACGTCTTCAAGCATGTCCTGCTGCAGCCTGTCCGCCATGCCGAGCGCCTGGAAGATCCGCATGCACTCGTCGTCGGTGTAGACGGCGCGGGCATTGCCGTAGAACGCGGGCTCGCGTTCCAGCACCAGGACGTTCACGCCCTGCTGGCCCAGGGTATGCGCCAGCACGAGCCCCGTGGGACCGAGCCCGACGATGACGACGTCGTGCTCGATGGCTGCGGTCATGCCGCATCTCCCACTTGGTGCTCGCGCCGGGTGAGCGAAAGCAAGCCACGGCCGAACTGCCGGGCTTTCAGGCCCAGGGTCAGGTTTTCCGGGAAGTGGCCCCACAGGCTGATGCCCCGGTAGGCGCCAGGCTGCCAGGTTTTTTCGTCTTCCGCGCTCACGGTGAGCGGGTTCCAGCCCAGCTCTATCTCGAAATCCGATGGCGACTGCACGTAAAAGGACAGTTCCTTGTCGTTGGGATGCTGGCCGATGGCGCTGGCGATCGGGTAGCCCAGCGCCCGGCACTGGCGGTATCCCTGCACCACGTCGTCGAACGAGGCAGCCTGCAGGTTGAGATGGTGGATGCTGGTGCGCATCGGATCGAAGCGCAGGCCGCGCGTCGAGGCGATCGCGATCGAATGGTGGCGTTCGTTCAGCCGCAGGAAAGCGAAATCCATGGTTACGCCGCTCAGCCGGTCTTCGATGCGGTCGGACAGGCGCGCATCGAAGGCTTCGACCCAGAAGCGCTCCATGGCCTCGGGCTCGCGGCTGGTGATGGCCATGTGGCCGAGCCCGGAAGCGCCGGTGACGAAGCCACTGGCGCGCATGCGCAGCGGCGCATCGGTTCGCTGCGCGCTCGCATCTGTGAACAGCTCGATGAACGTGCCCTTGGGTCCCCGGCAGCGCCAGCCTTCGTCGATGCCCCGCAGCGCGGCCTCGGGGCCGGGCAGCCGCTCCGGGCCGAGGCCCAGGGCGCGCAGGCGTGCCAGGGCCAGGTCGAGCGCATCGCCGTCGTCCACCTGCCAGCCCGTCGCCACCACATCCTCGGCCGGGCCGGGGCGCACGACGATGCGGCGCTGGCGGTCATCGACGCGCACAGCCAAGACGCCATCGCGCGCGGTTTCCACGTGGAGCCCCAGGCCTTCCTTGGCGAAGCGCTGCCAGGCGTCTTGCCGGCATGACTCGATGAGCACGTAGCCGAGCCGCATACGGCCGAAAAGGCTGTCGGTCATGCCGCGCCCTTCTCACGCCCGCAGAGCTTGGCAACCAGGTCCGAGGGCCGGGCCGGGACGGTGTTGCCGCGCCAGGCGACGTGCTGGTCGCGTCGGACGATGAGCAGGGCGTGCTTGAATGCCGGGTCGTCACGGCGGGCCGGCGCGTCCAGCAGCGCCAGCGGCATGCGTGCGCGACGCGCTGCCGCCAGCAAGGGTTCGACCGGCACGGCCGGATCGAAGCGCAGCAGCGTGTAGGCCGGCCCCAGGTGGTCGTACACCGAGTCGTTCGGCGCCAGCCAGAAATGCGGCATCCGGCAGCCGGGAACGGTCGATGGCGTCACGCTGCCCATGGTGTACGGCGGCGCCTTCTCGCCGTCGTCGGCGATGATGGGCGAGCCTTCGTAGTAGTAGCCGAAGTTCAGCCCTTCGGGCGCGAACTGGGGTACGTTGAGCTTGTGCAGCTTGGCGCCGAGCACCTTGCGCATCGCAATGGCTGCCGGGTTGAGGCGCGACGCCAGGCTCGGCGGCACGGTGTTCTCTCCCATCGCGTCGATCGTGTCCAGCATGCTCTGCATGGCCAGCCGCGAGACCTGCTCGGTGATGGGATGCCGCTCGGTCTCGTAGGCATCGAGCATGGCCGGATCGGCCCAGCCTTCGAGCACGTTCGCCACCAGCCAGGCGATGTTCATGCCGTCCGCGATGCCGGCGTTCATGCCGTAGCCTGCAAAGGGCACCCACAGGTGCGCTGCATCGCCGGCCAGGAAGACGCGGCCGTCCCGCAGGCGTGAGGCCACCATCCGGCGGCCGGTCCAGTCCTCGTGGTTCAGGACTTCGTAGTGGAAATCCTCCGACACGCCCAGCAGGTCGCGGATCGAGCCGTGCAGGTCGAGCGCGTCGAAGTCGCTCGTGCCCGAGGGCACCTGGCGGTGCAGCAGCCAGGTGTCGGCACCGTCGATGGCGACGGCGACGCCGCGCACCTTGTGGTTGGCGATCCAGGTCATCCAGGCCGGCCTGCGGCCATCGAACAAGGCCTTGAGGCCTGGGGCGCGCACGAGGGTCGAGCGCATGCGGGCCAGTTCCGCATCGCCCTGAAGCCGCACGCCCATCGCGTGCCGGATCGCGCTGCGGCCGCCATCGGCGCCGATCAGATACCGGGCGGTCAGCGCCCGGTTCGCGCCCGTGCCGTCCTTCACCTGCACGCGGACCTGTTCGGCGTCCTGCTCGTAGCCCAGCACCTGCGTGTCATGCAGGACGGTGATGCCCGGCGTGGCATGCATGCGGCGGGCCAGGATCGGGTTGAGGTAGAGCTGGCTCACGCGCACGAAGGGCTCGGGGGTTCTCCAGCCTGTGTCGGGAAAGCCCTTCGGGAAGGGATCGGGCCTGCGCTCGGCGCGCGACGGCAGGCCGATGCGCGTGAACTCCGGGCCGGCCACGCTGGAGGCATAGACCACGTCGGTCGGGAAATCGTCGGGCAGCCCGGCATCCCGCACCTGCTCCGCGATGCCGAAGCCGCGCAGCGTTTCCATCGTGCGCGAGGCCACCGTGTTGCACTTGGCGTCGGCCGACCGGTCGGCGGAGTTCGCCTCCACGACTACGACGTCGATACCGCGGCTCGCCGCCGCGATGGCGGCGCACATGCCGACCGGGCCCGCTTCGGCCACCAGCAGCGATGCATTCATGCTTGCTCTCCCACATCGAGGTGTTTGCGGGCGAAGGCGATGACGGCCGCGTTGAATTCAGCCGCCCGCTCCCATTGCACCCAATGGCCGGTGCGGCTGAAGAGATAGACGTCGCAATTCGGCATGCGGCGCTGCAGCGACCGCGCGCCGCTGGGCCGGTTGACCAGATCCTCGGTGCCCCACAGCACCAGGGTGGGCGTCTGCAGCGAAGAAAGCCGGGGATCGCGCGTGAAATCGATCAGCCTGAATTTGGGCAGGCCCTTGGGTCGCACCAGCGGCGGTTGGGCCACGACGGCCGGATCGATGCTGGCCTGGAAGCGCGCTTCGATGAGGCTGTCCGGAATCTGGCTGCCATCATGGGTCAGGTAGTTGCGGATGAAGGCGCGCAGCTTCTCCTGGTGGGGCCTTCGCCCGCGTAGTAATCGAGCAGGTGCCTGAGGCCCTGGGTCGGCAGGCTGCGCGTGGTGTCCACGCCGCCAGGGCCCATCAACACCAGACCGGCGATGCGCTCGGGGCGATCCAGCGCCATGCGCAGCGCGCACGCGCCGCCCAGGGAATTGCCCACCACGCAGACACGCCCGATCTCCAGGTGGTCCAGCAAGGCCAGCATCGCCGTGGCGCAGTCGCCGAAAGGATCGGCCCGGTCCAGCCCTTTCGTCGAGCCGCCGTAGCCGGGCATGTCCGGCACAATCACGCGGAAGTGGCGCGCCAGCTCGGCCATGTTGCGTTCGTAGTTGGATATCCCGGAAGCCCCCGGGCCGCCGCCGTGCAGCAGCACCAGCGGTTTGCCCGCCCCGGCTTCGGCGTAGTGAATGTCCTTGCCTGCGACGCGAAGGGTCTGAGTCTTGAATTCATTCGAGGAAGGACTGGCGTTCATTTGAAATCCTGGATCGCTTTCATGTTGAGTGTTTTGTCATTATGACAAAACAATCATTTTTAATCAAGCTACCGGACTCCCGTTTTTCTTTCCCTCGAGCCTCTCATCGATACGTATGCCCAAGATGCCGAACGCTGATCATCGAACCCGGGTGGCCGCAGAGCGGCGAGAGCGGATGCGGGCGCGGCTGGTCGAATGCGCCCTGGTCGTGTTCGCCGAAAAAGGCGTCGGCGCAAACGTCATCCAGGACGTCATCGCCACTGCGCAAGTGTCGCAAGGGACCTTCTACAACTACTTCAGGACCAACGAGGAACTGCTTGCCGCCGTCGCGCAGGAGTTGAGCAACGAACTGCTGGAGAGCATCGAGGGCTCGGTCAACCGTTACGAGGATCCCGCCGCACGCATCGCCCATGGCGTGCGGCTCTACCTCCACCGCGCCAGGGACTTTCCCCTGTTCGCGCGCTTCGTCACGAGCGCCGCGTTCCACCTGGCGAGCCCCAGCAGTCTTATCTACGACTACCTGCCGCCCCACCTCGAAGCCGGCTTCGCCTCCGGCCGTTTCCTGGAGATGCCAGTCGAGGTGGCCGTCGATCTGGTCAGCGGCTTCGCGCTGGCGGCCATTGTCCGCCTGGCGAGCGGCGAGGCTGGCGACGACTACCCGGAGCAGGTGGTGTCGACGCTGCTGCGCGCACTCGGACTCGACGGGCAGCAAGCCCGCGACATCGCGTTCGCGCCATTGCAGGCCCTGCCGGTGCCTCGGATTTCGTTGATCTCCCGCGCCACGGCGCGACTTGAGGACTGAGCCTGCGCTGCACCCAGGGGGAGGACGCACGCAGCGCGTTCCTGATCATCGACGCGCAGGTGGTGATCGGGGGATCGTGAACCCGTTTTTAGACCAAAACTACGATACCGACCGGGCTTCGTATACCCACACCATGACCTCCATCAATTCCGTTTCGTCCAGGAGGCTGTGCGCCGCAACCTGAACCTGACCGACGCGGCCAAGGCCCTGCACACTTCGCAGCCGGGGGTGTCCGGGGCGATCATCAGGCTGGAGGAAGAGCTGGGCGTGGAAATCAGGAACTGGCTCATCAGGCACCCGCGGTTGCATGTCCACTTTACGCCGACCTCGGCGTCTTGGCTCAACCAGGTCGAGCGGTGGTTTGCCAGGCTGACCCAGTGTCGGCTTCGCTGGCCGTGCCACGGCACCGCCCGCGCGGAATGACGGGTCGCCCCGCCGCCCGGCGTGCGTGCGCGCTCACGCCGTGAACTGCAGCGCCGCCAGGCGCGCGTAGGCGCCGTCGGCGGCGAGCAGCTCGGCGTGGCTGCCCTGCTCGACGATGCGCCCGTGGTCGAGCACGACGATGCGGTCGGCGTGCTGCACCGTGGCCAGGCGGTGCGCGATCACGAGCGTGATGCGGCTGCCGGCGCGGCTGTGCAGCGCCGCGTCCAGCGCCTGCTGCACCGCGCGCTCGCTGTGTGCGTCGAGCGCGCTGGTGGCTTCGTCGAGCAGCAGCACGGGCGCGTCCTTGAGCAGGGCGCGGGCGATGGCGATGCGCTGGCGCTGCCCGCCCGACAGGCGCACGCCGTGCTCGCCCAGGAAGGTGTCATAGCCCTGCGGCAGCGCCTCGATGAAGTCGTGCGCGAAGGCGGCGCGCGCAGCGGCCGCCACCTCGTCGCGCGTGGCCTCGGGGCGGGCGTAGCGGATGTTGTCCAGCGCGCTGCTGGAGAAGATCACCGCGTCCTGCGGCACGGTGGCGATGCGCCGGCGCAGCGCGTGCAGCTCGAGCCGGCGGATGTCGTGCCCGCCCAGCAGGATGCGGCCTGCGTCCACGTCGTAGAAGCGCTGCAGCAGCTGGAACACCGTCGATTTGCCCGCGCCGCTGGCGCCCACCAGCGCCACCGTCTCGCCGGGCGCCAGCCGCAGCGTGAAATCCGCCAGCGCCGCGCGCTCGGGGCGCGAAGGGTAGTGAAAGCGCACCGCCTCGAAGGCGACGCCGAGCGGCTGCCCCGGCGCGATCGTCTCCAGCGCGGCGCCGGCGGGGGAGCGGATCGCGGGCTCGGTGGCCAGCAGCTCCATCAGCCGCTCCATCGCGCCGGCGGCGCGCAGCAGGTCGCCATAGACTTCGCCGAGCACGGCGACCGCGCCCGCGAGGAAGAGGGCGTAGACGATGGTCTGGCCCAGGCTGCCGGCGCTCATCTGCCCGGCCAGCACCGCCTGGCTGCCGCGGTACAGGCCCCAGAGCAGCAGCGCGGCGTTGGCGATGATGATGAAGGCGACCAGGGCCGCGCGCACGCCGCTGCGGCGGATGGCGGTGCGAAAGGCCTCCTCGGCCGAGGCGGCGAAGCGCGCGGCCTCGCGCGGCTCGGCGGTGAAGCCCTGCACCACGGGAATCGCGCCCAGCACCTCGGCGGCGATGGCGCTGGCGTCGGCCACGCGGTCCTGGCTGGCGCGCGACAGGCGGCGCACGCTGCGGCCGATCCACATCGCCGGCAGCACCACGACCAGCACCGCGGCCAGCGCCACCGACATCACCAGCGGGTTGGTCCACACCAGCATCGCCAGCGCACCCAGGCCCAGCACCGCGTTGCGCAGGCCGAGCGAGAACGACGAGCCGATCACCGTCTGCACCAGCGTGGTGTCTGCCGTCAGGCGCGACAGCACCTCGCCGGTCTGCGTGGTCTCGAAGAACGCCGGGCTCTGCGTGAGCACGCGGGCGTAGACGCTGCTGCGCAGGTCGGCCGTCACGCGCTCGCCCAGCCAGCTCATGGCGTAGTAGCGCGCGGCGGAAAACACGCCGACCGCCACCGCCACGCCGAAGAGCAGGCCGAAGTGCGCGCGCAGCGCCGCCGCCTGGCCGCCGCCCGGAAGGCCCTGGTCGATGAGCTGGCGCAGCGCCAGCGGGAAGGCCAGCGTCGCCAGCGCAGCCAGCAGCAGGAAGACGAGCGCCCCGGCGATCGGCCAGCGGTAGGGCCGCAGGAAGGGCAGCAGCGCCGTCAGCGCGCGCGGCCGGCCGCGCGGGGCGGCGGGCGAATCGCGGGGTGGAACAGTGGCCATGCGCAGAGTGTAAAAACGCGGGGGCCGCTTCCACTGCGGGCAGAAAGGAATATTTCGATGTCAGACCATGGTGCGCCCGAAGCGCCGCTGCAGGTGCGCTCGATCGGGCTGGACGTGCCCGGCGCCGCGGCGCTCTGCGGCTTCAGCGCCGATTTCGTGCCGGGGCTCGCGCTGCTCATCGACGAGGAGGGCGAGGCCAAGACGCCCCTGCTGCGCCTGCTGGCGGGCGAGCAGGCGCCCGGCGCGGGCACGGTGCGCTGGCGCGGTCGCGACGTGGCCGCGCTGCCCGCCGCCGAGCGCGCCGCGCAAGTCTTCTGGCGCGACCCGCGCCAGGAGTGGCCCGAGGTCTCGCCCGCGCAGTGGGCGCGGGAGTCGTCGGCGCGCCACCCCGCGTGGAATGAAGCAGCCTGGCAGGAGCACGTGCAGGGCCTGGGCCTGGCCGAGCACCTGCACAAGGAGATGTTCCGCCTGTCCACCGGCAGCAAGCGCAAGGTGCTGCTGGCCGCGGCGCTGGCCAGCGGCGCGCCGCTGACGCTGGTCGACGAGCCCGAGGCGGCGCTGGACTGGGCGTCCATCCGCTACCTGCGCGGCGCGCTGGCCGGCGCGGCGCGGCGCAGCAGCGAAACCGGGCGGGTGTTCGTGGTGGCGCACTACGAGCCGGTGCCGGAGGTGCCGTGGGGGCAGGTGGTCCGGCTGTAGTGGCTGAGAATATTTGGAAAAAATAGGGCTCTAGCGCTTGATGGTAAAGCGCTGGCAGCTATCAAAATAGATATCCGAAAGTCTGGTGTGCAGCCCTTGCCGGACCCCTTCCGAAGAAGGGGAGGAAAGGCGGAGGGCGCGTACCGTTACGGCGCCTTCTGCCCGAGGTAGACGAAGCCGTCGGTCTTCGGGCCGTTGAGGGCCAGCCCGACGAGGGTGCGGCTGGTGCTGTCGTAGAACGCCACGCCCTTGGCCACGGCGCCGTTGCCCAGTGCGCAGGTGCTGCCGTTGAAGGTGACCGTCATGTCGAAGATGTTCTTGCCCGAGGCGCGCGGGGCGACGGTGCCCGATGCGCTGCAGCCGCTGACCGCCGGCATCGTCACTGTCCCGGAGGACGTGATGGCGATCGGGGCGGATATCGCGGAGGTGGTGCCGGTGGCGCCCTGTCCGGAGAACGAGCCCGCCAATGCGGCGAGTGAGGCGGGCTGATCGTACCTCGCGTCGTAGTTCCCGGTGAAGGTGGTGCCGTCGGACAGCGTGACCGAGATCGACTTCCTGGCGCTGAACGTGCCCGAGTAGTTGCCTGACGTGACCGTCCGGGAGAGCAGATTGAAGTCCTTTCCGCTGCCGGATAGCTGGCTGCCGCTGGGGGTGGTATTGCCCGCCAATGCCCCGACGAGATAGCCGCCATTGGCGTAATAACCCCAGGTGTCGCCGTTCTCCAGCACGGCCAGTGCGACGTCCACGCCCGTGGCCGCCTTGCCGACCCAGAACCCTTCAGGGCTTGCGCCGTCGTCACTGCCGCCACCACCGCAGGCGGCCAGCAGCGTGCACAGCAGTCCGACGGTTGCGAGTTGCTTTTTCATCGTTTCCTCTCGTGTGTTCAGGTTGGTTCCGACGCGGGCGAACACCGTCCGGGTCGGATGGATAGTACAGCAAATAGTCTTAATAGGACTATTCCGTTATGGACTTCAGCATGCGCCTGTGCCGATTTCCATACACCACCCACGCTATCAAGCCCTGCGGGCCGTGTTGGTGCAGGTGCGTGCGGCGGCGGGGCTGACGCAGGCGCAACTGGCCCAGCGCCTGGAGGTCGGGCAGTCCTACGTCTCCAAGATCGAACGCGGCGAGGCGTACGTGGACGTGATGCTGTTCGTCGATTGGTGCCTTGCGTGCGGCACCCGTCCCGGACTGGTATGGGAGCGGATCGCAGGCGTGGACGCAAAGCCTGCGGCTGTGTCGCGCTGATCGCGCAATCGGGCCGTGGTGCCTGTGCCTGTGCGCGGCGCTATCGCGATGCCGTCGTTGCGGGTGGTGTGGCAACTGCGCTGGGAGCCATCGGACCGCGCAGCGTGGGGCGGCGGCGTGGAAGATCCTCGCCTCGCCCCGGCCCTCTCCCGCAGGGAGGGGGCGGAAGGCGGGAGGGCTTCAGATCACGCCCTGCGACAGCATCGCGTCGGCCACCTTGACGAAGCCGGCCACGTTGGCGCCAGTGATGTAGCTCATCTTGCCGTCGGGGCGGCGGCCGTATTCCAGGCAGGCGCCGTGGATGTCCTGCATGATGCCCAGCAGGCGCGCGTCGACTTCCTCGCGCGTCCACACCAGGCGCTGGGCGTTCTGGCTCATCTCCAGGCCCGAGGTGGCCACGCCGCCGGCGTTGCTCGCCTTGCCGGGGGCGTAGAGCACGCCGGCGTCCTCGAAGACCTTGGCGGCCTCGTTGGTCGAGGGCATGTTGGCGCCTTCGGCCACGCACTGCACGCCGTTCCTGACGAGCGTGCGGGCGTCGTTCTCGTCCAGTTCGTTCTGCACGGCGCTGGGCAGGGCCACGTCCACCGGCACGTGCCAGGGGCGTACGCCGGCGTGGAACTTGGCGCCGACGCGCGCGGCGTAGTCGCTCACGCGGCCGTATTGCTCGTTCTTCACCTGCAGCAGGACGGCGAGCTTCTCGGCCGTGAAGCCTTCCTCGTCGATCACGGTGCCGCTCGAATCGGAGACGGTGATGACCCTGGCGCCGTGCTGCATGGCCTTTTCCACCGCGTACTGCGCGACGTTGCCCGAGCCGGAGACCGACACGCGCATGCCGTCCAGGCTCTTGCCGCGGGTCTTGAGCATTTCCTCGGCGAAGTAGACCAGACCGTAGCCGGTGGCCTCGGGGCGCAGCAGCGAGCCACCGAAGGACATGCCCTTGCCGGTGAGCACGCAGTCGGAGCGGTTGGTGAGCTTCTTGATCATGCCGGCGATGAAGCCGACCTCGCGCCCGCCCACGCCGATGTCGCCCGCGGGCACGTCGGTGTCGGCGCCGACGTGGCGGAACAGTTCGCTGGCGAAGGCCTGGCAGAAACGCATGATCTCGGCGTTGCTCTTGCCCTTGGGGTCGAAGTCGGAGCCGCCCTTGGCGCCGCCCATGGGCAGCGTGGTGAGCGCGTTCTTGAAGGTCTGCTCGAAGGCCAGGAACTTGAGGATGGACAGCGTCACCGAGGGGTGCAGGCGCAGGCCGCCCTTGTACGGGCCGATGGCCATGCTGTGCTGGATGCGGTAGCCGCGGTTGACGTGGGTGGCGCCCCTGTCGTCCTGCCAGCAGACGCGGAAGGTCACCACGCGCTCGGGCTCGACCAGGCGCTCCAGCAGCGCCTGCTCGGTGTAGCGGGGGTTGGCTTCCAGGAACGGCCACAGGCTCTCCATGACCTCGGTGACGGCCTGCATGAATTCGGGTTGGCCGGAGTTGCGTTGGGCCACGCGTTCCAGGAACTGGCCGACGGAGGGATGAGCACTCATGAAAACGCTTTCAAGAAAATGTCGCGGTGCAGCATTATGTCTAAAGAACATACTATCATGCATAACGATTTTTGTAACTTTTTGTGAATGAGCTGCGGCGCGCGCGTTCCAGCGCCGCCGACGGGTGCTCCGCGGCGCTGGCGCAACATGAAAGGGGTGTTCGACCTGGATCCCGACCCGCAGGCCATCGTCAATGGCCGATGCCGGTGGAAGGCAACGGGAGGGACAGGGGGCGTTTACGGTGCGGCCGTGTAGCCGACGGCGGCGTTTACGCCACGGCGCGCAGCACCTGCGGAGCAGCCATCGCCACGCGGATCAGGGTCTGCGCCGCGCCCGAGGGCTGGCTGTGGTCCTGTTCCCAGTTCTGGAGCGTGCGCACCGATACGCCCAGCAGCGTGGCGAATTGGGACTGCGACAGGCCGACCCGCGCGCTCCAGCGGCGTCGGTCACCTGGACCTGGGTAGCGCGGGCGGCGCGCCTGGCTTTCATGTCACGCACGGCTTCCAGCAAATCCGCCCGGAAGGCTTGCATCTCAGGGTCCGGTTTCTTGGGCATCGTCAATCTCCTTGCGCAAGGCCACCAGAAATTCGGTGGGCAGGTTGTCGAACTTGGCCTTGGTGTATCCGATCAGCAGCCAGACCTGGGATGGCGTTGCCAGGCAGTGGCGGGATCAGCGCCCGCGCAGGAACAGCGCGTCCAGCTCTTTCATGGAGAGCTGGCGCCAGGTGGGGCGGCCGTGGTTGCACTGGTCGGAGCGCTCGGTGGTTTCCATCTGGCGCAGCAGGGCGTTCATCTCGGCCAGCGTGAGCTGCCGGTGGGCGCGCACCGCGCCGTGGCAGGCCATGGTGCCGAGGATCTCGTTGCGCGCGCGCTCGACCATGGTGCTGGCCTCGTGCGTGCCGAGCTCGGCCAGCACGCTGCGCGCCAGCTCCACCGCGTCGCCCTGGGCGAGCTGGGTGGGCACGGCGCGCACCGCCAGCGTGCGGCTGGAGAACGGGGCGACGTCCAGGCCGAGCTGGGCCAGCGCCTCCAGGTGCGTCTCCGCCGTGGCCACCTCCTCGGGGGTGGCGGCGAACGTGGCGGGGATCAGCAGCGGCTGGCTGGCGATGCGCTGCGTGCCGTCGAGCTGGGCCTTCAGGCGCTCGTAGACGATGCGCTCGTGCGCCGCGTGCATGTCCACGATGACCAGGCCCTGGGCGTTTTCCGCAAGGATGTAGACGCCGCGGATCTGCGCGACGGCGCGGCCCAGCGGCCAGACGGGTTCGTCCGCAGGGGCGGAGGCCTGCGCGGCCTCGACGGCGGCATGCGGAGCCTCGGGCCGGGGCCGGCCGGCCGGCTGCACTGGCACCGGTGCGGGCGCGGCCGGTGCGCCCCACAGCGCCTGCAGGTCGGCGACCTTGTGCCCCCAGGTTTCTCTCAAATTGAGAGCTGCTTGCGCACGCCATTCGGGCGTTGGAGGCCGATTTGGCTTGTATTTCTCGGCAGGGGCCGCGGCGGGGGCCGTGGCCAGCGCCTGCGCGCGCGGCGCGGCCAGCACGGCCTCGAGCGCGCGCAGCGCCGCCTGGTGCACCTCGCGGCTGTCGCGAAAGCGCACCTCGATCTTGGTCGGGTGCACGTTCACGTCCACGCGCTCCGGGGCTATCTGCAGGTAGAGCACGTAGACCGGCTGGCGCTGGCCGTGCAGCACGTCCTCGTAGGCGGCGCGGGCGGCGTGCTGCAGCACCTTGTCGCGCACGAAGCGGCCGTTGACGTAGCTGTACTGCTGGTCGGCGCGCGAGCGCGAGGCGCTGGGCAGCCCGGCGCGGCCGGTGATGATAAGCGGCCCGGCGCGGTACTCGACGGGGAGCGACTGCGCGATGAACTCCTCGCCCAGCACGTCGGCCATGCGCCGCGCCAGCGCCGCGGGGTCGGGCGCCTCGCCGGGCGTGCAGGTGGCGCGCCACTGCTGCACCAGCCTGCCCTCGTGCCAGACGGCGAAGCCCACGTCGGGCCGGGCGAGTGCGTGGCGGCGCACTGCCTCGATGCAGTGCGCGAGCTCGGTCGCGTCGCTCTTGAGGAACTTGCGCCGCGCGGGGGTGGAGAAGAACAGCTCCTTGACCTCGACGGTCGTGCCTGTGGCGCGCGCCGCCGGGCGCAGCTCGCCGCTGCGCGCATCGAGCAGGAAGGCGCTGGCCTGATCCGGCGTGCGCGAGAGCAGCGCGGTCTCCGAGACCGATGCGATCGCCGCCAGCGCCTCGCCGCGAAAACCCATGGTGGCGACCGATTCGAGGTCGGCGAGGCTGGCGATCTTGCTCGTCGCGTGGCGGCGCAGCGCCAGCGGCAGCTGCTCGCGCGCGATGCCGCAGCCGTCGTCTTCCACCGCGATCAGGCGCACCCCGCCCGCGAGCAGCCGCACGGTGACTTGCGTGGCGCCGGCGTCGAGCGCGTTGTCCACCAGCTCGCGCACCACCGAGGCCGGGCGCTCGACCACCTCGCCCGCGGCGATCTGGCTGATCAGCTCGTCGGGCAGTTCGTGGATGGGGCGGGGGAGGGAGGTCTGGTCGTTCACCCGGTTCATTTTAGGAGCCGCCGATAATCACCCGCTTCGCGTTTGCCTGCCGGGCCGCTTGTGGAAATCGCCGCTTTTCTGATCGACTTCGTCCTGCACGTGGACAAGCACCTGGAGGCCTTCGTGGCCAGCTATGGCACCTGGGTCTACGCGCTGCTGTTCCTCATCGTGTTCGTAGAGACCGGCGTGGTGGTCATGCCGTTCCTGCCGGGCGATTCGCTGCTCTTCATCACCGGGGCGCTCAGCGGCGCGGGGCTGCTCGACGTCTGGACGGCCTGCGCGGTGCTGCTGGCGGCGGCGGTGCTGGGCGACCAGTGCAACTTCCAGATCGGCCGCCACTTCGGGCCGAAGGTGTTCCAGTGGGAGAACTCGCGCTGGTTCAACAGGCAGGCCTTCGAGCAGGCGCATGCCTTCTACGAGCGCTACGGTGGCATCACCATCGTGCTGGCGCGCTTCATGCCCTTCATCCGCACCTTCGCGCCCTTCGTCGGCGGCGTGGCGGCGATGAACCGCGCCAGGTTCACGGCGTACAACGTGGCGGGTGCGCTGCTCTGGGTGCTGGGCCTGTGCGCGGCGGGCTACTTCTTCGGCAACCTGCCCTGGGTGCGCGAGCGCCTGGAATTCATCATCTGGGGGCTGATCCTGGTGCCGGGGCTGATCGCGGTCTACGGCGCGTGGCGCAGCGGGCGCAAGGCGCGCGCGGCGTGAACGTCAGGCGGTGACGACGCGCTCGACCGCGCGGTCGTCGCCCAGCACGATCAGGCCGAACAGCAGCTCGTCCAGGCTGCCGGCGCGTGCGCTCTTGCGTGCCAGCAGCGGCGTGGCCCCGGGGTCGAGCACGACGAAGTCGGCCTCGGTGCCGGGCTGCAGCGTGCCGATCACGCCTTCGAGGCCCAGCGCGCGCGCCGCGCCGCCGGTGTGGCTCCACCACAGTTCGCCGGGCGCGAGGCTCAGGCCCGGCTTGCTCATGCTCTCGCGCCCGACGTAG
This sequence comes from Pseudomonadota bacterium, assembly GCA_963205335.1. Taxonomy (GTDB): domain Bacteria; phylum Pseudomonadota; class Gammaproteobacteria; order Burkholderiales; family Burkholderiaceae_C; genus Comamonas_C. Next base: position 18,544 of record CAUJIM010000010.1, read on the forward strand.
TAGGCCGCGAGCATGGTGTGGAAGGGGCTGAAGCTGGTGCCGCCGCCCACGTCGCTCGCCAGGCCGTGCAGCATGCCCGCCTCGCGCGCGGCGCCGTAGTCGAAGAAGCCGCTGCCGAGGAACAGGTTGCTCGTCGGGCTGACCGCGGCGGCCGTGCCCGTGGCGCGCATCAGCGCGCGGTCTTCGCCGTCGAAATGGATGCAGTGCGCGTAGACGGCGCGCGGGCGTAGCAGGCCGAAGCCTTCGTAGACGGAAAGGTAGGAGCGCGCCCTGGGGAACAGCTCGCGCACCCAGCGCACCTCGTCGCGGTTTTCCGCCACGTGCGACTGGATCCAGGTGCCGGGGTAGCGCGCCGCCAGTTCGCCCGCGCCGCGCAGTTGCGCCTCGCTGCTCGCGGGGGCGAAGCGCGGCGTGATGGCGTAGCCCAGGCGCCCCTTGCCGTGCCAGCGGCGGATCAGCGCCTCGCTGTCGACCAGGCTCTGCTCGGTCTCGTCGCGCACGCCGTCGGGGCTGTGGCGGTCCTGCAGCACCTTGCCCGAGATCATGCGCAGGCCGCGGCGTCCGGCCTCGGCGAAGAAGGCGTCGACCGACGCCGGGTGCGAGGTCGGGAAGGTGAGCGCGGTGGTCACGCCGTTGCGCGCCAGCTCGTCGAAGAAGAACGCGGCCACCTCGGCGGCGTGCGCCGGGTCGGCGAAGCGCGCCTCGGCCGGGAAGGTGTAGTTGGCGAGCCATGGCAGCAGGCCGTCGGCCGGGGCGCCGATGATGTCCAGCTGCGGGTAGTGCAGGTGCAGGTCGACGAAGCCGGGCGCGATGATGCGGCCCGGCCAGTGCGTGACCTGCAGCCCCGGGTGGCGCGCGGCGACCGCGCCGTACGGCCCGGCATCGACCACCTTGCGCAGGCCCACCGTGTCGGGGGCGACGACGAGCAGGCCGTCGCTCTCGTACAGGGCCTGGCCGTCGCTGGAAAAGCGCAGCAGCTGCGCGCGGTAGCCTTGCATGCTCAGCCGCCGACGTAGAAGAACTTGAACAGGAACACGAGGGCGATCAGCCACACCATCCAGTGCACCTCCTTCACCCGGCCGGTGAAGAGCTTGATCGCGGCGTAGGAGATGAAGCCGAAGGCGAGGCCGTTGGCGATCGAGTAGGTGAAGGGCATCATCAGGGCCGTGACGGCGGCGGGAATCACCTCGGTGGACTCGCCCCAGTCGAGCTCGGTCAGGTCGCGCATCATCAGGCAGCCGACGAAGAACAGCGCGGGCGCGGTGGCATAGGCCGGCACGGCGCCGGCCAGCGGCGCGATGAACAGGGCGGCCAGGAACAGCACCGAGGCCGTGAGGGCCGTCAGGCCCGTGCGCCCGCCCGCCTGCACGCCGGAGGCGCTTTCCACGTAGGCGGTGGTGCTGGAGGTGCCGAGCAGCGAGCCGGCGAAGATCGCGGCGCTGTCGGCGAACAGGGATTTGTTGAGCCGGTCCATCTTGCCCGGCACCAGCAGCCCCGCGCGGCGGGCCACGCCCATCAGCGTGCCGGTGGCGTCGAACAGCTCCACCAGGAAGAAGACCAGCACCACGTTGAGCAGGCCCTTGGTGAGGGCGGTGTGGATGTCGAGCTTGAACAGCGTCGGCTCGATCGAGGGCGGCGCCGAGAAGACGCCGCGGAACTCGTTGCCGCCGAAGATGAACGAGAGGATCGTCACGGCGATGATGCCGATCAGGATCGCGCCGCGCACCTTCATCCGGTCGAGCGCCACCATGACGAGAAAGCCGATCACGGCCAGCACCACGCCGGGCTTGTGCAGGTCGCCCAGGGTCACGAGCGTAGCCTCGTTGCCGACCACGATGCCCGCACTCTTGAGCGCGATGAGCGCGAGAAAGAGCCCGATGCCGACGGTGATGGCCAGGCGCAGCGACTGCGGTATGCCGTCGATGATGAGGCTGCGTATGCCCGTGACCGTCACGATCAGGAACAGGCAGCCGGAGATGAACACCGCGCCCAGCGCGGCCTGCCAGGTGAAGCCCATGTGCAGCACCACGGCGTAGGAAAAGTAGGCGTTCAGCCCCATGCCGGGGGCGAGGGCGATGGGGTAGTTGGCGTACAGCGCCATCACCGCCGTGCCCAGCGCCGCGATCAGGCAGGTGGCGACGAAGACCGAATCCTTGGGCATGCCCGCATCGCCCAGGATGGCGGGGTTGACGAAGATGATGTAGGCCATCGTGAGGAAGGTCGTCAGCCCTGCAATGACCTCGGTGCGCACCGTGGTGCCGTGCTCCCTGAGCTTGAATAGCCGCTCGGTCCACTCCATCGCTTGTCTCCTTGTGTTGTCGTGCCAGTGGGGTTGGAAAAGGCGTTACAGCGCGGCGATCGTGGCCTTGACGCGCTCGCGCAGCCAGCGCGCGCTGCTCGCATGCTGGCTGCGCGCGTGCCAGAGCTGGTAGTAGTGCAGGGGCGGCATGGGCACGGGGCAGGGCAGGATGGCCAGCGGCAGGCTGGCGGCCACGCGCTCGCAGTGCTGGCGCCCGGTGGTGAGCACCAGGCGGCTGTGCGCCACCATCTCCGGGATCAGCCCGAAGTAGGCGCTGCGCGCCACGATGTTGCGCGCCAGGCCCTGGCTGCTCAGCACCTGGTCGATGATGCCGCGCGCGCCGGGATAGGTCGGCATGGGCGCGACGTGCTCGGCGGCGAGCCATTCCTGCACGCTCCAGCCGCCGCGCACCGCCGGGTGGCCGGTGCTCACGAGCGAGACCACCTCGTCGCTGAAGAGCTGCGCGATGTGCAGGTCGTCCGGCGGCTGCAGCCAGTTGCCCACGACCAGGTCGACCTCGCCCTGCGCCAGCTGCGCGCGGTAGTCGGCCTCGCGCGTGAGCGCGTGGATCTCGACGCGGGCCAGCGGCGCCTCGCGCTTGATGTCGGTCACCAGGCGCGGCAGGAACAGGGGGTCGAGGTAGTCGCTGGCGGCGATGTTGAAGGTGGTGCGGCTGGTGCGCGCGTCGAACTCGCGCGCCTGCGTGAACAGCGCGTCGGCCGACCGCAGGATGGCGGCGGCCGGCTCGATCATCTGCAGCGCCACGTCGGTGATGACCATCTCGGCGCCGCTCCTCACCAGCAGCGGGTCGCCCGCGATCTCCCTCAGGCGCCTGAGCGCGGCCGAGACGGCGGGCTGGTTCATGGACAGGCGCAGCGCCGCGCGCGAGACGCTGCGCTCGACGAGCACGGTGTGCAGCACGCGGATCAGGTGCAGGTCGGCGCGGTCGAAGAACGCGCGATCGGCCGCCGGATGCGGGCTGCCTGCGGCGGTCGGTGGCGCGTGGCGCTCCATCGGTGTCGTGCGGTGCGCGGGCGTCAGCCTGCCTGGACCGCCGTGACGGCGCGCAGGATGGCTTCGCTGGTCGCGGGCGCGGGAAGCGGCGGATCGATGCGGTGCCCGCCCACGGCCGAGATCGCGTCGCGGATGGCGAAGAACACCGAGAACGGCAGCAGCAGCGGCGGCTCGCCCACGGCCTTGCTGCGGTGGATCGCGTCTTCCGTGTTGCGGCCCTCGAAGAGCCCGACGTTGAACACCGGCGGGCAGTCGTTGGCCGTGGGGATCTTGTAGGTGCTGGGCGCGTGCGTCGTCAACAGGCCGCTCTTGGGGTGCCAGACGAGCTCCTCCATCGTCATCCAGCCCATGCCCTGGATGAAGCCGCCCTCGATCTGGCCGATGTCGACGACCGGGTTGAGCGACTGGCCGACGTCGTGCAGCAGGTCCGCGCGCAGCAGCTTCCACTCGCCGGTGAGGGTGTCGACCACCACCTCGCTCACCGCCGCGCCGTAGGCGTAGTAGTAAAACGGGCGGCCTTGCATGGTCCTGGCGTCCCACGACAGGCCGGGCGTGGCGTAGAAGCCGTCGGACCAGAGCTGCACGCGGTCGAGGTAGGCGTCGGCCACCACGGCGCTGAAGTCGAGCCGTTTGCCGCTGACCATCACCTTGTCGTTGGCGAAGCGCACGTCCTCGGGCCTGCCGCCGTGGCGCTGCGCCACGCTGGCTCCGAGGCGCTCGCGGATTCGGCGCGCGGCGTCCTGCGCCGCCTTGCCGTTGAGGTCGGAACCGGTGGAGGCCGCGGTGGCCGAAGTGTTGGCCACCTTGCTGGTGTCGGTGGCCGACAGGCGCACGCGCTCGTAGTTCACCCCCAGCTCGTGCGCCACCACCTGCGCCACCTTGGTGTTCAGGCCCTGGCCCATTTCGGTGCCGCCGTGGTTCACCAGGATGGAGCCGTCGAGGTAGACGTGCACCAGCGCGCCGGCCTGGTTCAGGTGCTTGACGTTGAAGCTGATGCCGAACTTCACGGGCGTGAGCGCCAGGCCCTTCTTCAGTACCGGGCTCGCGGCGTTGAACTGCGCCACCTGCGCGCGCCGCTCCCGGTAGTCGCTGCCGGCTTCGAGCTGGTCGACCAGCTCGTGGATGATGTTGTCGCTCACGGTCTGGCGGTACGGTGTGACGTTGCGCTCGCTCTTGCCGTAGAAGTTGGCGCGGCGCACCGCGAGCGCGTCCTTGCCGAGCCTGCGCGCGATGCTGTCGAGGATGTACTCCATGCAGATGGCGCCCTGCGGACCGCCGAAGCCGCGGAACGCCGTGTTGCTTTGCGTGTTCGTCTTGCCGCAGTAGCCGTGCATGGCCACCTCGGGCAGCCAGTAGGCGTTGTCGAAGTGGCAGACGGCGCGCGTCATCACCGCCGCGGACAGGTCGGCCGAGTGGCCGGCGTGCGAGACCATCTGCAGCGTGACGCCGAGCACGCGGCCGTCGTCGTCGTAGCCCACGTCGTACTCGTACCAGAAGCCGTGGCGCCGGCCGGTGATCATGAAGTCGTCGTCGCGGTCCAGGCGCAGCTTGACCGGGCGGTTCAGGGCGCGCGCGGCCAGCGCCGCGATGCAGGCGAACTGCGCCGACTGCGATTCCTTGCCACCGAAGCCGCCGCCCATGCGGCGGCACTCGACCAGCACCGCGTGCGCCTGGATGCCGAGCGCGTGCGCGACGAGGAACTGCATCTCGCTCGGGTGCTGCGTCGAGCAGTGGACGTGCATGCCGCCGTCTTCCTTGGGCAGCGCGTAGCTGATCTGGCCTTCGAGGTAGAACTGCTCCTGCCCGCCCACGTCCAGGCTGCCGGTCAGGCGGTGCGGCGCCTTGGCGATGGCGGCGCGGATGCCGGCCTCGTCCTGGCCGGTGGCGCTGCGCGCCAGGTGCATGGGGGGCACCACGTACTGCTGCTTTTCATGCGCCTGGCGCGGCGTGAGCACCGGCTCGGCGCTTTCGGTCTTGAGCACGCCCCTGGCCAGCGCAGCGGCGCGGCGGGCCTGCTCGCGCGTCTCGGCCACCACGGCGAACACCGGCTGGCCGAGGTAGCGGATCTCGCCGTCGCACAGGATGGGGTCGTCGTGCAGCACCGAGCCGCAGTTGTTTTCACCGGGAATGTCGGCGGCGGTGAAGACGCGCACCACGCCGGGCATGGCGCGCACGGCGGCCAGGTCGCTCTCCAGCAGCCGGCCCGCGGCCACGGGCGAGAGGCCGAGCGCGCAGTGCAGCGTGCCGGCGAGCTCGGGGATGTCGTCGCAATAGGTGGCGCTGCCCGCCACGTGCAGCTGCGCCGATTCGTGCGGGCGGCTGATGCCCACGCGCGCTCCGGCGTGCAGCGCCGTGGCCTCGGCACCGGGGTTGAAGCGGGTCTTGAGGTTGTGTTGGTAGTCGGCGAACGGCGCGCTCTCGCGCAGCAGGTCCTCGGCGACACGGGTGTTCATGGCGGGTCTCCTTCAAACGACCGCGGCGTGCGGCAGCACGGCGAATACGCTGGTGGCGTGCGCGGCCAGCGGCGCCACCGGCCGGGTTTCGAGCCACAGGCGCTGCAGCAGGTTTTGCGCCACCTGCAGGCGGTAGCCGCTGCTGGCGCGCATGTCGGTCAGGGGGGCGTAGTCCTCGGCGAGCTGCCGCTGCGCCGCCTGCACCGCCTCCTGCGTCCAGGGCCGCCCCAGCAGCGCGGCCTCGGCCCTGGCCGCGCGCTTGACGGTGCCCGCCATGCCGCCGTAGGCTAGGCGCACGCTTTTGACCAGGTCGCCCTCGAGCCCGATGGCCATGCCGGCGCTGATCGCCGAGATGTCGCAGTCGAAGCGCTTGCTGATCTTGTAGCCGCGCACCTGCTGGTCGAAGGCCGCCAGCGGCACGGTGATGGCCTGCACGAATTCGCCCTCCTGCAGGGCATTCTTCATGTAGTCCAGGTACAGGGCGGTGAGCGGCAGCGTGCGCACGGCGGCGCCCTGGCGCAGCTCGACCGAGGCGTCGAGCGCCATCAGGATGGGCGCCGAGTCGCCGATGGGCGAGCCGTTGGCCACGTTGCCGCCCATGGTGCCGGCGTGGCGTATCGGCAGCGAGGCGAAGCGCAGCCACACGTCCATCAGGCCGGGCGCGCGCTGCACCAGGGCGCGCCAGGCGTCTTCCAGCGGCGCGGCGGCGCCTATCCACAGGTGCTCGCCCCGCTGCTCGACGCGCCGCATCTCGGCCACGTTGCCGACGTAGATCAGGTCGCCCACGTCGCGGAACTGCTTGTTGACCCACAGGCCGATGTCGGTCGAGCCGGCGAGCAGCCGCGCCCCGGGCTTGGCCGCGCGGACCTCGGCCAGACCATCGAGCGTGCGCGGCGCGTGGAAGTGGTCGGTGCGCTGGCCCTGCGGCGTGGCGCGGGTGGCGCTGTAGTCGAGCGCGCTGGTGCGCGCGATGCTCCTGAGCGCCGCGGCCACCGCCTGGCGATCCAGCCGCGCGGCGGGCAGGTCGTACATGCGCTGGCCCGCGTCCAGGATGGGCCGGTAGCCGGTGCAGCGGCACAGGTTGCCGGACAGGTCGTCGGCCAGCTGCTGGCGCGTGGGGCGGGTGTCGTGGTGCAGGTGCTGCTCGTAGTTGCCGAACAGCGTCATCACGATGCCCGGCGTGCAGAAGCCGCATTGCGAGCCGTGGCACTCGACCATGGCCTGCTGCGCCGGATGCAGCGCGGGTTTGCTGTCGCGGCCGGGGGGGGCGAGCGCCGCGAGGTCTTCGACGGTGAACAGCGCCTTGCCGTCGAGCGTGGGCAGGAACTGGATGCAGGCGTTGACGGAGCGCAGCTGCAGTTCGCCCTGCGCATCGAGCTCGCCCAGCACCACGGTGCAGGCGCCGCAGTCGCCCTCGTTGCAGCCCTCCTTGGTGCCGGTCTGGCGGCGGTTCTCGCGCAGCCAGTCGAGCAGCGTGCGCGTGGTCTGCACGCCGCCGACGTCGACGATGCCGCCACGGAAGTAGAAGCGGATGGGGGTCGTGGAGGATGTCGGTTCTGTCATGAGGGATCTCCGTGGCGCGGCGGCGCACGCACGCGCGCCGGCCGGGCGCCGCCTGCGCCTGCCGATGGTGCGGCTTTTCCGCAGGTCTCGCCATAGCCCGGGCACGATAGTGAACATATCGCGAAACCCATGACACGTGGGTTTACCCTGATGCAGATTCAATCACCGGGCAGCACGTCGGCCGATCCGTGCGTGCGCGGCGCGCGCGCTCAGTTCGCGCCGGGGACCAGGCAGATCGTCAGCAGCAGCGACGCATCCGCCAGCGCGCGCAGGGCGTGCGGCGCCCTGGGCGCCAGGTGCAGCCAGTCGCCGGCGCGCAGCAGGTGCGGCGTGTCGCCCACCGTGAACTCCACCTCGCCCTCGATGCAATGCACCGTGAGCTCGCCGGGCGTGTCGTGCTGGCGCAGCTTCTCGCCGGCGCGCAGGACGACGCGGATCACCTCGAGCTGCGCCGCCTTGATGATGGCGTGCGTGCGGGTTTCCGCGATGCGCCCGCCCAGCGGGCGCAGGCCGACGACTTCGGAGGACAGGGCGTGGGGCAGGGCCATGCGGGGACTCCGGCCGCGGTCACACCGCGCGGCTGCGCGCCAGCGGCGGGTTCTTGGCGAAGTAGCGTTCGATGCCGCGCATCAGCGCGTCGGCCAGTTGCTGCTGGTAGGCGGCGCTGCGCAGGCGCGTCTCTTCGTCGGGGTTGCTGATGAAGGCGGTCTCGACCAGCACGCTCGGGATGTCGGGTGCCTTGAGCACGGCAAAGCCTGCCTGCTCGACGCGCGGCTTGTGCAGCCTGGCCATGGCGCCGATCTCGCCGAGCAGCACGCCGCCGAGCTTGAGGCTGTCGTTGATCTGCGCGGTGGTGCTCATGTCGATCAGCGCGCGCTGCACGTGCTGGTCTTGCGCGCGCACGTTCAGGCCGCCCACCAGGTCGGCCTGGTTTTCCTTGTTGGCCAGCCAGCGCGCCGCCGAGCTGGACGCGCCGCCTTCGCTCAGGGCGAAGACGCTGGCGCCGCGCGCGTCGGGCGAGCTGAAGGCGTCGGCGTGGATCGAGACGAACAGGTCGGCCTGCACGCGCCGCGCCTTGGCCACGCGGGTGGCGAGCGGCACGAAGAAGTCGGCGTCGCGCGTGAGAAAGGCGCGCATGGGGTTGCCGCCGACCGTGGTCGCGTTGATGCGGTCGCGCAGCAGGTGGGCGACCTTCAGGACCACGTCCTTCTCGCGCGTGCCGCGGGGGCCGATGGCGCCGGGGTCTTCGCCGCCGTGGCCGGGATCGAGCGCGACGATGATGATGCGGTCGGTGCCGCGCGCGGCGGGGGCCGCGGGGGCGCTGGCGGCCTTGGCGGGTACGGCGGGCGCAGCGGGTGCCGGCGCGTCGTCGCCGCCTTGCGTGCGGCGGGCGATGAGCTCGCCCAGCGGGTCGCCCGCGGGGCCTGGCGCGGGGGCCGGCGTGGGTGTCGGCGTCGGCGGCGTGGCGCCCGTGCGCTCGGCGATCAGCAGGGCCAGCGGGTCGGGCGCCTCGGCGGGGTAGAGGTCGAGCACCAGGCGGTTCTGGTAGGCGGCCACGGGGGGCAGCGAGAAGACCTGCGGGCGCGCGTCGTGCTTGAGGTCGAGCACCAGGCGCACCACGCCCGGCTGGTTCTGCCCGATGCGGATCGCGGCGATGTTGGGGTCGTCGGGCCTGATCTTGCCGACCAGCTCGCGCAGCTGCGGGTTCAGGTCGATGCCCTCGATGTCGACCGCCAGGCGCGGCGGCGTGGGCACGAAAACCTGCCTGGTGGCGAGCGGGCGGTCGGATTCGATCGTCACGCGCGAATAGTCTTGCGCCGGCCAGACGCGCACCGCGACGATGGTGGCGCCGCGCGCGATCTGCTGCGCGCCCAGCAGCAGCGCCAGGGTGCCGCCTCGCAGCAGGCTGCGGCGGCGGGACGAGAAACGGTCGGGATCGCTCAGGGTCATCACGGGCAAAGCTGGTGCAGCAGGCTTTGGCCGCGCGCGGTCCCGGCCTGCAGCGTCACGCGTCGGGCGCCATCATCCTCTGCTTCAATGTAAATAGCAAGGTCCGCCGTCGGGAGCTGCGCGGCGGCGTTCTGCGGCCATTCGGCCAGCTTGAGGCCGGGGCTGGCGAAGAGGTCGCGAAAGCCCGCGTCCTCCCACTCGCGCGGGTCGCCGAAGCGGTAGAAGTCGAAGTGCCAGATGGCGAGCGCGCCGGCGGTGTACGGCTCGACCACCGCGTAGGTCGGGCTCTTGATGCGCCCGGTGACGCCGAGCGCGCGCAGCAGGTGGCGCACCAGCGTGGTCTTGCCCGCGCCCAGGTCGCCGTGCAGCGCGATGAAGGCGTCGGCCAGCTCCGGGGCGCGCGCCAGGCGCGCGGCGAAGCGCTCGGTATCGAGCTCGCTCGGCCAGCGCAGCGTGCGGGATGGTCCGGCGCCGCCTTCTGGGCGCGTTCCTACAATCGGGCGATGGTCGATGGCGGTCAATGGGTCTCGCGGATACGCGCTTGGGCACATGAGCTGGGATTTTCCCAAATTGGCGTGTCGGGGGTGGACCTGTCGTCGGCCGAGCCGGATTTTCTCGACTGGCTCGCCAGGGGCTACCACGGCGACCTGCACTACATGCACAAGCATGGCAGCAAGCGCACGCGCCCGGCCGAGCTGGTGCCGGGCACGCTCAGCGTGATCACCGCGCGCATGAACTACCTCGCGCGCGAGACGCCGCCCGACTGGCAGGCGCGGGAGCGCGCGCGCCTGGAGCGCCCGGGCGAGGGCGTGGTCTCGCTCTACGCCCGTGGGCGCGACTACCACAAGGTGGTGCGCTCGCGCCTACAAAAGCTCTGCGACCGCATCGCGGGCGAGATCGGGCCGTTCGGCCACCGCGCGTTCTGCGATTCCGCGCCGGTGCTGGAAAAGGCGCTCGCCAGCCGCAGCGGCCAGGGCTGGCAGGGCAGGCATTCGCTGATCCTGGCGCGCGACGCGGGCTCGGCCTTCTTCCTGGGCGAGATCTACGTCGACGTCGCGCTGCCGCCCACCGCACCGGTCACCGACCACTGCGGCACCTGCACCGCCTGCATCGACGTGTGCCCGACGCAGGCCATCGTCGCGCCCGGCGTGGTCGATGCGCGCCGCTGCATCTCCTACCTCACGATCGAAAACCACGGGCCGATCCCCGAGGCACTGCGCCCGCTGATGGGCAACCACGTCTACGGCTGCGACGACTGCCAGACCATCTGTCCGTGGAACAAGTACGCGCAGAGGAGCGCACTGCCGGATTTCGACGAGCGCTCGCCGCTCGTCGGCCGGCAGCTCGTCGACCTGTTCGCCTGGGACGAAGCCACCTTCCTCGAGCGCACCGAGGGCGGGCCCATCCGCCGCATCGACCATGCGCGCTGGCTTCGCAACGTGGCCGTGGCGCTGGGCAATGCGCTGCGCCAGGCGAGCGGCGGCGAGGCCGGGGCGATACGGGCGGCGTTGCGTGCGCGGCTCGGTCACCCGAGCGCGCTGGTGCGGGAGCACGTCATCTGGGCTTTGAAACAAAATCCGGGCTGAGCGCTTATCTGTCAAGCGCCAGCAGCTATCGTTTCAGGAGAGAAGGCCGAGCGCCAGCGGCAGGCTGGCGAGCGCCGCGATGTGCGACAGCGTGATCAGCCCCGCCACGTAGGGCCCGCGGTAGCCCATCTCCACCGCGAGCACATAGCAGCTCGACGCCGTGGGCAGCGCGGCGAAGGCCAGCAGCACGGTGGTCTGCACGGCCTCCAGCCCCAGCAGGCGGGCGAGCAGCCAGGCCCACAGCGGCATCAGCACGTGGCGGATGGCGAGCAGCGCCGCCGAGAGCGCGCGGCTGGTCTGCAGCGAGCCCCACTGCATGCCCGCGCCCACGGCCATCAGGCCCAGCGGCACCGCGGTCGCGCCCACGCGCTGCAGCGAGGGCGTGAGCCAGGCCGGGAGCCGGAGCCCCATGAGGTTGAACGCGAGGCCGCAGACGGTGGCGATGATCAGCGGGTTGCGCGCCAGCTCCTTGAGCACGTGGCTGTCGTTGTGCCGCGCCATCGGCCAGACCGCCGCGACGTTGATCAGCGGCACGCACACGCCGATCAGGATGGCGACCGCCTGCGAGCCCGCCTCGCCCGCCACGCGCGCGGCCAGCGCCAGCGCGATGTAGGAGTTGAAGCGAAACGCCACCTGCGCCGCGCCGGCGTGGTCGCGCGCATCGACGTGGCGGCCCAGCAGCGGCAGGCGGGGAAGGAGCCACGCGAGCGCGACGCCGCCCAGGCTGAGCAGCAGGCCCGCGGCGATCAGGCTGGACGCCGCGCCCACGTCGATCGGGCTCTTGACGATGGAGAGGAACAGCAGGATGGGAAAGAGCAGGTAATAGACCAGCCGCTCGACCGGCCCCCAGATGCCGCGGTCCAGCGGCGTGAAGCGGCACACCAGCCAGCCGGCGAGGATCAGCGAGAAGTCCGGCAGCAGCAGCGCGGCGTAGTTCATCGGGCGCAGGGGGACAGCAGGGTGATGCCGTGGTCCGACGGCAGGTAGTGGTTCATCCTCTCGCACCGGCCGTCGACGCAGAGGTCGAAGTCGGCGGTGAACTCCGAGCGTGTGAGGCGCAGCGGCGTAGCGGGCCGGGGGTCGGGCTGGTAGACGTACCAGCCGTCCACCAGGCGCGCATCGGGCGGCGGCTCCATGCCCGCGGCCGAGCCGCGGATGCGCGCGGCCGTGAGGTGCAGGCGCGGCGTGCTGCCCGCCTGCACCGCGTAGTCTTCCTCCCAGCGCTGCTTCTCGATCGAGTGCGTCCAGGCCAGCGTGAAGCGCGTGGCCGGCACGAAGACGGGCGCGGCGTGCGCGGCGGCGAGCGCGAGGCAGATGCCCAGGATCACGCCATCAGGCCCTCGCCGCCTTGGGTGCCCGCGTGCGCCAGACGTGCCAGAGCACGAACAGCGCGCAGCAGGCCATGCCGGCCTCGTCGGTCCAGGGGATGGCCGCCACCAGCAGGCAGGCCGCGGCGATCGCGAACAGCCGCTCGGCCCAGTTCAGCGGGCCGCGCAGGTAGCCGATCGCGCCCGCGCCCCACAGGCAGACCGCGACGACGGCCTTGAACGTGGCCCAGGCGGTGGCCAGCACGCTGCCGCCCTGGGCCATCAGCGCCGGGTCGTAGACCGCCATGTAGGGCACGATGAAGCCGGCGATGGCGATGCGCACCGCCTGGAAGCCGATCTTCATGCCGCTTTCGCCCGCGATCGGCGCGGCGGCGAAGGCCGCCAGCGCCACCGGGGGCGTGAGGTCGGCCATGATGCCGAAGTAGAAGACGAACATGTGCGAGACCAGCAGCGGCACGCCGAGCTTGAGCAGCACCGGCGCGGCCAGCGAGCTGGTGATGATGTAGTTCGGGATCGTCGGTATGCCCATGCCCAGGATCAGGCAGATCACCATGGTGAAGAACAGCGCCAGGAAGATGTTGTTCTCGCCGATCGCGATCACCTGGCCGCCGAGTTCGGCCGCCACGCCGGTGAGGTTGATGATGCCGATGATCACGCCGACGATGGCGCAGGCGGCGGCCACCGGCAGCGCGTGGCGCGCGCCGTCGGCCAGCGCGTTGACCGCCAGTTTGCGCGCGTCCTGCCCGGTGCGGCGCGCGTAGGTCAGCACCACCAGCGCCGCGGTGACGACGAAGAAGGTGCCCACGCCGAAGCGGAAGAACCCGCTGCACGCCAGCGCCAGCAGCACCCAGAAGACCACGCGCAGCCCCGTGCCCCTGACGCCCGTGAGCACCGCCGAGCCGAAGATCAGCACCACGGTGAGCGCGAGGCCTATGGTGCCCGAGAACATTGGCGTGTAGCCCGCGAACAGCAGCCACACCAGGCCCACCAGCGGCAGCAGCAGGTGCCAGCGCTCGCGCACCGCCTTCCAGGGGTTGGGGCATTCGTCCTTGGGCAGGCCGAGCAGGCCCTTGCGCCCGGCCTCCAGGTGCACCATCCAGAAGGCGGTGAAGAAGTACAGGACTGCCGGGATCACCGCCGCCTTGACGATGTCCACGTAGGGCAGGTTGATGGTCTCGGCCATGATGAAGGCCACCGCCCCCATCACCGGCGGCATGATCTGCCCGCCCATGCTGGCGGTGGCCTCCACGCCGCCGGCGAACGCCGGGGCGTAGCCGAAGCGCTTCATCAGGGGGATGGTGAACTGGCCGGTGGTCACCACGTTGGCCACGCCCGAGCCGTTGATCGTGCCCATCAGCGCCGACGAGATCACCGACACCTTGGCCGGGCCGCCGCGCGTGTGGCCCACGGTGCCCATGGCGAAGTCGGTGAACAGGTCGATCATCCCGGCCTGCTCCAGGAAGGCGCCGAACAGGATGAACAGGTAGATGTAGGTGGACGAGACGTAGGTCGGCGTGCCGAAGATGCCCTCGGTGCCGAACGACAGCGTGCTCAGCACCTGGTCGGCGCCGAAGCCCCGGTGTGCGAGCACGCCGGGCAGGTGTTCGCCGAACAGGCCGTAGAGCAGGAAGATGCCGCAGATCACCGGCAGCCCCCAGCCCATGGCGCGGCGCGTGGCCTCGAACACCAGCACCAGCATGACGATGCCGATGAACCAGTCGGCGCCCACGATCTCGCCGGCGCGCGCCGTCAGGTCGGCCTCGAACGCCCAGTAGTAGAAGCTGCAGGCAAAACCCAGCAGGCCGAGCAGCCAGCCCGCGGCGCGGCCCAGGCGCGCCAGGTTCGGCCGGCCGTCCTTGAACGGCGGGTAGAGGATCAGCACCAGCCAGATCACGAAGCCGACGTGGATCGCGCGGATCACCTGGCTCGACAGCGGCTGGAAGGCCGCCGTCCAGATCTGGAAGCACGAGAAGAGCACGGCGACCCGGAAGGCGGCGCCGCGCAGCGGTACGTGTTCGATGTCGGGTTCGCTCATGGCAGGCACCGGGAAGTCAAAAAAAGGCCCCGTGCGGGGCCATGCGAGTGAAGGGCGAGGCTATTTGATCAGCCCGACTTCCTTGTAGTAGCGCTCGGCGCCCGGGTGCAGCGGCACCGGCATGCCCTTGAGGGCGTTCTCCAGCTTGATCGCCTTGGCGGCGTTGTGCGCGGCGTAGAGCGTGTCCAGGTTGGCGTAGAGCTGCTTGGCCATCTGGTAGGCCAGCTCGTCCGGGACGCCCGAATGCGTCACGAGGAAGTTGGGGATCGCGGCGGTGGGCACGTCCTCGGTCTGGCCGGTGTAGGTGTTGGCCGGGATGGTGGTGGTCTGGTAGGCCGGGTCGCCCACCTTGGCCACCACGTCGGCGGGCACGGGCACCACGACGATCTTCACCGAGGTGGCCAGGTCGCGGATCGAGGCCACGCCCAGGCCCGCGGACTGCAGCGTCGCGTCGAGCTGGCGGTTCTTGATCAGCTCGACCGATTCGCCGAACGGCAGGTACTCCACCTTGCCCAGGTCCTGGTAGGTGATGCCGGCGGCCTTGAGGATGGCGCGGGCATTGAGCTCGGTGCCCGAGCGCGCGGCGCCGACCGACAGGCGCTTGCCCTTCAGGTCGGCCAGCGTCCTGATGCCCGAATCGGCGCTGGCGACGATCTGGATCACGTTGTTGTAGGTGGCCGAGAGGCCGCGCAGCTTGTCCAGCTTCTTGGCGAAGCCCGCGTCGGCGTCGCCCTTCCAGGCGTCGGACAGCGCGTCGCCCAGCGTGAAGGCGAGCTCGCCGCGCCCGGCCTGCAGCAGGTTCAGGTTCTCGGCCGAGGCCTTGGTCACCTGCGCGGTGGCGCGGGCGTTGGGAATGGTCTTGCCGTAGATCTGCGCCAGTGTCACGCCCAGCGGGTAGTACACGCCGCTCTGGCCGCCGGTGAGCACGTTGACGAAGGTCTGTTGGGCCATGGCGCTCGTGGCCATGAGGGCGGCGCCAAGGCCGAGGCTGCAGCAAAGCGTGCGGATCCAGCGCATGAGGTTCTCCTGTGTGGTGGCATATGGGGAAGCGGGCAGAATAGCGCAAGCACGCGTGTTTTCATCGCCCGCCACCCCGATGCGCGGCAGGGATTACCCTGAAGCCGTCCCTCCCAGAGCCCATGGTCGCCTCCGCATCCGCCGCCACCCCCGACGCCGACGCGCGGCTGATCGACGGCTTCGCCGATGCCTTGTGGCTGCAGGACGGCCTGGCGCCCAACACCCTGCAGGCCTACCGGCGCGACCTGGCCGCGCTGGCCGCCTGGCTCGCGCCGCAGGGCGTCGCGCTGCTGCAGGCCGACGAGGCGCGGCTCAATGCCTATTTCGCCGAGCGGCATGCGCGCACCCGGGCCACGACGGCCAACCGCCGGCTCACGGTGTTCAGGCGGTTTTTCCACTGGGCCCTGCAGCAGGGCCTGGTGACCAGCGACCCGACGCTGCGCATGCTGGCCGCGCGCCAGCCGCCGCGCCGGCCCGGGGTGCTCACGCAGGCGCAGGTGGAGGCGCTGCTGGCGGCGCCCGACGTGGCCACGCCGCTGGGCCTGCGCGACCGCGCGATGCTCGAACTGATGTACGCCAGCGGCCTGCGCGTGAGCGAGCTCGTCGGCCTCAAGGTATTCCACCTGGGCCTGGCCGAGGGCGTGGTGCGCGTGCTGGGCAAGGGCAGCAAGGAGCGGCTGGTGCCGTTCGGCGAAGTGGCGCGCGAGTGGATCGAGCGCTATCTGCGGGACGCGCGCGCGGCCATTCTCGCGGGGCAGCAGACGCACGACCTGTTCGTGACGCACCGCGGCAGCGGCATGACGCGGGTGATGTTCTGGGTGCTGGTGAAGAAGCATGCGCTGGCCGCGGGCATCGCCACGCGCCTCTCGCCGCACACGCTGCGCCATGCGTTCGCCACCCACCTGCTCAACCATGGCGCCGACCTGCGCGTGGTGCAGCTGCTGCTCGGCCACGCCGACATTTCCACCACCACGATCTACACCCACGTCGCGCGCGAGCGCCTGAAGGAGCTGCACGCGCGGCACCACCCGCGCGGCTGATCCCGATTCCGGATGCGCTCCGCCTTCGCGTGCTCGATCGATCCGGAAATGGAATTCTTATACGGCCATCAGGCTGTCGGCCCAGGCGAGCGCTTCCAGGTGCGCCATGTTCACCTGGTGGTTGGACAGCTGCAGCGCCTGCGCGCCGTGGGCGAACGCCACCTCATCGCCGCTCTCGCAGGCCTTGGTGAGTTCGAGGAACGGGGCGAACACGCCGCGCTGGTGCAGCAGCGCGTCCACCACCGACTCGGGCAGCGAAACGGTCTCGAGCGCGCGCTCGAGCGGGACGCCCAGCATCACGTCGAGCAGCGAGAACACCCCGACCACGAAGGCGTTGTCGCACTCCTCGCGCGGCAGCAGCTCCGCGGTCAGCAGTTCCATCAGGCGCCCGCGCACCACGGCGGTCTGCCCGACGGCCGGCGGCGCGCCGCTGTTGCGCGAGGTGGTGAGCAGCAGCGCCGCCCAGCGGAAGAGTTTTTTCAGCCCGAGGATCATGACCGCGTGGCGGAACGAGGTGATCTCCACCGAGAGCCCGAAGCCCGAGGAGTTGATGAAGCGCAGCAGGTTGAACGACAGCGTCGGGTCCTTCTTGAGCAGGTCCTCGATCTCGTCGGTGTTCGCCTGGCGCCGCACCAGGTTGATGAGTTGCAGGATGATGGCCTGGGAGGGCCGGATGGTCCGCGCCTGCACGACCGATGGCCTGGCGAACCAGTAGCCCTGGAAGAGCTCGACGCCGAGCTGCGCCATGCTCTCGTACTGTTCGGCCGTCTCCACCTTCTCGGCCACCAGCCTGGCCCGGGTGTTCGCGCGCGCGAACTTCACCAGCGGCCCGGCCAGTTCCGGCTTGATCTCCAGCATGTCGAGCTTGATGAAATCGGCCAGCGGCAGCCAGCTGACGTAGGCGCGGCGCAGCACGTTCTGGTCGAACGCGAGGCGAAAGCCGCGCTCCCGCAGGCCCTGGAAGATGCCGACCTGCGCCGCGATGCGCTCCGGCGTCGCGTCGGCGTCGAGCACCGGCACCTCGAGCACGACCTTGTCGGGGTGTATCAGTTCGAGGTGCCCGCCGACCAGGCTGTCGTGGGTGCAGTTGATGAACACGGTGTTGCGGTCCACCAGGGTCTCGGAGCCGGCGTAGGACAGCGCGTTGAACAGCATGGCCGCGTCGCTCGACGCGGTGTGCGCATCGGCCGCGGTGTTGCGGTCGAACAGCTCGTAGCCGAAAACCGCGCGTTGCTTGTCGAGGATCGCCTGGCGTGCGATGACGACGAGGTCCTGGTCGCCTTCGGGCGTGTCCGGGGCGCTGGGAAGGGGGGGGGCGGGCGTGTGGGTCATGGGGTCTCGGGCGCGCGTGGGCGTCTCAGGGTGCCGTCATCTGGTCGGCCCAGGCCAGCGCCTGCAGGTGGGCCATGTTGATTTGCTGGCTCGACAGCTGCGCGTTGTGGCGCATGGCTTCGCCGAACGCGCCGTCGTCGCTGCTCTCGCAGGCCTGCGTCAGTGCCAGCAGGTGCCCCAGGGCGCCATGGCGGTGCAGCACCTGGTCCACCAGCTCTGTGGGCAGGTCGAGCAGTTGCAGCGCCTCGGGCAGCGGCATTTCCAGCATCTGGTCGAGCATGGAGAACATGCCGACGATGAAGGCCTCGTCGGCCTGCCCGCGGGGCAGGAACTCGAGCGCCAGCAGCTCCATGAAGCGCCCGCGGACCACCGCGGTGTGCCCCACGACCGGCGGCGTGCCGCCGTGCCGCGTGGCCGTGAGCAGCAGCGCGGCCCAGCGGAAGAGCTTCCTCAGGCCCAGCAGCATGACGGCCTGGCGGAACGAGGTCACCTCGTGCGCCAGGCCCAGGCCCGCGGAGTTGATCAGGCGCAGCAGGTTGAACGCCAGGCCGGCGTCCTTCTTGAGCACTTCTTCGATCTCCGGCGTGGCCGCCTGCCGGTGCACCAGGTTGAGCAGTTCGATGATGTGGGCCTGCGCCGGGCTGAGCAGCTTGGCGTGCACCAGCGAGGGGCGGGCGAACCAGTAGCCCTGGAACAGCTCCACCCCGAGCGAGGACACCAGGTCGTACTGCTGCGCGGTCTCGATCTTCTCGGCGATCAGTTCCGCCTTGCTGTGCCGGTTGGCGTAGTTGATCAGCACCGCCACCTGGTCCGGCGCCAGGGCGGACAGGTCGAACTTGATGTAGTCGGCCAGCGGCAGCCAGGGCGCGTAGGCCGACTCGAGGACGGTGTGGTTGAACGCCAGGTGGAAGCCCCGCTCGCGCAGCCCCGCGAGCACCGGCGCGCGTGCCGGCACCTCGGCGGCCGCGGCGTGGCCGAGGGGGGCGATCTCCAGCACGATTTTCTCCGGGTTCACCAGCTCCAGGTGGCCGCCCGAGAGGCTTTCGTGCGTGCAGTTGACGAACAGCAGCGTCTTGCCCATGAGCTCCTCGGTGCCCGCGTGCGACAGCGCGCTGAAGATCACGATCACGTCGCTCGCGGCCGTGTGGTCGCTGCGCGCGCGCGAGCGGTCGAACAGCTCGTAGGCCACCACCGCCTGCTGGCCGTTCATGATGGCCTGGCGCGCGATCATGGCGCCGCGTTCGGGCGAAGGCACTGGGGCAGGTGTTTCGGTCATGGGGCGCGCTGCGCTGGTGAGGCGTTGGGTGGATGCGAGTGCATTGTAGGTAGTAACCCTGCAATCGTGTGGCTTTTCGGGAAGGTCACGCCTGCGTGAGCCAGGCCAGTTCCGTGTCGGTGAAGCCGGCGGCGCGGCGCGCGGCCTCGTTCAGCGGCGGCCTGGCGCGGGGTGCGTCGTGGCGCCGCGCCAGCAGGGCGTGGTGCGCCAGCGGGTCCAGCCCCTGGCGCGCGCACAGCCAGCGGTACCAGTGGTTGCCGATGGCCACGTGGCCCACTTCCTCGCGCAGGATCAGGTCCAGGATGCGCACCGCCTCCAGCGCGTCGGCGCTGGCGATCCGGCGCAGCCTGGCCTGGATCAGCGGCGTGGCGTCGAGCCCGCGGGCCTCGAGCGTGCGCGGCACCAGCGCCATGCGTGCGACGACGTCGTGCGCGGTGCTCTCGCACATCGTCCACAGGCCCTGGTGCGCCGGAAAGTCGCCGTAGTCGTGCCCCAGGTGCTCGCGCAGGTGTCCGCGCAGCAGCGTGAAGTGGCGCGCCTCCTCGGCCGCCACGCGCAGCCAGTCGCGGTAGTAGCGCCCGGGCATGCCGGGGAAGCGCCACACCGCGTCGAGCGCCAGGTTGATGGCGTTGAACTCGATGTGGGCGATGGCGTGGATCAGCGCCGCGCGGCCCTCGGGCGTGGCCGGCGAGCGGCGCGCCACGTCGGTGTGCGCCAGCAGCGGCGGCCGCGGCGGGTGGCCCGGCAGGGGGCAGGCGGGGGCGTAGACGGCGTCTTTTGCTATTTCAAGAGTAGCTGCTTGCGCTTGCAGGGCAAGCGCTTGAGCCACTTTTTGATCAGGATCGGCAAGACCCAAGACCGCCAGGGCGCGTTCGCGAAGGTCCATCCCTACAATTGTAATTTTCAGCCGGTGACGAAGAGGTGGCGCGATGGCAATCTATGAACTCGACGGCGTGGCGCCGCAGGTGGCGGCCAGCGCCTGGGTGGCCGACAGCGCCCAGGTGATGGGCGGGGTGACGCTGGGCGAGGAGGCGAGCGTCTGGTTCGGCACCGTGGTGCGCGGCGACACCGAGCACATCACCATCGGCGCGGGCTCCAACATCCAGGACGCGAGCGTGCTGCACGCCGACGAAGGCAAGCCGCTGGTGATCGGCGAGCGGGTGACGGTGGGCCACCAGGTGATGCTGCACGGCTGCACGATAGGCGACGAGTCGCTGATCGGCATCGGCGCCATCGTCCTGAACGGCGCCCGGATCGGCCGGCACTGCCTCGTGGGCGCGGGCGCGCTGGTCACCGAGGGCAAGGAATTCCCCGACGGCTCGATGATCATCGGCAGCCCGGCGCGCGTGGTGCGCCAGCTCACGCCCGAGCAGATCGAGGGCCTGCGCTGGAGCGCGCGGCACTACGTCGACAACGCGCGGCGCTTCCGCCAGGGGCTCAGGCAGATCGGCTGAGCGTGTCCGAGCTCCAGCGCTTCCTGTTCGACGGCCTGCCGGTGCGCGGCGCCATCGTGCGCCTGACCGATGCCTGGACTGAGGTGCTGCGCCGCCGCGCGGCCAACGCCGAACTCGGGGCCTATCCGCCGCCGGTGGCCGAGCTGCTGGGCGAGATGGCGGCGGCGGGCGTGCTGATGCACGCGCACATCAAGTTCGAGGGGGCGCTGATCCTGCAGATCGCCGGCGACGGGCCGGTGCGGCTGGCGGTCGCGCAGGTGCACTCCGACCTGACGCTGCGCGCCACCGCGTCGCTCGGCGGCCCCGTGCCCGAGGGCATCGGCCTGCCGGCGCTGGTCAACCCCGGGGGCGGCGGGCGCTGCGCCATCACGCTCGACGCGGCCGCGCGCCGGCCCGGCCAGGCGCCCTACCAGGGCGTGGTGCCGCTGGCCGACGACGCGGGCGTGCCGCTGCCGTCGCTGGCCGGGGTGCTCGAGCACTACATGCGCCGCTCGGAGCAGCTGCCGACCACGCTGGTGCTCGCCGCCGATGCGCAGGTGGCCGCCGGGCTGCTGGTGCAGCGCATGCCGCGCACCGGCGCCGGCAACCTGGGCGGCGCGCCCGAGGCCGACGCCGCGGCGCACGACGAGGACTACGCGCGCATCGCCACCCTGGCGGCGAGCCTGACGCGCGCGGAGCTGCTCGCGCTGGCGCCGCAGGAGCTGCTGCACCGCCTGTTCTGGCAGGAGAAGCTGCTCTCGTTCGCGCCGCGCCGCGGCGCCGAGGGGCCGCGTTTTGCCTGTACCTGCTCGCGCGAGCGCGTCGCCGCCATGCTGCGCGGCCTGGGCGAGGACGAGGTGCGCGGCATCCTGCGCGAGCGCGGCGACGTCGAGGTGGGCTGCGAATACTGCGGGCGGCAATACCGCTTCGATGCGGTGGACGCCATTCACGTGTTCACCGCCGCGGACCAGCAGCCGCCCACGCCGCCGGGCGTGCAGTAGCGCCGCGTGCCAAAAAAAACGGCGCGTGCCGCCGAGCCGCACGCGCCGTGGGGGATGCCGCCACCCGCCCGTGAGGGGCGGGGGCACACCGCAGGTTTTCAGGAAAGATTGCCGGACTGCACCTGGAAGCCATCGGCGATGGCGTCGCGCGTGGCTTCGCGCACGGCGGCGCGGCTCAGCGGGCTGGCCGCCTCGGGCGCGGCCTGCGCGTTCAGCTCGCCGGCCGCGGGCATGTGGGCCCCGGCGTCGGCGCGCACCTGCGCGCGCTCGACGGTGCTGGCGCCCGTGTCGGCGACCTGGTTGAACAGCGGCGCTTCGCCAGCGGCGGGCTGGGGCACGACGGCGGCGCGCTGTTCGGCACCCGACCTGGCCGGGCGGTGGAAGCTGACCACGGGGTCGCTGTTGAAGACCGGCCCGATGCCGGCGGTGGGCATGTGCTCCACCGCTTCCGCACGCACTTGCGCCCGGGTCAGGGTGCTGGCCTCGGTCGGCAGCGCGGGGGCCGGCAGGTTGCCGGCGAGGGGCGCCTGGGCCACGGCCTGCGCACGCACGTCGGCGCGCTGCACCTGGCTGCCGGTCATGATCTGGTGCGGCTGGAAGTAGGGGGCTTCACCCGCGTCGGGCTGGACGCCGGCGGCGAAGGCCGTGCCGGAAAGCAGCAGGGTGGCGGCGAAGGAAACGAGCGTGGTGTTCATGCGGTTCATGGTTTTTCTCCAGAAGTGACGAAAGTTGAAGGCTGAAAGCCGATGCGCCATGCGCCGGCTTCACGTCGATGGGCTTGTGTTCTGCCCTCCGATGACCGATAGTTTGCGGTTCCAGGGCAGTTTAAAAAAGACCCTAAAACGAATTTGATTGTTTCGAAATTGGAAATAATAAAACCATGGACTCGCTCGACCTGATCCAGACCTTCCGGGAAGTGGCGCGCCGGGGCAGCTTCACGGCGACGGCCAATGTCCAGGGTGTCTCGCCCGCCAGCGTGAGCAAGGCGATCGCGCAGCTGGAGCAGCGCTTCGGCCTGCGGCTGTTCCACCGCACCACGCGCAAGGTGTCGCTGACCGACGCGGGGCAGCTGCTGTTCGAGCGCAGCGGTGCGCTGCTGGAACTGGTCGACCTGACGCAGGGCGAGCTGCACGAGCGCGCCTCCCGGCCCAGCGGCCGGCTGGCGCTGACCGCGCCCTACGGGCTGATGCAGACCGACCTGCCGACCATGCTCGGCCAGTTCCTGCAGCGCTACACCGAGGTGGCGCTGGACCTGCACGTGACCGATCGCGAGGTCAACCTGGCGGAAGAGGGCGTGGACCTGGCCTTCCGCGTCGGGCCGATCCGCGACGCCAACCTGATCGTGCGCCGCCTGCTGCCGGTCGATTTCGTGGCCGTGGCGTCGCCCGCGTACTGGCGGGCGCACGGCAAGCCGGCGCATCCGCGCGAGCTGTGCACGCACGCCCAGCTGGCGTGGAGCCTGCCGGGGCAGGCGCCGCGCTGGCATTTCCAGGTCAAGGACAAGCCGTTCGAGGTGCTGCTGCAGCCGCGGGTGGGCGCCACGCTGCAGGCGCCCCTGGTCACGCTCGCGCTGCAGGGGCTGGGGGTGATGTGGGCGGCGCGGCGCGCGCTGGCGGAGTGGATCGAGCGCGGCGAGCTCGAACCGGCGCTGCAGGAGTTCTCGCCGACGGACGTCTGGGTCTATGCCGCCTACATGCAGCGGCGCCACAACAGCGCGGCGCTGCGCGCCCTGCTGGCGCATCTGGACGCGTTCTCGCAGGCCTTCCACCGCGGCGAGCGCATGGCGGCGGGCGGGGAGGCGTCCGCGGCATGAGCGCAGACACGCTGCAATGGGGCGCGGTGCGCGTCTACCTGGGCGCCAAGTCGGGCAAATACCCCGATGGCAACCAGGTGCTGGTGCGGGGCGGCGATACCTGCGTCGCGTTCGACACGCCGCTGGTGGCGCGCGAGCACCTGCGCGAGCTCGCATGCGCCGACCTGGTGCTGCTCGGCCACGTGCACGAGGACCACACGGTGGCCTTGGGGCGCCTGCCGCGGGCCAGGGTGCAGGTGCACGAGGCCGACCTGGCGGCGGCGCGGTCGTGGGACGGCCTGGCGCGCCACTATGGCTATCCGCCGCCGGTGCTCGACGAGGTGCACGCGATGGTGCTGCGCGACTTCGACTGGGCGCCCCGGCCCGATGCCACGGGCTACGTCGATGGCAGCGTCTGGGAGCTTGGCGGCGGCGTGCGCGTGCGCGCGCACCACCTGCCGGGGCATACCGCCGGGCACAGCGCGCTGGTGGTCGAGAGCGAGGGCGTGGCCTTCATCGGCGACATCGACCTCACCGGCTTCGGCCCCTACTACGGCGACGCGACCTCCGACCTGGAGGCGTTCGAGCGCAGCCTGCGACGCGTGCGCGAGATCGACGCGCGCGTCTGGGTCACCTCGCACCACCGCGGCGTGGTGACCGGCAGGGCGGAGTTCCTCGCGCAGCTCGACCGCTTCGCGGCCAAGATCGGCGAGCGCGACGAACGCCTGCTGGGCTGGCTGCGCGAAGGCCCGCAGACGCTCGAGCAGCTGGCGGCGCGCCACCTGCTCTATCCGGCGGGCGCCGGCGCGCCCTACGTGCCCAGCGCCGAGCGGCGCACGGCCGCACTGCACCTGGCGCGGCTGGTGCGGCAGGGCCGGGTGGCGGCCCTGGGCGATCAGGGCTTCGCCCTGGCCTGAGCGGGGGCCGGCGCCGGCGTCACGTGCACGTAGATCTCGCCCGGCTTGACCATGCCCAGCTCGCTGCGGGCTTTTTCCTCGACGGTGTCCAGGCCCTGCCTGAGGTCCTGCACCTCGGCCGCCAGGTGCTCGTTGGCCTGGCGCGCGCGCGCGTTGGCCGCCTGCTGCTCGGCCAGCTGCGCGCGCATCTCGGCCACTTCGCCGAGGCTGCCGCGCCCGCCCCACAGCTGCGCGTGAATCGCCACGAGCAGCAGGAGCAGCAGCAATGCGACGGTGCGCGCGCCCAAGGTTCAGCCCGCTGGCCGCTGGTGGGTGTTCAGCGCAGGTTGTAGAACGCCGCGCGGCCCGGGTACTCGGCCACGTCGCCCAGGTCTTCCTCGATGCGCAGCAGCTGGTTGTACTTGGCGATGCGGTCGCTGCGGCTCAGGGAGCCGGTCTTGATCTGCCCGGCGTTCAGGCCCACCGCGATGTCGGCGATGGTCGAGTCTTCGGTCTCGCCCGAGCGGTGGCTCACCACGGCGGTGTAGCCCGCGCGCTTGGCCATCTCGATGGCGGCGAAGGTTTCGGTGAGCGTGCCGATCTGGTTGATCTTGATCAGGATCGAGTTGGCCACGCCCTTCTCGATGCCTTCCTTGAGGATTTTGGTGTTGGTGACGAACAGGTCGTCGCCCACCAGCTGCACGTCCTGCCCCATGCGCTGGGTCAGCAGCTTCCAGCCGTCCCAGTCGCCCTCGGCCATGCCGTCCTCGATGCTGATGATGGGGTACTTGTCGGCCCAGGTGAGCAGCATGTGGATCCACTGCTCGGCGGTGAGCTTCAGGCCCCCTTCGCCGCTGAGCACGTACTGCCCGTCCTTGTAGAACTCGCTGGAGGCGCAGTCCAGGCCGAGCGCGATCTGCTCGCCCGCGGTGTAGCCGGCGGCCTCGATGGCCTGCAGGATGAGCTGGATCGCCGCCTCGTGGTTCTCCACGCGCGGGGCGAAGCCGCCCTCGTCGCCCACCGCCGTGCTCATGCCCTTGCCGTCGATGATCTTCTTGAGCGCGTGGAACACCTCGGCGCCCCAGCGCAGCGCTTCGCGAAAGCTCGGCGCGCCGACCGGGATGATCATGAACTCCTGCACGTCCAGGCCGTTGTTGGCGTGCGCGCCGCCGTTGATCACGTTCATCATCGGCACCGGCAGCTGGCAGCCGCCCATGCCGCCGAAGTAGCGGTACAGCGGCAGGCCCGCCTCTTCGGCGGCGGCGCGCGCCACGGCCATCGAGACGGCGAGCATGGCGTTGGCGCCCAGGCGTGATTTGTTCTCGGTGCCGTCCAGGTCGATCAGCGTCTTGTCCAGGAAGGCCTGCTCGGAGGCGTCCAGGCCCAGCACGGCCTCGGAGATCTCGGTGTTGATGTGCTCGACCGCGCGCAGCACGCCCTTGCCGCCGTAGCGGCTCTTGTCGCCGTCGCGCAGCTCGATCGCTTCGCGCGAGCCGGTGGAGGCGCCGCTGGGCACGGCGGCGCGGCCCATCACGCCCGATTCGAGCAGCACGTCGCACTCGACGGTGGGGTTGCCGCGGCTGTCCAGCACTTCGCGGCCTACGATGTCAACGATGGCGCTCATGGGGTTCCTTGAGTAGTGTCAGAGCGAGGGAGCCCTGTGATTGGGTTGAAGATGAAATCGGGCGCCAGCCCTTGTATGGCAAGCGCGAGCAGCTATCGAATCGGGAATCAAACGCCTTCGACCACGACCATGCGCATCACGGCTGCGCCCTCGCGCGCGGCGCGCGCGGCGCGGTACTCGGGCGAATCCCAGTAGACCCTGGCGGCCTCGACGCTGGGGAACTTGAGGATCACGGTGCGGCCGGTGTCCCAGCCGCCCTCCAGCGTCTCGACCTTGCCACCGCGCACCAGCACCTCGGCGCCGTGCGCCCGGATGGCCTCGGTGCTGAGCTTCTTGTAGACGTCGTAGGCGGCGGGGTTGGTGATGTCCACCGACGCGATGATGTAGCCGCAGGGCATGGTGTCAGACTCCAAAGTCGTTTTCGAGGAAGGGGCGGCTCTTGGCGGCGCGGTCCAGCGCCGTGAGCGATTCGAGCAGCGCGCGCATGTGCCTGAGCGGCACGGCGTTGGGCCCGTCCGAGAGCGCGTGCGCGGGGTCGGGGTGGGTCTCCATGAACAGGCCCGCCACGCCCACGGCCACGGCCGCGCGCGCCAGCACGGGCACCATCTCGCGCTGGCCGCCGCTGCTCGTGCCCTGGCCGCCGGGCAGCTGCACGCTGTGCGTGGCGTCGAACACCACCGGAGCAGCCGTCTCGCGCATGATGGCCAGGCTGCGCATGTCGCTCACCAGGTTGTTGTAGCCGAAGCTCGCGCCGCGCTCGCAGGCCATGAAGCGGTCTTCGGACAGGCCCGCCTCGCGCGCCGCGGCGCGGGCCTTGTCGATCACGTTGACCATGTCGTGCGGCGCGAGGAACTGGCCCTTCTTGATGTTCACCGGGCGGCCCGACTGCGCCACGGCGCGGATGAAATCGGTCTGGCGGCAGAGGAAGGCCGGGGTCTGCAGCACGTCGACCACGGCGGCCACGGGCGCCACCTCGGCCTCGGTGTGCACGTCGGTCAGCACCGGCACGCCGATCTCCTTCCTGACCTTGGCGAGAATCTCCAGGCCCTTGTCCATGCCCGGGCCGCGAAAGCTGCTGCCGGAGGAGCGGTTGGCCTTGTCGAAGCTGCTCTTGAAGACGAAGGGCACGCCCAGGCTGGCGGTGATTTCCTTCAACCGGCCGGCCACGTCCATCTGCAGCTGCTCGCTCTCGACCACGCAGGGGCCGGCGATGAGGAAGAACGGGTGTTCGAGCCCGACGTCGAAGCCGCACAGCTTCATTGCGCGCCGCCTTTCCGGTGGGCCATCGCCGCGGCGATGAAGGCGTTGAACAGCGGGTGGCCGCTCCACGGCGCCGACTTGAACTCGGGGTGGAACTGCACGCCGATGAAGAACGGGTGCACGCTTTGCGGCAGCTCGATGATCTCGGTGAGCTGCTCGCGCTGGGTCAGCGCCGAGATCACCAGCCCGGCCTGGCGCAGGCGGTCGAGGTAGCCGACGTTGGCCTCGTAGCGGTGGCGGTGGCGCTCGGTCACCACGTCGCCGTAGATCCGGTGCGCCAGCGTGCCCGGCAGCACGTCCGAGCTTTGCGCGCCCAGGCGCATCGTGCCGCCCAGGTCGGAGTGCTCGTCGCGCGTCTTCACGCTGCCGTCCTGGTCCTTCCACTCGGTGATCAGGGCGATCACCGGGTGCGGCGTCGAGGGGTCGAACTCGGTCGAGTTGGCCTTGGCCAGGCCCGCGACGTGGCGCGCGTATTCGATGGTCGCCACCTGCATCCCGAGGCAGATGCCGAGGTAGGGCAGTTGGTGTTCGCGCGCAAAACGTGCGGTGGAAATCTTGCCCTCGATGCCACGCGAGCCGAAGCCCCCGGGCACGAGGATGGCGTCGTAGCCGCCGAGCTGCGCCTCGGCGTTGGCGTCGCTGATCGATTCGGAATCCAGGTGCGTGATCGTCACGCGCACGTGGTTGTGCATGCCGGCGTGCTTGAGCGCCTCGTTGACCGACTTGTACGCGTCGGTCAGCTCCACGTACTTGCCCACCATCGCCACGCGCACCTCGCCCCGCGGGTGCTCGCACTCGTGCACCAGGTCGTCCCAGCGCTGCAGGTTGGCCGGGCGGGTGTTCAGGCGCAGCTTGTCGCAGATCAGGCCGTCCAGGCCCTGCTCGTGCAGCATGCGCGGCACCTTGTAGATGGTGTCCACGTCCCACATGCTGATCACGCCCCACTCGGGTACGTTGGTGAAGAGCGAGATCTTCTCCTGCTCCTCCTGCGGCACGGCATGCTGGGCGCGGCACAGCAGCGCGTCGGGCTGGATGCCGATCTCGCGCAGCTTCTGCACCGTGTGCTGCGTCGGCTTGGTCTTGAGCTCGCCGGCGGTGGCGATCCACGGCAGGTAGGTCAGGTGCACGAAGGCGGTGTTGTTCGGCCCCAGCTTCAGCGCCAGCTGCCGCGCGGCCTCGAGGAAGGGGAGCGACTCGATGTCGCCCACCGTGCCGCCGATCTCGCAGATCGCCACGTCCGCCGCGTCGGGCGTGTCGATCCCGGCGCCGCGGCGGATGAACTCCTGGATCTCGTTGGTGATGTGCGGGATCACCTGCACCGTCTTGCCCAGGTAGTCGCCGCGGCGCTCCTTCTCGAGCACGCTCTGGTAGATGCGGCCGGTGGTGAAATTGTTCGCCTGGCGCATGCGCGTCTCGATGAAACGCTCGTAGTGGCCCAGGTCCAGGTCGGTCTCCGCGCCGTCGTCGGTGACGAACACCTCGCCGTGCTGGAACGGGCTCATCGTGCCCGGATCGACGTTGATGTAGGGGTCGAGCTTGACGAGCGTGACCTTCAGGCCCCGCGACTCCAGGATCGCGGCGAGGGAGGCAGAGGCGATTCCCTTGCCCAGGGAAGACACCACACCGCCGGTGACGAAGACGAATTTGGTCATGTCGTTGTTGGGGTGGGAAACGCCGATTATAGGAAGCGCCTTTGCCCCGCTTGGGGCACTTTCGTGGGATTCGGGCGCACACTCGGAGACAAGTCACCGGCGTACGCCGGTCGGCGGTTGGCTATTGCTGGATTGACCTCATGGCACTTCAGAGAAAAGATTTGGACACGGGTGATCTGAAAAGCATCGTTCACTCCAGGAGAGCGAATATCTACTATCTGGAGCACTGCCGCGTGCTCGTCAACGGTGGGCGCGTCGAATACGTGACCGATGCGGGCAAGAAAAGCCTGTACTGGAACATCCCCATCGCCAACACCACCAGCATCCTGCTGGGTACGGGCACCTCCATCACCCAGGCTGCGATGCGCGAGCTGGCCAAGGCCGGCGTGCTGGTGGGTTTTTGCGGTGGCGGCGGCACGCCGCTGTTTTCCGCCAACGAGGTCGATGTGGAGGTGGCCTGGCTCACGCCGCAGAGCGAGTACCGCCCCACCGAGTACCTGCAAGCCTGGGTGAAGTTCTGGTTCGATGAAGAACTGCGCCTGCATGCCGCCAAGCAGTTGCAGACCAAGCGGCTGCAGCGCCTGCTGGCCGAATGGAATGCCCGTGCCTTGCGCGAGGCGGGCTTCGCCGTGGACCTGGAACGCATCCAGGCCCTGGTGCGGCAGTTCACACCCAGGATCGCCAGCGCCCCCGACGTGACCACGCTGCTGACCGACGAAGCCCACCTGACCAAGGCGCTGTTCAAGCTGGCCGTCGATACCGTCGGCTATGGCGATTTCACGCGCGCCAAGCGCGGCACGGGCACCGACGCGGCCAACCGCTTCCTCGACCACGGCAACTACCTGGCCTATGGCCTGGGCGCCACGGCCACCTGGGTGCTGGGCCTGCCGCATGGCCTGGCCGTGCTGCACGGCAAGACGCGGCGCGGCGGGCTGGTGTTCGAC
>CAUJIM010000011.1 GCA_963205335.1 Pseudomonadota bacterium
ATGGGCGGCATGACGGCCGCGGTCGATTCCGGCTGGGCCAAGCTCAAGATCGAGGCCGCCGCCGCCGAGAAGCAGGCGCTGATCGACTCGGGCAAGGAGGTGATCGTCGGCGTCAACAAGTACAAGCTGGCCAAGGAAGACGCGGTCGACATCCTGGAAGTGGACAACGTGAAGGTGCGCGAGAGCCAGATCGCGCGCCTGAACGACCTGAAGCAAAAACGCGACGCAGCCCAGGTGCAGCAAGCGCTGGATGCTCTCACGAATGCAGCAAAGACCGGCGAGGGCAACCTGCTGGACCTGTCGATCAAGGCCGTGCGCCTGCGCGCCACGGTGGGGGAGGTGAGCGATGCACTGGAAAAAATCTTCGGCCGCCACCGCGCCGACACGCAAAAGGTGACCGGCGTGTATGCCGCCGCCTACGACTCGCCCGAGAGCTGGAATGCGATCAAGGCCGAGATCGACGCCTTCGCCAGGGAGCAGGGCCGCCGCCCGCGCGTGATGGTCGCCAAGCTCGGCCAGGACGGGCACGACCGCGGCGCCAAGGTGGTGGCCACGGCGTTCGCCGACCTGGGCTTCGACGTGGACATCGGCAGCCTGTTCCAGACCCCCGAGGAATGCGCCCGCCAGGCGATCGAGAACGACGTGCACGCCATCGGCGTCTCCACGCTCGCCGCCGGCCACAAGACGCTGGTGCCGGCCATCATCGACGAGCTCAAGCGCCAGGGGGCGGATGACATCATCGTCTTCGTCGGCGGCGTGGTGCCGCGCCAGGACTACGACTTCCTCTACCGGGCCGGCGCCAAGGGCATCTATGGGCCGGGTACGCCGATCCCGGCATGCGCCAGGGACGTGCTGGAGCAGATCAAGAAGGCGATTGCCTGATGCCCGAATTAGAGATACAGTAATACCGTATTTCAATTCGAAAGAACATCATGGCCGTCTCCGTCCGCATGGATCCCCTGCTCGAGAAAGAACTGGAGCAGGCGGCCCGCCGCTTGGGGCAGACCAAGTCGCAGTTCATCATCGACGCGGTCGAGCGCGCCCTGGGCCGCAAGGACCCGGCGCAGCTCTACCACCGGGTGATGGAGGAGGCAGCCCCATACCGCCTGGCAGATCCGGCACTACCCGATGCGGCGGCCCAGCCCCGCAGCACGGGCGATCGTGTGCGTGAAAAGCTGCGTGCCCAGCACGAGGCGCATGGCCGCGACTGGGTGGCCTACCAGGATGCGCGCAAAAAAGGCGTCGCCTGGGTGCCCGACGACGAGGACGCCGCGCAGTGAACACGGCGTTGCTCGATACCGGTCCGCTGGTGGCGTTGTTCGACGTGGACGACATCGCGCACGCGCACTACCGCCGATTGCTGCACGAAGAGCGCGCCGGGTGGCGCCTGACGACGACTTGGCCCTGCGTGGTGGAGGCCTCGCATTTCTTGCCTGCCCAGACCTGCTGGCAGATGCTGCGCTGGGTGGAGCAGGGCGGGGTGTCGATCTTCCCGTTCGACCCTTTGCACCTGGAGGACATGCAGGCCCTGATGCAGCGCTATACCGACGGCCGCCGTACACGGATGGACTTCGCCGATGCGAGCCTGGTGTGGGCTGCGGGCGAAACCGCCATCACCCAGATCTGGACCATCGACGTGCGAGATTTCTACCGCTACCGCCTGCCCGATGGCCGGGCCTTCGAGATCCTTTGACGCCTCATGAGCGCGCCCCCCCTGCTCGAACCCCTGCTGCATGGCGCCCCCATGGCCCGGCGCCGCGCCATGGCCAAGGCGATCACGCTGCTCGAATCGACGCGCGCCGACCACCGCGCGCAGGGCGACGCGCTGCTCACCGAGCTGCTGCCGCACACCGGCCGCGCGCTGCGCCTGGGCATCAGCGGCGTGCCGGGCGTGGGCAAGAGCACCTTCATCGAGACCCTGGGCCTGTACCTCGTGCGCCAGGGCCTGCGGGTGGCGGTGCTGGCCATCGACCCGTCGTCCACCGTCTCGGGCGGGTCGATTTTGGGCGACAAGACGCGCATGGAGCGCCTGAGCGCCGAGGGGCACGCCTACATCCGCCCGAGCCCGAGCGGCGGCACGCTGGGCGGCGTGGCCGAGAAGACGCGCGAGGCCATACTGGTGTGCGAGGCGGCGGGCTACGACGTGGTGATCGTCGAGACCGTGGGCGTGGGCCAGAGCGAGACCGCGGTGCATGGCATGACCGACATGTTCTGCGTGCTGCAGCTGCCCAACGCCGGCGACGACCTGCAGGCGATCAAGAAGGGCGTGATGGAGCTGGCGGACCTGGTCGTCATCAACAAGGCCGACCTCGACCCCCGGGCCGCGATCCGCGCGCGCACGCAGATCACCTCCAGCCTGCGCATCCTGGCGCAGCAGGGCAACCCGGAGCACGCGCAGCACGACCCCGCCCGCTGGCACCCGAAGGTGCTCACGCTCAGCGGCCTCAAGGGCGATGGCGTCGAGGACTTCTGGGCCGCGGTGACCGAGTTCCGGCGCCTGCAGAGCGCCAACGGCGAACTTGCCGGGCGGCGCCGGCAGCAGGCGCTGGCCTGGATGTGGGAGCGCATCGACGCCGGCCTGCGCCAGGCGTTCCGCCAGCATCCGGCGGTGCGCGGTGCGCTCGTGTGCGCCACGGACCAGGTGGAGCGGGGCGTGCTGGCGCCTTCGACGGCGGCGCGCCAGTTGCTGCGAGCGGCCGGCTTTGCCTGGGACGATGCGCCGCCCGCGTGTGCCGCGGCATCAGAGAAATCGGGCCTTGTCGCATGACGGACGGGCGCCTGCAGCTATCGGAAATAGAGCGCATCGCGGCCTCTCCGGGGTGGCGCGAGCGGCGCGTGGAGGTGTTCGACACCAGCGTGGGCCGCGTGATTGCCAAGGGGCAGCGGCCACCGCGCTCGCCCGCACGCTACCGCGTGCTCGACGCGCTGGCGCGGCTCCTGGGCGTGCCGTTCCTGCGCGCCGTGCCGGCGTACGGGGGCGCCGCGGCGCAAGCGGTCGAGATCCGCCGCCTCCAGGCGCTGGCCGCTGCGGGGGTGCCGGTCCCCGAAGTGCTGCACGTGGCGCAGGATTTCTTCGTCATGCGGTGGCTGGGCGCAAGCCACCTCGCGCTGATGCTGCACCAGCGCCACCCGGCCGCGTTCGAGCTGTGGCAGCAGGGCGCGCGCGCCCTGCTGCAGGTGCATGCCGCCGGGCAGTACCTGAGCCAGTGCTTCGGCCGCAACATGATCGTCGACGACGGCGGCGGGCAGCCGCGCCTTGTCGGCATGATCGATTTCGAGGACGATCCGCTCGAAGCCATGGGCCTCGCCGAGGCGCAGGTGCGCGATTGGCTGAGCTACCTGCAGAGCACCCTCTGGGACCTGCACGTGCCGCGGCCGCAGCTCGATGCGGCGCTGGACGCGCTGATCGCCGCCGAGCGCGCCGACGTGCGCGCCCTGTTCGCCGGTGCCTGCCGGCGCCTGGGCTGGCTGCGCTGCCTGCCCGCCCGGCGCAAATATGGCCGCGACACCATCGCGGTGCAGGCCGTTGCCGCCGCCGCGCACCGCTGGCGCCGGCGCCATCCGCACGAGCCGGCGCAGATCCCCTTTTCATCCACCACGAACCAAGACCCAAGATGACATCCATCCTTGAACAACTGGACAACAAGCGCGCCGCCGCGCGCCTGGGCGGCGGGCAAAAGCGCATCGACGCGCAGCACGCCAAGGGCAAGCTCACCGCGCGCGAGCGCATCGAACTGCTGCTGGACGAGGGCACGTTCGAAGAGTGGGACATGTTCGTCGAGCACCGCTGCGCCGACTTCGGCATGCAGGAGCAGAAGATCCCCGGCGACGGCGTGGTCACCGGCTACGGCATGATCAACGGGCGCCTGGTCTTCGTCTTCAGCCAGGACTTCACCGTCTTCGGCGGCGCGCTGTCCGAGGCGCATGCCGAGAAGATCTGCAAGGTGATGGACCAGGCGATCAAGGTCGGCGCGCCGGTGATCGGCCTCAACGACTCGGGCGGCGCGCGCATCCAGGAGGGCGTGGCCTCGCTCGGCGGCTACGCCGAGGTGTTCCAGCGCAACGTGCTCGCCAGCGGCGTGGTGCCGCAGATCAGCATGATCATGGGCCCGTGCGCCGGCGGCGCGGTGTACTCGCCCGCCATGACCGACTTCATCTTCATGGTCAAGGACAGCAGCTACATGTTCGTCACCGGCCCCGAGGTGGTCAAGACCGTGACGCACGAGGAAGTCACCTCCGAGGAGCTCGGCGGCGCGCTCACGCACTCGACCCGCAGCGGCGTGGCCGACCTGGCGTTCGAGAACGACGTGGAGGCGCTGCTGATGCTGCGCCGGCTCTACAACTACCTGCCGCTCAACAGCCGCGAGAAGCCGCCCGTGCGCCCGAGCAGGGACCCGAGCGAGCGCGCCGACCTGAGCCTCGACACCCTGGTGCCGGCCAACCCGAACCAGCCCTACGACATGAAGGAGCTGATCCTCAAGACCGTGGACGACGGCGACTTCTTCGAGCTGCAGCCCGAGTACGCCAAGAACATCGTCATCGGCTTCGGCCGCATGGACGGCCAGCCCGTGGGCATCGTGGCCAACCAGCCGCTGGTGCTCGCCGGGTGCCTGGACATCAAGAGCAGCATCAAGGCCGCGCGCTTCGTGCGCTTCTGCGACGCCTTCAACATCCCCATCCTGACCTTCGTGGACGTGCCCGGCTTCATGCCCGGCACCGCGCAGGAGTACGGCGGCATCATCAAGCACGGCGCCAAGCTGCTGTTCGCCTACGCCGAGTGCACCGTGCCCAAGGTGACGGTGATCACGCGCAAGGCCTACGGCGGCGCCTACGACGTGATGAGCTCCAAGCACCTGCGCGGCGACGTGAACCTGGCCTGGCCCAACGCCGAGATCGCGGTGATGGGCGCCAAGGGCGCGGTGGAGATCATCTTCCGCCAGGACAAGAACGACCCGGAAAAGCTCGCCGCGCGCGAGGCCGAGTACAAGACCCGCTTCGCCAACCCCTTCGTCGCGGGCAGCCGGGGCTTCATCGACGACGTGATCCAGCCGCACGAGACGCGCAAGCGCATCTGCCGCAGCCTGGCGATGCTGCAGAACAAGCAGCTGGAAAACCCGTGGCGCAAGCACGGCAACATTCCTCTGTGATGGGGTGACTCGGCCATGAATTTCCTGCTTTCCCTGTTGGAGACGGTGACCGACGCGCTGTTCTTCACGTGGGTGCGGCGCGAGCGGCGCGAGCGCGAAGGGCACCCGCAGCAGCCGCTGCAGAAAGACATCGCCGAGGGGGCTTGGTTCGACGTCGTGACCACCACGGTCTGGGGCCTGGCGGGCGCTGCCCTGTTTTTCGTCCTTCTTTTCGGGTTCGATCTGCCATTCGGCTGGAGTTTTGCGATTGCCGTGATCCCCGTCGGCCTGTACCTCGGCCGGCGCCTCGGTCGATTGCTGCGCGACGAATAGTCCGCGTGCGATGGCCCATGGCTCATTTCATTTTTCGAGTTCAACCATGTTCAAAAAAATCCTGATTGCCAACCGCGGCGAAATCGCCTGCCGTGTCATCGCGACGGCGAAGAAAATGGGCATCGCCACGGTGGCGGTGTACTCCGACGCCGACGCCAACGCGCGCCACGTCAAGCTGGCCGACGAGGCGGTGCACATCGGCGCCGCGCCCAGCCGCGAGTCCTACCTGCAGGCCGACCGCATCATCGCCGCCGCCCGGCAGACCGGCGCGCAGGCCATCCACCCCGGCTACGGCTTCCTTTCCGAGAACGAAGGCTTCGCGCGCCGGGTGGAGGAGCAGGGCCTGGTCTTCATCGGCCCCAAGCACCACGCGATCGCGGCCATGGGCGACAAGATCGCGTCCAAGAAGCTCGCCAGGGAAGCGGGCGTGAACTGCATCCCCGGCTGGAACGAAGCCATCGACTCGCCCGAGCACGCGGTGGAGATCGCCCGCAACGTGGGCTACCCCGTGATGATCAAGGCCAGCGCCGGCGGCGGCGGCAAGGGCCTGCGCGTGGCCTTCAACGACAAGGAGGCCTTCGAGGGCTTTGCCTCGTGCAAGCACGAGGCGCTCTCGGCCTTCGGCGACGACCGGGTGTTCATCGAGAAGTTCGTCGAGCAGCCGCGCCACATCGAGATCCAGATCGTCGGCGACGCGCACGGCAACGTGGTCTACCTGAACGAGCGCGAATGCTCGATCCAGCGGCGCCACCAGAAGGTGCTGGAGGAAGCGCCGTCGCCCTTCATCTCCGACGCCACGCGCCGCGCCATGGGCGAGCAGGCGGTGCAGCTGGCCAAGGCGGTGAAGTACCAGAGCGCGGGCACGGTGGAGTTCGTCGTCGGCAAGGACCAGGATTTCTATTTCCTGGAGATGAACACCCGCCTGCAGGTCGAGCACCCGGTGACGGAAAGCATCACCGGGCTGGACCTGGTGGAGCTGATGATCCGCGTGGCCGCGGGCGAGAAGCTGCCGCTCACGCAGGCCGAGGTCAAGCGCGAGGGCTGGGCCATCGAGTGCCGCATCAACGCCGAAGACCCGTTCCGCAACTTCCTGCCCTCCACCGGCCGCCTGGTGCGCTTCGAGCCGCCGGAACAGACCATGTTCCAGGCCGACACCAGCCGCCGCTTCGGCGTGCGCGTGGACACCGGCGTGTACGAGGGCGGCGAGATCCCGATGTACTACGACTCGATGATCGCCAAGCTCATCGTGCACGGGCAGGACCGCAGCGACGCCATCGCCAAGATGCGCGCCGCGCTCAACGCCTTCGTCATTCGCGGCGTCGAAAGCAACATCCCGTTCCAGGCGGCGCTGCTCGGCCACCCCGACGTGGCCAGCGGCAACTTCAACACTGGCTTCATCGCCGAGCACTACCCGCACGGCTTCCACGCCGAGGACGTGCCGCACGCAGACCCCGACTTCCTCGTCGCCCTGGCGGCCTACATGCACCGGCGCTACCGCGCGCGCGCATGCGGCATCAGCGGGCAGATGGTGGGCCACGAGGTCACGGTGGGCGAGCAGTTCGTCGTCGTCGTACTGGGGGCGGACGGGCAGCACGTGCAGCGCCCGGTCGACGTCACCGACTACATGGACCAATCGGGCTCCAGCGCAGTGCTGATGGGCGGCAAGAGCTATCGCATCAGTAGCAATGCGCACCTGGGCAGCATCCGCGTGCAGGGGGCGTGCAACGGCAAGGGCTTCACCGCGCAGATCGAGCGCGGCACCGCCAGGAACCCGCTGGCGCTGCGCATCAGCCACGACGGCACGCAGATCGACGCGCTGGTCCTCACGCCGGCGCGGGCCGAGCTGTTCGCCCTCATGCCCTACAAGGCGCCGCCGGACATGAGCAAGTTCGTGCTCTCGCCCATGCCGGGCCTGCTGGTGCAGGTGGCCGTCAAGCCCGGGCAGAAGGTGCAGGCGGGCGAGCGCGTCGCGGTGATCGAGGCGATGAAGATGGAGAACGTGCTGTTTGCCAGCGCCGACGGTGTGGTCAAGGAGCTCAAGGCGGCGCAGGGCGAGAGCCTGGCGGTTGACCAGCCCATCGTCGAATTCGAATAATTCCAATTCCAGATCAACCGACCACTTTGTCGGCTTCGCTTGCCGTGCTACAGCACTGTCTGCGCTTCGCCTTCGCGTGCTCGATCGATCTGGAAATGGAAGAGGACCGGGCGGACGGCATGGCGCCGGCGTAAAATATAACAATTGTTATAACTTCGCCGCGAGGTACGCCATGTCCACCGCCACCGTCCTGAAAGTCACCCAGATCGGCAACTCCGTGGGCGTCATCCTGCCCAGGGAGGTGCTGGCGCGCCTGAAGGTGGGCAAGGGCGACTCGCTGTTTCTCACCGATCTGCCCGACGGCGTGGCGCTGCGCCCGTACGACGACGAGTTTGCCGAGCAGATGGCCGTCGCTCGCGAGATCATGAAGGAATACCGCGACGTGCTGCACGAGCTCGCCAAATGACGGCGGCCAACGAAGCGTGGCGCTGGCTGCCGCGCGAGGTGTTGATCGCGGTGCACGAGGAGCAACTGGCCGAGCACGGGGGCGCCGCCGGTCTGCGCGACCCGGGCCTTTTCGATTCCGCTCTCGCGCGTGCGAAGAATCTCGCCCTGTACGGCGAGCCGGACGTGGTCGACCTGGCCGCCGCCTACGCCTGTGGGTTGGTGGGCAACCATCCGTTCATCGACGGCAATAAGCGCACCGCGTTCGTCGCCGCCCAGCTTTTCCTGCGCCTGAACAGGTACCGCATCCAGGCTCCGCACGTGGATTGCGTGCTCAATACCCTCGCCCTCGCCGCGGGCGACCTCGACGAAGCCGCCTTCGCCGCCTGGCTGCGCCAGCACCTGCAGCCGCGCTGACCGGCGTGGCCGCGGGCGCGGATCACCACGCGCCCTTGCCCGCGGCGCGCAGGCGGTCGGTGCGCAGCTGGTGCTCCCGGCTGAAGACCACCCGGAAGGCCAGCAGGACGACGCCGAGCGCGCCAAGCGCGGTGGCCGCGGCGATCATGAACATGACGACGATCTGGTAGCGCACCGCCGTGCCCGGTGCCGCGCCGGCCAGCAGCTGCCCGGTCATCATGCCCGGCAGGCTGACGATGCCCATGACCATCATCGAGTTGATGGTCGGGATCATGCCGACGCGCAGGCTCTCGGTCAGCAGCGCGTGCGCCGCCTCCCACCGGGTCGCGCCCAGCGCCAGCCGGGCCTCGATCAGCTCGCGTTCGCGCACCGCGCCCTCCATGAACCGGTCGAGCGCCAGCGAAGTGCCGTTGAGGATGTTGCCCAGCACCATGCCCAGCAGCGGGATGGCGTACTGCGCCTGGTACCACGGCCGGACGTTGATGATCCCCGTGAGCGCGATGCCCGTGACGAGGAAGGACGCGGCGAACACCGAAAGCACGCTGTCGAGGTAGATCCCGGGAAAGCGCCGCCTGGTGCGGTTGACCGAGGCCAGCCCCGCCAGGCTGGTCATGACCAGCCCGATGGCGACGATGGGCAGCGGCCGGCTGAGCGCGAAGACGTAGCCCAGGACCAGGCCGACCAGCAGCAGCTGCACCGTCATGCGCACGCTGGCGATCAGCAGGCCCCGGGCCAGCCCCAGGCGCAGCCAGGCCGACAGCGCCAGGTTGACCGCGATCAGCAGGCCGGCCAGCACGAGCTGCCACGCGCCGATGTCGAGCACACCCTGGTTCATGGCGCATCCTCCAGGCGCAGCACCCGGGTGCAGGTGCGCGCCAGTTGCGCCTGGTCGTGGCTCACCCACAAGCAGCCGCGCGGGCCGTCATGCGGATGCTCGTGCGTGCGCCAGGCCTGCAGCAGCGCCTCGACGCGCGCGCTGCGGTCAGCGTCCAGCGACGCGGTGGGCTCGTCGAGCAGGAGCACCGCCGGGTCGATCAGCAGCGCGCGCACGAGCGCGGCGATCTGCGCCTGCCCGCCGGAGAGTTCGGCGGTCGATTGTTCGAGGAATGCGGCCTCGACCCCCAGCTCGCGCAGCATGCCCCGGGCCCGTTCGATCTCGAAGCGCTGCCCGCGGTGCACGCGCAGCGCGAACGGCGCGGCCAGGGCGTCGCGCACGCGGCCTTCGGGCAGCGCCGGGCGCTGCGCCAGGTAGACCACCCGCGCCCGGTAGGCGGGCATGGCGTACTCCTGCATGCGCTTGCCGGCGAGGCGGATCTGGCCGTGCTCCGCCGGCCGCAGCCCGGCCAGGGTGCGCAGCAGCAGCGTCTTGCCCGTGCCCGAGGCGCCGGCGATCCCCAGGCTCTCTCCGGCGCGCAGCGAGAAGCCGAGGCCGTGCCACAGCGGGCGGCCGGCCACCGTGCATGCCAGGTCGGTGGCGCCGAACAGCTCGTCGGGCGGGTGGGGTGCGGCCGGGGCGGGCGCGGCGGCGCGGGGGTCGGTGTGCATGGCGTGGCCGTCGGGCTGGACCGTCTGGTCCAGGGCCGATGCGGGACTTTACTGGAAGGCCCGCTCCGGCGTCCGGCGCGGCCCCGGCGGTGGACAATGCCGCGATGCCATGCACGCTCAAGCTCGCCATCCATGCCACGCCCGGCGCCCGGCGCACCGAGGCCGCCGGGGCCCATGGCGAGGCGCTGCGCGTGCGCCTGGCCGCGCCGCCCGTGGACGGCAAGGCCAACGCCGCGCTCATCGGCTGGGCCGCGCGGGCGTTCGGCCTGCCCGCGGCGCGGGTCGAGCTGCTGCACGGCGCGGGCGGCCGCCACAAGCTGCTGGCGCTGCATTTCGAGTCCGCGCAGGCCCTGGCGGCGGCGCAGGCCCTGCTGGCGCGCTGGATGGGCACCGCGCCCGGGGGCGGCGGCCAAGCGGCTGAAACAACTTGAAGCGAGCGCGCGCTGGCCTGTCGCTGGAGCCTCTTTTAGACTGGCCGCACGGGCCTTGACCGGCGCGCCTGGCGTGCGGCGCGCGCACTTCGTCCTGCAGCTGCGCAGCGGGTGTCCGACGAGGCCGGTCCATCCGAGGAGGTCTGCCATGGCACTGCTGAGCGATACCGCGCTGGCGCGCATCATGCCCAACGCTTCCGGGGCGCGCCGCGCCGCCTGCCTCGCCCCGATCAACACCGCGCTGCAGCGCTACGGCATGCGCACGCTGGCGCGTGCCGCCGCGTTTCTGGCGCAGGTCGCGCACGAATCGGGCGAGCTGCAGTTCATGCAGGAGCTGTGGGGCCCGACCCCGGCGCAAAAGCGCTACGAACCGCCGGGCGACTTGGCGCGCCGCCTGGGCAACACGCAGCCCGGCGACGGGCGGCGCTACCGCGGGCGCGGACCGATCCAGATCACCGGGCGCGACAACTACCGGCGCTACGGCAAGCTGCTGGGGCTGGACCTGGAGGCCGGCCCGGAGCAGGCGGCCGACCCGGAGGTGGGCTTCCTCGTCGCGGGGGAGTACTGGACGCGCAACGGCCTGAACGCGCTGGCCGACGCAGGCGACTTCGACGCCATCACCCGGCGCATCAACGGCGGCATGAACGGCGCGCCCGAGCGGCGGCGCCTGCACGAGCGCGCGCTGCAGGTGCTGGCCGGCGAGTGGCCGGCCCAGGCGCCGGCCGAACCGGCAGCGGCCGTGGCGGCGGCGCGCACGCGCACCGCGCGCCGCTACCTGCGCGGCGACGAGGCCATCCGCGCCGCGCCGGCCGCGGCCGCCTCCGCTGAGGCCAGGGGCACCGCGCGCGGGCGCCGCGCCAGGCCCGCTGCGCCGCCGCCCGGGCGCACCTTCGACGTGCGCCCGGACACGCTGGACTTCCGCGACCGCATGTACGAGGCCACGCTGGTCGAGGTGCCGATGCACGTGCCGCTGGGCGAATACCTGGCGCTGGACGTGCCGCTGCTCGACCAGGGCAGCGAGGGCGCCTGCACCGGCTTCGGCCTGGCCACGGTGGCGCACTACCTGCTGCGCCGCCGCCACGTCGTGCCCGACCCGGCGCCGGTGAGCCCGCGCATGCTCTACGACATGGCGCGCCGCTACGACGAATGGCCGGGCGAGGACTACAGCGGCTCCAGCGCGCGCGGCGCGATGAAGGGCTGGTACAAGCACGGCGTGTGCGCGCAGGCGCTGTACCCGCAGGGCAGGAACGCCAGGAGCGGCCTGACCGACGCGCGCACCGCCGACGCGCTCAAGCGCCCGCTGGGCTCGTACTTCCGCGTGAACCACAAGGACCTGGTGGCGATGCATGCGGCGCTGGCCGAGGTCGGCATCCTCTACGCCACCGCGCGGGTGCACGAGGGCTGGTCGCAGGTCGGGCGCGACGGCGTCATCGAACTCTCGCCCCGGCTGCTGGGCGGGCACGCCTTCGCCCTCGTGGCCTACGACGACCAGGGCTTCTGGCTGCAGAACTCCTGGGGCCCGCACTGGGGCCGCGGCGGCTTCGCGCGCATCAGCT
Source organism: Pseudomonadota bacterium (assembly GCA_963205335.1). Classification (GTDB taxonomy): domain Bacteria; phylum Pseudomonadota; class Gammaproteobacteria; order Burkholderiales; family Burkholderiaceae_C; genus Comamonas_C. Next base: position 11,888 of record CAUJIM010000011.1, read on the forward strand.
ACGACGACTGGCTGGTCAACGGCACCGACGTATGGGTGGCGCGCCTGGGGGTGCCGGTGAGCCTGCACCGCCTCGAATCGGCCGCCACCGCGCATTCCAGCGCCGCGGCGCAGTCCAACGGCTACGCCTATGCCGATCTGCGCCCGCACATCGTCAGCGTGGGCAACGACGGGCTGCTCAAGGCCGGCGGCGACTACGGCACCACGCCGCAGGACCTGGACACCATCTTCACCGGCGACATGCCCCGGACCATGGCCGGCTGGGCCACCCCGCGCGTGCTCCTGTACGCGCACGGCGGCCTGGTGGACGAGCGCAGCGCCGTGCAGCGCCTGGCGGACTACCGGCCCGCGCTGCTCGGCGGGCAGGTCTACCCGCTGGCCTTCATCTGGCGCACCGACTTCTGGAGCACCGTCAGCAACATCCTCGAGGACGCCGCCAGCCGGCGCAAGCCCGAGGGCGTGCTCGATGCCGCCAAGGACTTCATGCTCGACCGCCTGGACGATGCGCTCGAGCCCCTGGCGCGTGCGCTGGGCGGCAAGCTGATGTGGGACCAGATGAAGCAGAACGCCCTGGCCGCCAGCGCCGCCAGGGGCGCCGCGGTGCACGTGGCCGACCGCCTGCAGGCGCTGGCCGCGCGCATGCCGGGGCTGCAGGTGCACCTGGTGGCGCACAGCGCGGGCTCCATCCTGCTCGCGCCGCTGATCGGCCTGCTCGCCGCGCGCGGCCTCGCCGTCACCAGCTGCACCCTGTGGGCGCCCGCCTGCACCGTGGCGCTGTTCCGCCAGCACTACCTGCCGGCGATGCAGAGCGGGAAGATCGGCGCCTTCACGCTGTTCCACCTGTCGGACAAGGCCGAGCAGGACGACAACTGCGCGCAGATCTACAACAAGTCGCTGCTGTACATGGTCTCCGACGCCTTCGAGGCCGAGCTGCGCATCCCGCTGTGGCGCGACGGCGAGCCGCTCCTGGGCATGGAGCGCTGGCTGGACGCCGGCCTGCGCGGCGAGATCGCGCGCCATCGCGGCGAGCTGGTCGCCGCGCCCAACACCTTTCCCGACGGCTCGCCCTCGGCCTCGCGCGCCACGCACCACGGCGACTTCGACGACGACGCGCAGACCGTCGCCGCCACCTTCGGCCGCATCATCGGCGCCACGCAGGCGCCCGCGGGCGCAGCGGCGGTGGACATCGGCGACGGGCTCGAATTCCACCGTTCCGCGTCGTCGCTGCGCGCGCGGCGCGTGCTGGCGACGCGGTAGCGCTGCGCGGGGCCGCCGGCACGATGGCGGCAAGGGGGCGTCGATACGGAGGGCTATTCCTCGAACAAGTCGGCATGCGTGCCGGCGCGGACGAAGACGATGGCGTCGCCTTCCAGCCGGTAGATCAGCAGGAAGTCGCCGCCGATGTGGCATTCGCGGTGGTCTGCCCAATCGCCCTTGAGCGGGTGGTCGAGCCACTCGGGGCCGAGGGGCGCGTCGGCGGCGATGAGTGGGAGCATGGCCTCTTTCAGGCGCCCCAGGTCGTGGCGGCCCGAGCGGGGCAGGCGCTCCCAGTCCTTGGAAAACCCCCGGGTGTAGTCACAGGCCCTGGGGGGATCGGCCCGCTTACTGCGGGCGGGTTTTTTCGAGTGCATCGACCAGGGCCGTGGCGGAGTCGAAGCGGGCGGCGCGGGCCTGCATCAGCGCGCGGGCCTCGAGCATGGCCGCGCGGGTTTGCGCGTTGGGCACCTTCAGCTCCAGCGGAAAGGCTTGGTCGCTGACCACGCGCTGGAGCAGGATGCGCACGGCGTCGGATACCGTCAGCCCCATGGCCGCCAGCGCCTCGGCGGCTTGGGTCTTGATGTCGTCGTCCACGCGGACGTGCAGCATGCTGGAGTGGGTCATGGCTTGGTTTCCTTGCCTTGTATTTTGTATCTCATTTGAGATTCAACCAAGGGCCTGCCGCACCACGCCGTCCGATACCCCGCGGCTCACGTGCGAGAGACCTCCCGCAGCGTCACGAACTCCTCCGCGCTGGTGGGGTGGATGCCCAGGGTGGCGTCGAACTGCGCCTTGGTGGCGCCGCACTTCAGCGCCACGGCAAAGCCCTGCACGATCTCGCCGGCGTCGGCGCCGACCATGTGCAGGCCCAGCACGCGGTCGGTTTTTGCATCGACGACCAGCTTGACCAGGGTGCGCTCGGTGCCTCCGCTCAGCGTGTGCCTGAGCGGCTTGAAGTCGCTGCGGAACACCCGGATGGCGCCGTGCCGCTCGCGCGCCTGCTGCTCGCTCAGGCCCACGGTGCCGATGGGCGGATGGGTGAAGACGGCCGTGGGGATGTTGCCGTAGTCCATGGTGCGCGCGGCCTGGCCGGGCGCTGGGCCGAACAGCCGGTCGGCCAGCGCCATGCCCTCGGCCAGGGCGACGGGGGTCAGTTCCAGCCGGCCCACCACGTCGCCGATGGCGTACACGCCGGGCACGCTGGTGGCGAAGTGCTCGTCCACCTCGATCGCGCCGCTGGGGGACCGCCGCACGCCCAGCGCGTCCAGCCCCAGGCCCGCCGTGTTGGCGCGGCGGCCGGTGGCGTACAGCACCACGTCGGCCTCGATGGCGCTGCCGTCCTTCAGGTGCACGCGCCGCGCGGCGCCCGCCGCCTCGATGCGCGCCACGTCGGCGTGGGTGCGCAGGTCGACGCCATGCTTGCGCATCTCGCCGGCGGTGAAGTCGCGCACCTCGTCGTCGAAGCCGCGCAGGATCTGCTCGCCCCGGTACAGCAGCGTGACCTGCGCACCCAGGCCGTGGAAGATGCTGGCCATCTCGCAGGCGATGTAGCCGCCGCCGACCACCGCCAGGCGCTGGGGAAACACGGGCAGGTCGAACATGTCGTCCGAGGTGACGGCCAGCTCGCGTCCCGGCACGTCGGGCACGAAGGGCGTGCCCCCGGTGGCGATCAGGATGTGGCGCGCGTGGTGGCGCACGGCGGCGCCGCCCTCCAGCGCGACCTCGACCGTGTGGGCATCCAGCAGCCGCGCGTGGCCTTGCAGGCGCAGCACCTTCGCGCCGGTCATCAGGCCTTCGTAGATGCCGTTCAGGCGCGTGATTTCCTTGGCGCGGTTGGCCTTCAGCAACTCCCAGTCCAGCGTGGGCGTGCCGGGCAGGCGCCAGCCGAAGCCGGCGCTTTCGGCAAAGGCCTCGGCGTAGTGCGCGCCGTAGCTGTAGAGCTTCTTGGGGATGCAGCCGACGTTGACGCAGGTGCCGCCCATGCGCTGGTTCTCGGCCAGCGCCACGCGGGCGCCGCGCTGGGCGGCGAAGCGCGCGGCGCGCACGCCGCCCGAGCCGCCGCCGATGACGAAGAGGTCGAAGTCGAAAGAGGTCATGGGGTTTGCCAACAGTCCGGTGGGAATGCGTCCGAGTTTAGGCAGCGTGGCTGCATAGCGCCTGGCGCGGCTGGGTTTCTATCAAATGAGGAGCCTTCAGCGCTTGTCAGGAAAGGGCTGGAGCCGTTTTCGATGCACAATCGCGGCATGGAACAGGACACCTCCGCGCTGCTGGTCGTCGATGCGCAATATGGCTTCATGCCCGGCGGCGGGCTGCCGGTGGCGGAGGGCGACGCGATCGTGCCCGTCATCAACCGCGTCGCCCCGCGCTTCGCCAACGTGGTGCTGACGCAGGACTGGCACCCGGCGGACCACGTCTCGTTCGCCGCAAACCATCCGGGGCGCGCGCCGTTCGAGACCATCGCGCTGCCGTACGGCGAACAGGTCCTGTGGCCGGTGCATTGCGTGCAGGGCACGCGCGACGCGGCACTGCACGAGGGTTTGCGGGTGGACCACGCGCAGCTCATCGTCCGCAAGGGCTTCCGGCAGGGGATGGACAGCTACTCCGCCTTCGTCGAGGCCGACCGCCGGACCACCACCGGGCTGGCCGCATGGCTGGGGGCGCGCGGCATCACGCGGCTGTGGCTGTGCGGCCTGGCGACGGACTACTGCGTGGCCTGGAGCGCGCTGGATGCGCGGGCCGCGGGCTTCGAGGTGGCGGTGATCGAGGACGCCTGCCGCGCCATCGACCTGGACGGTTCGCTGGCCAGGGCCTGGGCCGACATGGCGGCGGCCGGGGTGCGGCGGGTGCACTCCGGGAATTTGCATTGAAAAAGCCGCTTGGCGCTTGATGGACAAGCGCAAGCAGCTATTTAAAGAGTAGTGAAAACGCCGCCGCCCGGTGCGGCGGCGGGGCTCAATCCAGCGTGATCTTCAGGTCGCGGATCAGCTTGTGCCAGCGCGCGGTCTCGGACTGCAGCAGCGCGGCGTAGTCGGCGGTGGGGATGCCGCCCGGCTCGATGCCGAAGTTGACGAACTTGTCGCGCACCGCCGGCAGCGCGAACGCCTTGGCGGCCGCCTGCTGCAGCCTGGCGATGGCCTCGGGCGGCGTGCCGGTCGGCGCCACCAGGCCGACGATGGCGGCGGCCTCGGCGTCGGGGATGCCCATTTCGGCCAGCGTGGGCACGTCGGGCATCTGCGGCACGCGCTTCTTGCTGGCGACCGCCAGCACCTTGACCTTGCCGTCCTTGACGAAGCTGCGCGCCGCCGCCAGGTCGCTGATCGCCAGCGGCACCTGGCCGCCGGCCACGTCCACCAGCGAGGGCGCGGCGCCGCGGTAGGGGATGTGCACCAGGAACAGGCCGGCCTGGTGCTTGAGCATCTCCAGCGCCATGTGGTGCGGGCTGCCCAGGCCGGCCGACGCCACGCTGTACTTGCCCGGGCTGGCCTTGGCCTTGGCGATGAAGTCGCGCATGTCCTTGAACTCGCTGTGCGGCCCGGTGATGAGCATCATCGGCACCGTGCCCACGGTGGTGACCGGCGTGAGGTCGCCCACCTTGTAGGTCAGGCTTTTGTACAGCGCCGGGTTGAACACCATGTGGCCGTTGTCCGAGTTCATCAGCGTGTAGCCGTCGGGGCCGCTGCGGATCACGTCCTGCGCGGCGATGGCGCCGTTGCCGCCGGGCTTGTTGTCGACGACGATGTTCTGGCCCAGCTCGGCGGCCATCTGCGCGCCCAGCGTGCGCGCCATGAAGTCGGAGCCGCCGCCGGCCGGGTAGGGCACGACGATGCGGACGGCCTTGGCCGGGTAGGTCTGGGCCAGGGCCTGCGTGCCCAGGGTGGCGACGCTGGCCAGCAGGGCCAGCAGGAGGGCGGGTGCTTTCATGGGTGGGTCTCCGTCTTTCGTGTGGTGGTGGTGAAAAGAGTGGCTCGCTCGGTCACTCGGGGGCGCGGCGCCAGATGAGGTGCGCGCTGCGCGCCTGGTCCGTGCCCTCCTCGAAGCGCGCGCTCAGGTAGAGCTGCCCGTCCTGCAGGCGCGCGCTGCGGCGCTGCACGCCTCCTTCCCAGTTGGGGTAGAGGCTGTGCCGCACATGGTGCGCGACGATGGCCTGCTCGCCTTCGACGCGCTCGATCTCCCAGCCGCCGGCGTAGCTGAAATAGCTGGAGTAGGCGGCGGCCTTGTCGGTGTCGCTGGCGGTCCACTGGCTGGCGGCCAGCGCGGGCCGGCCGGGCCGTTCGATGACGCAGAACATGCCGTGCGCGCTGTATTCGATGAAGCCGTGCAGCCCCTGGCCCAGCGGGTAGGTGACGCGGCCGTCGTCGTAGTCCTGGCGCCAGTCGACGATGAGCCAGTGGCCGAGGAGCTCGTCCCGGGTCATGGCGCGGGCTCCAGCAGGAAGTCGCCGACCAGGCGCAGAAAGCCCGGCAGCTTCTCGATCTGCACCCAGTGCCCGCACTCGCCGAAGACGTGCAGGTCGGCGTGCGGCAGCAGCCGCAGCAGGCGCTCGGAGACCTCGAGCGGGATCACCCGGTCGTCGCGCCCGTGCACGATCAGCGTGCGCTGGCCGATGGAGCGGAGCACCTCCTCGGGCAGCGCCAGCATGTCCACGCCGCGCTGGCGCGGCGGCGGGAACAGGCGCGCGAAGCGCTCCTGCACGTCGGCGCGCGTGCTCGCCACGTGGCGCATGCGCACCAGCTCGTCGGTCACGATGCCCTGGTCGAAGGCGAACAGGCCGATCAGCTCGCGCATGGCGCCGAGCGAGGGCTGGTAGCCCCAGACCTTGTCCAGGCCCTCGCTGATCGGGAACGACAGGCCCACCGCGCCCATCAGCACCAGGCGCTTGACGCGCCCGGGGTGCCGGTGCGCCAGCGCCAGCGCGATCGCGCCGCCGAAGGAGTTGCCGACCACGTGCACCGCGGGCAGTTCGAGCGCGTCGAGCAGGTCCACCAGCTGCCGCACCCAGGCGGCCTGGTCGAGCACCTTGTCCGGCGGACAGCTGGTGTAGCCGAAGCCGAGCATGTCCGGCGCGATCACCCGGGCGCGCCGGCCCAGCACCGGGATCACGCCGCGCCAGTTGGCCCAGGCGGTCACGCCCGGGCCGGAGCCGTGGATCAGCAGGATGGGCTCGCCCTGGCCCACGTCGTGGGTGTTGACGGTGCAGTCGCCCAGGGCGAGGCTGCGGGCGATCTCGGGGCTGGTGTCGTTGGTCATGGGTTCTCGCTTTCGGTGGGGGCGATGGGCGCACGCAGCCCGGTGGCGGCGATGTCGCGCAGCATCTGGCGCGCCTGGGCGCGTTTTTCGGGGGGCAGCCAGCTGCGGTCGTGGCCCCAGAGGCTCAGTCCGGGCAGCTCGGCGACCTGCCAGCCGGGGCCGATCAGGCGCCCGGCCCAGCCGAGCTCGAGCATCCAGCCGTCGGGCGTGCGCAGGTAGAACGAGGTGACGTGGTCGTTGGCGTGGCGCCCGAGCGAGACGCCGATCGATTCGGGCCGCTCCAGCGCCATGTCGTAGGCGCGGCCCACGTCGTCCCAGCACCGGTATTCGAGCATCAGGTGGTACACGCCGGGCCCGCCGCCGGTGTCGGCGATGCCGAGGGTGTGGTGGCGCGGGTTGACGTGGAAGAACTCCACCTTGAAGGGCTGGCTTGCGCGGTCGCTCAGGTGAAAGCCCAGCACCTCGTGGTAGAGGTGCCGCATGGCCGCGAAGTCGCCCGCCAGCAGGGCGGTGTGGCCCATGCCGAGGTCGATGCCGCCGGCCTGCGTGCGAAAGCCCCCGATGGGCCGGCCCGGCGCGAAGGGCGTGGCGCCGTCGCGCAGGCCGTGGGCGATCTCGACGCGGTAGCCGTCCGGATCGCGGAAGTGCACCATGCCCTGCACGCCGCGCAGGGCCAGTTCGTCCGCGGTGCCCGGAGTACAGGCGAAGCCGGCGGCCGCCAGGCGCCGCGCCAGCGCCTGCATCTCGTCGGCGCCGCGCACGGTGTAGCCCATGCCCAGCGCGGGCGTACCGCTGGCCTGCAGGATGAAGCGCTGGCACCTGGCGTCGATGCGCAGGCGCGCGGTGTGCCCGGGTTCGAGCACCTCGGCCTGCAGCCCCGCCAGGGTGGTGGCCATCTCCAGCCAGGCCGCCATCGAGGGCGTGGAAACCAGCACGTAGCTCAGGGCCTGGATCATCGTCGTCTCCATGGTGCGCGGGTTCAGGAAGCGGCCGGCTCGCCCATCATGCGCAGCACCGTCCGGCCGGTGCGCTCGACGTGCGCGCGCATCACCGCGCAGGCCTGCGCCGCATCGCGCGCGAGCGCGGCCCGGTACATGGCCTCGTGCTCGGTGGTCACGTCGCGGTCGGGCTCGTGCGTGCCCATCAGGACGCGCCGGTAGCGGTTGGCCATGTCGTGCAGCTGCGCGCAAAAGCCCAGCAGGATCGGCGAGCCGCAGGCGCCGATCAGGGTCTGGTGGAACACCGCGTGGCGCTCTTCCCAGGCGTCCAGCTCATCGGCCAGCCAGCGCTTGGATTCGAAGTTCTTCAGCCGCTGGAAAGCGGCCATCAGCGCCACCTCCCAGTCTTCGTCGCCGCGCGCGATCGACGCCGCCAGCGCCATGCACTCCAGTTCGATGCGCCGCGCCATGATGTCCCGGTATTCGGCCACGCTCACCGGGGCCACGCGGTAGCCGCGCTGGCCCGCCGGCACCAGCAGGCCTTCGGCCACGAGCTGCGAGAGCCCCTCGCGGATCGGGCTGAGCGACACCCCGAGCGCCTCCTTCAGCGCCTCCAGCGGCACGCGCTCGCCGGGCTTGCGGGTGCCCGCGAGGATGTCCGCGCGCACGCTGCGCGCCACATCGCTGCTGCCGCGGGCGCGGGGCTGGGTTCGGGTGGGGGCGTCCATGGGTGCGATGGCAGGCAAATCGGGTGCCATTTTTCGGAAAAACGTCATACGTGTCAACAAATATCATACGTATTTTGTCGGAGGCATTTCAGGCGAGGCCCTGTTTCATGTGGCGTGTTGTGGTCAAATCGGCCATGAACCGTTGCCGGCAAAGCGCCGGCAGCTATCGAAAACCGCACGCAGCACCCTCTGGAGTCGCACCATGGCCCGTCCTTTCAAAGTCCTCGGCATCCAGCAGGTCGCCCTCGGCGGCACCGACAAGGCCCGGATGAAGCGGCTGTGGGTGGACATGTTCGGCCTGGTGCAGACCGGCAGCTTCCAGAGCGAGCGGGAGAATGTCGACGAGGACATCCTGGCCATGGGCAGCGGCGCGACCAGGGTCGAGGTGGACCTGATGCAGCCGCTCGACATCGACAAGAAGCCCGCGGTGCACATCCCGCCGCTCAACCACATCGGGCTGTGGATCGACGACCTGCCCAGGGCCGTCGAGTGGCTCACCGCGCAGGGCGTGCGCTTCGCGCCCGGCGGCATCCGCAAGGGCGCGGCGGGCTACGACGTGTGCTTTCTGCACCCCAAGGGCAACGAGCAGTTCCCGATCAGCGGCGAGGGCGTGCTGCTGGAACTGGTGCAGGCGCCGCCCGAGGTCATTGCGGCGCTGGGCTGAGGCAGGCTCTCAGGGTGCGGGTGCGCCCAGCACCTCCGGGTGCAGCTGCTCGTAGGCCGAGGCCAGCCCGGGGTCCAGTTCCCTGACCTTGGCATGGCTGATGCGCCCGGTGCGCGTCATGTAGTCGTAGGCGAACTCGATGGCGTTGTTGGCCGGCACGAGTTCGTCCATTTCCTCGTACCAGCGCATGCTGCGGTTGGCCGCGTCCCAGATCTTTCTCATCGTCGGCATGCGCAGCGCGTGGAAGCGCTCGAGCGCCGCCGGCACGTCGTCGCCGGTCTCCTTGAAGGCATTGCACAGCGCCACCGCGTCGAGCATGGCCATGCGCGTGCCCGAGCCAATGGAGAAGTGCGCCGGGCGCAGCGCGTCGCCCATGAGCACCACGTTGTCGAAGTGCCAGCGCTCGTTCCAGATCACCGGGAAATTGCGCCAGTAGGAGTTGTTGGACAGGATGGGGTGGCCGTCGAGCTCGCGCGCGAAGATCCTTTCCGAGCAGCGCATCGCTTCCTCGTTGCTCATGCGGTCGAAGCCGGCCTGCTTCCAGGTCCGGTCGGTCACCTCGATCAGGAAGGTGCTCATCCCGGGCGTGTAGCGGTAGTGGTGGGCGCAGAAGACGCCGGCATCGGTCTCGTGAAAGCTCAGGCTCAGGGTGTCGAAGGCCTTGGTGGTGCCGCACCACATGAACTTGTTTGGCCGGATGTCGGTGGTGGTGCCGAACCTGTCGCGGTGTTCCTCGCGCACCCAGGACGTGGCGCCGTTGGCCGCCAGGATCAGGTCGGCGCCCCGGAGCTGGTCGAGCGCGGTGATCTCGCTGCCGAAGCGGATCGTGACCCCGAGGCTTTCGACGTGCCGGTACAGCAGCGCGAGCATCTCCAGGCGCCCGATCGCGGCGTAGCCGTTGCCGGCGATCGCCACGCTGGTGCCGTTGTGGTTGATCGTCAGGTCGGTCCAGCTTTCCATGTGCGGGCGCAGGTAGCGGTAGAGCTCCTCGTCGTCCAGCCGCAGGAAGTCCAGCGCGCTGTCGGAGAACACCACGCCGAAGCCCCAGGTGGCGCTGCGCGGGCCGCGCTCGTGGATCGTGATCTCGTGGCGCGGGTCCAGGCGCTTCATCAGCGAGGCGAAATGCAGGCCGGCCGGGCCGGCGCCGATGATGTCGATCTTCATCTGGCGATGTTCCTTTCAGTGGCCGGCGGCTTCGCGCGCCAGCTTGTCGGTGATGGTCTGGCGCAGCTCGCGCTTGAGGACCTTGCCCACCGGGCTGGTGGGCAGCGCGTCGACCACTTCCAGGCGCTCCGGTATGTTGAACGACGCCACCCGGGCGCGCTTCATGTGCGCCACCATCTCGTCGAAGTCCAGCCGCTCGCCCGCTTTGAGCACGACGAAGGCGCAGGCCTTCTCGCCGAATTCCTTGTCCGGCATGGCCACGAGGCTGGCTGACTGCACCGCCGGGTGCTGCAGCAGGATGTTTTCGATGTCTTCGCAGTCGATCTTCTCGCCGCCGCGGTTGATGATGTCCTTCTTGCGTCCTTCGACGTAGAGCGTGCGGCCCATTTTGCGCACGATGTCGCCCATCTTGTAGAAGCCATCGGGCGTGAAGGAGCCGGCGTTGACCTCGGGGGCGTCGTAGTAGCCGCAGATGGTGTAGGGGCCGCGCGTGACGAGCTCGCCGGGGGTGCCGTCGGGCACTTCGCGGCCGTTTTCGTCGAGTACCTTGATTTCGTCGAGCTCGCTGACCGGCTGGCCCGAGCTGTGCAGCAGGATGTCTTCGCCGGCGTCGAGCGGCGTCATGTTGATCAGGCCCTCGGCCGTGCCGTAGATCTCCTGCGGGATCACGCCCAGTTCCTGCATCATGCGCCGGCGGAATTCCGGCGGCATGCGCGTGCCGCCGTTCTGCACTACCGCGAGCGAGGACAGGTCGTGGCGATGCACGCTGGCGTCGTCGAGCCAGCGCGCCACCAGCGGCCGCACCGAGGCCACCACGCTCACGCGCTCTTTTTCGACCAGCGAGAAGATGTCGGCGGTCTCGGTGGACGGGCACAGCACCACGGTGCCGCCGTAGCAGAAGGTCGCCAGCATGCCGGGAGAGCACAGGTTGTAGTTGTGCGCCAGCGGCAGGATGGGCATGAACACGGTGCCGGCGTCGAAGCCAGCAGCGGCGCCGCACAGCCGCGCGTTGAGCACGTAGTCCTGGTGCGTGCGCGGGATCAGCTTGGGCAGGGAGGTGGTGCCGCCGCTGAGCAGGATGGTGCCGGCATCCTCGGGGTCGATGCGCAGCGCGCCCAGGCGCTCGGTGCGGTCGGCGATGGCCTCGCCCTCCCGGACCAGCTGCGCGTGGCTGACCTGCCCGGCCCCCGCCTGGCCGACGATGACCACGGTCTTGAGGTGCGCGAACTCCTGCTGCAGCGCATGGCCCAGCGCGCGGTAGTCGAAGCCCCGGATCGCGTCGGGCGCGATGTAGGCCACGGCCCGGGAGGCGCGCGTGAAGTGGCGGATTTCCGTCTCGCGGTGGGCGCGCAGCGCCATCACCGGAATCGCGCCGATGCGCACCAGCGCGAGGTAGCAGGTGACGAACTCGACGGTGTTGGGAAGGTGCAGCACCACGCGGTCGAGCGGCCGGATGCCGCGCGCCAGCAGGGCGGCGGCGAGCACCGCCGAGTGCGCGTCCAGCGCCCGGTAGCTCAGGCGCACGTCGCCGGCGACGAGCGCCGTCTTGTCCGCGTGCCTGTCGACGGCGGCGGCCACCATGCCCCACAGCGTGGTTCCGTCCCACGCGCCGGCGTCCCGGTAGCGGCGTGCCAGTGCGTCCGGCCAGAACGTGCAACCCTTGAGCATCCCCGTGTCTCCTGTCTGTCTGTGCTTGGTCGTGCGGCCCGGCCCGCGGGTTCAATCGAGGCTGATGTTCGCCTTCTCGATCAGCATCCGGTACTGCTCCGCCTTGGCCTGGGTGTTCTTCTGCATCTCGGCGATCGACCACGACAGGGGCTGGAATGCGAAGGTGGAGAATTTCTCGGCCACCTGCGGGTCCTGGAGCACCGCGAGCACGTCGGCATGGATCTGGTCGCGCAGCGCTGCGGCGATGCCCTTGGGCGCGAGCAGCGAAACGAAGGAGTTGACGATCAGCTCGGCCGGCCCGCCGGCCTGCGCCATCGTGGGCGTATCCGGCATCTGGGGGATGCGCGCCGGGGCGGCGATCGCCAGGTAGCGGATCTTGCCGGCCCTGTACACGCCCTGGCTCGACGGCAGGCTGGCGAAGCTCCATTGCGGATCGCCGTTGGCCACCGCGGTGAAGAGCTGCCCCATCTCCTTGTACGGCACGTGCACCATCTTCGCGTCGGTGAGGAAGCCCAGCCATTCGCCCCCCAGGTGGCCGGGGCTGCCGGGGCCCCAGGAGCCGTAGCTGATCTTCTCCGGCGCGCTCCGGGCGGCGGCGATCAGGTCGGCCATGCTCTTCCACGGCGACTGGGCCGACACCGCGACGAAGAAAGGCGTGATGAACAGCGGCGCGACGAAGTCGAAGGCCTGCAGCGTGGTGAAGCTGCGCTGCTTGTACAGGTAGGGCAGGGCCGAGACGTGTTCGCTGTCGAGCTGCAGCAGGGTATGGCCGTCGGGCCTGGCGCGGCGCACCGCCTCGATGGCGACGAAGCCGCCGCCGCCGGGCCGGTTTTCCACCACCACGCTCTGTTTCCAGCGCGCGGCCAGCTTCTCGCCGACGATGCGCAGCACCGCATCGGGGCCGCTGCCGACCGGGAAGGCGGTGACGATGGTCACGGCCTTGGTGGGAAAGGCGGCTGGCTGTGCCAGTGCCCGGCCCGCCAGGCCGGTGCCGGCCAGGGCCATCGTGGTGGTGAAGGCGCGGCGGTTCAGGCCCGTGGCGCGGGTGGGGGTGCGAGAGGAAGGCATGTGGTTTTCCTTGGGGGAAGACAGAAAGGGGCGTGGGGCCGTCAGTCCGCGGCCGGCCCCACCGTCAGCGCGATCTCGCCGACGCCTTCGATGCGGCCGTGGAGCCGGTCGCCCGTGACCACCGGGCCTACGCCCTCGGGCGTGCCGGTATAGATCAGGTCGCCGGGCTGCAGGCGGTAGAACAGCGACAGGTCGGCGATGATTTCGCGGATGTTCCAGATCAGCTTGCCGATGTCCGAATGCTGCCGGACCTGGCCGTTGACGCTGAGCTCCACGGTGCCGGCGTCGAGCACCTTGCCCGGCATCGGGACGATCTCGCCGCACACCGACGAGTGCTCCACGTCCTTGCCCAGGTCCCAGGGCCGGCCCTTCTCGCGCGCCAGCAGCTGCAGGTCGCGCCGGGTCATGTCCAGGCCGCAGGCGTAGCCGTAGATGTGCTCGTGCGCCCGCTCTGCGGGGATGCGAAAGCCGGCCCTGCCGATCGCCACCACGAGCTCCATCTCGAAATGGTAGTTTTTCGTTTCGCTCGGATAGGGCGTGGTGCTGCCGGAGGGGGTGAGCGTCAGCGGCGACTTGGTGAAGTAGAACGGCCGCTCGACGCTCTTGTCCACCGGCTTGCCCATCTCGGCCGCGTGCGCGTGGTAGTTGCGGCCGACGAAGAACAGCCGCTGCACCGGCAGGCGCTGCGCGCTGGCGCGCACCGCGACGCTGGGGACGGGGGCGGGCGCCCAGAGGTAGTCTGCTTGTGTCACTGTGGTTCCTGCGGAAGAGGGCGGTGGGTCAGGGGTGGCTCGCGCGGTGGGCGTGCAGCGCCTCGAAGATGGGGCTGTCGCTGAAGCGGAACAGGTCGAGCGCCGGGGCGTCGCCGCCGCACTGCGCCGTGAAGGTCTGCCAGGAGGGAACGACGAACATGTCGCCGCGCTCCACCTGCCAGCGCTGCTCGCCCACCTGCACGCTGCCCTGGCCGTCGAACACCTGGTAGACGGACGAACCGACCTCGCGGCGCGGCAGCGAGGCGGCGCCGCTGCGCAGGCGGTGCATCTCGCAGCGGATCGTGGGCATCACGTCGCGCCCGTTGGTCGGGTTGCTGTAGCGCACGGCCGCGTGGCCCGGGCTGAGCGTGACGGCGTGGCCTTCGGCCTCCAGCGCCAGCTGCTCCGACAGGGCCCGGTCGGTATCGACCCAGCGGTAGGCCAGGAGGGGCGAGGCGGCGCTGTCCTGCGTTTGCGAAACGGGGCGCAGGCCCGGGTGCGCCCACAGGCGCTCGGAGCGCGAACGCTCGGGCGTTCCCAGCTCGGTGGCGGACAGCGTTTCCCGCCCGAGCTCGAAGAACTGCGACTCGGTGTAGTAGGCGAACGGAATGTCCAGCCCGTCGATCCAGGCCATCGGCCGGGTCGCGGCGTTGTGGTGCGCGTGCCAGTTCCAGCCCCCCTGGGGCAGGAAGTCGCCGCGCGACATCCGGACGGGGTCGCCGTTGACCACGGTCCAGACGCCTTCGCCCTCGACGACGAAACGGAAGGCGTGCTGCGTGTGGCGGTGCTCCGGCGCGTTCTCGCCCGGCATGAGGTACTGGATCGCCGCCCACAGCGTGGGCGTGGCGTAGGGGCGTCCGTCCAGCGTCGGGTTGACCAGGGCGATGGCGCGGCGCTCGCCGCCGCGGCCCACCGGCACGAGGCGGCCGGATTGCTCGGCCAGCTCCACCAGCCGCTTCCAGCGCCACAGGTGGGCGCTGGCCTTGCTGCGGGGATGGGCCGGCATGAGGTCGCCGATCTGCGTCCACAGCGGCGCCAGCAGCTCCGCCTCGAAGCCACGGTACAGCGCATCGAGCGCCGGGGAGGGCTCCGGCTGGTTTTGGTGGGCAACGGCCTGCCAATCGAGCGGTGCGGTGTGTGGGGCGTTCATGGCGGCTTCCTTGGTTGCGCGACCGGGAAATGATAATCAAAAAGTAAACTGATTACAAGCATACTGATTAATTGTGCGCAATCCGTCGGCCGCAGCGAAGCGCCTGGGGGCAGGAAGCAGCAATGCGGGTGGCTCGCCGCAGCTGCGCGCCTTGCTCCCGCGTTCGCGGAAGGCGTCAGTCCACGCGCACCATCTTCGGCAGCGGCACCGCCCACCGGCGCAGGGCCTCGGACGGATGGTAGGCCCGCAGGGTCAGCGCGAAGGGCGCCGCAGCCGGCAGCGGCAACCAGTTGGCACGCTCCCGGGCGTCGTCCGGTGCCCGGTGCTGCAATGTGACGACGAGCGATCCGTCGGGTTCATGGCGCAGGCCGGGCGTGCGGTCGCCGATCGAGTGGCGACCGATGGGGTTGCGGGCGAAAAACCTGCGCCCGTCCGGCATCAGCTCGTACAGCGAGATCGACCAGAACGACTCCGCCGGAATACCCGACGGGGGGACCGTCAAACGGTAGCGGTGCTGGCCGTGCAGGGACTTGCCCGTGTCGTCGGTCGTTCGCACGGCGTAGACCGCTTCGATCGGCTCCAGCGCACCCAGGCCCGCCAGGGCGACGCCGGCGCGCCATTCGTACGCCGCGGCCTCGTCCTCCAGATGGTTTTCGGGCACCCACCAGCCATCGACCTGGCGCCGATGCTCGATGAAAGTCTGAAGGACGCGCCGATGGGCGGGTTCGACCCCGGCCGTCCATGCATCGCGTACCTCGGCCGGTAGCCGATCCCAGGGGTGCCCGCCCCCGGGCTGGACACCCACGGACGCCAGGCGGTTCGCCCGTTCCGCGTCCTGTCCTGTTGGCGGGTTGCGCGCCAGCTGCTCCGCCAGGACGGCCAGGAAATTCTCGGGGTCCATGGCGCTGGTGGGAGCGATCCTGCAGGGCGTCGTTCCTGCTGCGGTGGTGATCGACATGCGGTCCTGCATGGCCCGCGCCTCGGGCAGGTCTTGCTCGCCGTCGACGATCCAGCGCGCCAGCAGCCACACGTCGTTGCTGGGGGCGTGAACCGCCGGTCCTTTGGCATTGGAGGCATCGCCCCGCGGGCCGGCCAGGGTGATCCGGGCCGGGCCTGCGCCGTGCAGGCGCTGGCCCAGCAGCGCGAAGTGGCGCGTCGACGCATCCATCAGGGCGACCGACCAGTACCGTCCGCGGGGCTGGGCATCCACCGTCACGGTCACCGGTCCCCCGGACAGGTCCAGCCAGGCTCGGGAGTACAGCGTGTCGTTGTTGGGCGTGGTGATCCAGCGGTCGTCGGCGCCGGACAGCGAGCGCCCATGCCGCGCGGTGTTGGGCGCCAGCGGCGGCGCTCCCAGCACGCCGTTCAGGTCGTTGTGGCGGGTGCGCGCCAGCTCGTAGATCGGCAGCCCGAACACGAAGGCATCGTAGACCAGCTCCTCCAGGCTTTCCCGCTTCACGTCGTTCCCTTGGCCAGAGCGCCCGCGACGCCCTGGAGCGCCAGCACGTCGCGCTGCAGCGTCCGGCTGGATCGGGCGAAGTGGTTGAAGATGCCGCGCGCCATGGTGGAGGGTTCCTCGTCGGCCCGTGCCGCATAGATCCTGGCCCGCGCTTCGTGACCGGCCCTGGAGCCGGGCTCGGCCAGCACGGCCATTTCGACCAGGTGGCTGGCCAGCTGCAACTGGCCTTCGGCCACCAGCTGCTCCACGCGTTTCAGCACCGGCTGCACGCCGCCGGCCAGCGCGACCCATTCGATCGCCTGCTGCCTGCGCGGCGCGGGCAGCAGCGTGTCCGCCTCGCCGTCCCACCAGCCGCCGTAGCGGCGCCAGATGTTGCGCACGAGGAATTGAGGGTCGTCGTAGATGGGTTGCAGGTAGGGCCGGTGGGCCAGGTGGGCCGGCGGCTTGACCTGCTGCAGGATGTCGTCCAGCGAGGCCGCGCGGTTCATCAGCGCGAGGGTCTGGCGCTCCAGCGATTCCAGGTATTCGGCGGTCTCCAGCAGCGCCTGCTGGATGCGATCGGTGCCGATGATCGGCAGGCCGTGGCCGCAGACCATCATCTCGGCGCCGCAGCCAGCCATCTTGCGCAAGGCGACAGCCCATTCCTCGCAGTAGCGCTGCACCTTCTGGGGATTGCCGGCGTTGGGCACGGCCCATATGAACAGGTCGCCCGGGAACAGCCAGCGGCGCTCGGGCACCCAGCCCCAGACGTGGTCGTCCGTCTCGCCGCGCGCATGGTGCAGCTCGAACGTGTACCGGCCCACCTTGAACGTCAGCCGGTCGTCGAAGGTCACGTCGGGATAGCGGTAGTCGGTGGGGTTCTCGGCCGCCGCCAGCACCCGCGAGAACTGGCGTGCCTTGACCGAATCGATCCAGCCGGCGGTGCGGCGGTACCGATCCAGGTGCTGCGGCATCAGGCTGTGGGCATACACGACCGGGGTTGCCCAGCCGCGCCCGGCCGCTTCGCTTTCGAAGCGCCGCGTGGACCAGATGTGATCGAGGTGGTGCTGCGAGAACACGGCGGCCACCAAGGGTGCATCGGGGCGCCAGGCGCGCACGGCCTGGTAGACCCGGTCCATGTCATTGCGGGTGCTCGCGTCCATCATGACCAGGCCGGCGCCGGTATCGATCACCGAGATCGCGGCCACGCCCTTGAAGTACAGCAGGCCGGGCGCGATCTCCTGCGCGCCAGGATACTGGCCGGTGACCGGATGGTCGCGGCCCATCAGGTCTGCCTCGCCGCGCCAGAAGGCCTCGGCCAGGGCAAGGAAGTCGGTTGCTGGTGGGGCGTCCATGGCGCGTCCTCTGTATGGTTTCGAACGGTTGCGATGCGGCCCCTGCCGGGAGACGCGTGTCGAGATGGACGCCTACTGCGGCGGTTGCACGCCCGCTGCGCGAAGAATTGCGCCGGCGCGCTGGTAGTCGGCCGCCATTTGCCGGGCCAGCTCCGCCGACGAGCGCGGCTGGGCGGGGTTGGTCCCGATGGCCTCGATCTTCTCGCGCACCGCGGGCAGGGTCAGGATCTGCGCCACCTCCTTGTGCAGCCGCTCCTGCAATGCCGTAGGAACATCCTTGCGCGCCCAGATGCCGATCCAGGACACGGCCGTCAGGTCGGGGTGGCCCAGCTCCTTGAAAGTCGGCACGTCCGGCAGGAATGGCGAGCGCTCGGGTCCCGTGAAGCCGAGCGCGGTGATCTTGCCCGATTTGATGTGCGGCAGCGCCTGGAAGACACCGCTGAACAGCAGGTTCACATAGCCGCCGATCACCGCCTGCATGGCATCGGCGCCGCCGCGAAAGGGCACGTGGTTCATGCGCAGCCCCATGGTCTTGGCCATCTGTTCGCCCAGGAGGTGCGAAATCGTGCCGGCGCTGAACGAGCCGTAGTTCACGCCCTGCGGCTGGGACTTGATCCAGGCCACCGCATCGGCCAGGTTCCTGGCGGGGACCGTGTCGTTGGACACCAGCATCCAGCCGTTGCTGAACAGGTCAACCACCGGGGTCAGGTCTTTCAGCGGGTCGAAGTCGACCTTCACGGAGTGCGGCACTTGGGTCAGCACGCCGTCCAGCGAGGCGAGGAACGAACCGCCATCGGCTGGAGCGTGCAGCACCTCCCGCACGCCGATCAGCCCCGAGCCGCCGGACTTGTTTTCCACCACCACAGGGCTGCCCAGGCGCTGCGACAGATACGTCCCCACCAGTCGCGTCACCACGTCGACGGAGCCGCCGGGCGGTCCGTTGACGACGATGTGTATGGCTTTTGTCGGCCACTGCTGGGCCCAGCACATCGGGGCGGTGGCCAGCGCCAGGCCGCCCAGCAGGCCCCCGAGAATGCGGCGCAGCGCTGCGCGCCCAAAGCCCTTTCGGGGTGCTGATCGAAAGCCGGCCTACCACATGCGTTGTCTCCTATCTGTGTCCGTCTGCAGGAAACCGCAGTGTGGTCTGCCTCTGTCCATAAAAATGCCACGTAGGTGGCATTACAGTAGATGGCACCGAAGACCGTTCGATTGGGAGATATCCATGAGTGAATTGGCAAGGGCTGAGGACGCTTCGTACAGGCTGGGGTTGGCAGGGAGCGCGCAGGTATCGGATGCGCTGCTGCAGGCGCTCATCCCGATCGGGGTGACGCGCAGCTGGGGCGCCAACCAGGTTCTCCACTGGTCGGGCGAATACCCCAGGGCGGTGCTCTGCGTGCGCGCCGGGCGCGTGAGAATGTGCCGGTTCGATTCGGCGGGCAACGAGCAGATACTGAGCTGGTTCGACGTGGGCGGGCTGCTCGCGACGGCTCCCGTCATTGCCGACCGGCCGTTTCATTTCGACATCGTTGCCGACGGGCCATGCAAGGTGCTGCATGTCGACCGGGTGCGCTTCATGGAGCTTCTGCGCCGGGACGCCGCGGTGGCCACGGCAGTTGCCGTGATACTCAGCGAGCGCCTGCTCTTCGTCGCGGAGAGCCATGTCGCGCACGCCAACGAGCCCCTGGTCGAACGGGTCTGGCTGCGGCTGAACCGCATGGCCCAGCAGGCGAGCAGCTGCGGCACCGCCCGGGATGGCGGTATTGCGGTCACCCAGCAGGAGGTTGCGGATGCCGTGGGGGCATCGCGCTACCGTGTCGGGCTGGAGCTGCAGCGGCTGGCCGACCGCGGCCTGATCACCATGGCGCGAGGGCGCATCCGGGTATTGCCGCCGGCGCCCATGCCGAGAAAGCGAGACCAGGACTGATACGGCTTCGCAATCAAAAAGATCACTGCGTTGCTTCGCCTTGCCGTACTACGTGTACTGCCTGCGGCTTCGCGCCTTGTTCTCTTGTTGATTGCAAACCCGTATGGATGCCCGACGGCCACGCCATTCAGCGCCGCCACCGGTTTGCGTGGGGGCCGTGGGCATCCGGCTCTCGCGCACGCTGCGCCCATGGGTCGGGCGGTCTGCGTTCTGCATCCCGGCCTGGCCCACGGCGCACCGCCGCAGAGATTGCCCTAGGAGCCTGGGCGGCAGAAGCTGCGCCGGCTGCAACGCGCGAGAAAACGGTCCATCGCGGTGCTTCCAACGGCGCCCATAGCTCGGCTATGGGCTTGTCGGTATCACCACGCTGTCCTCGTTTTCGCACGTTTCGCTTCGACGCCTTCTGCCGCCCAGGCTCCTAGTCCGGCTTCTTCATCGGGCAGGTGCGAATGCCCAGCAGCGAGTATGCCGGGCAGAAGCGGAACACGCCCGTGAGTAGCGGCACGATGCCGATATAGCCCCACCAGCCCACGGTGCCCATGGCCGCCAGGGCGATCAGCACGATGCCGACGATGATGCGCAGGACCCTGTCCCAACTTCCGACATTGATTTGCATGATGTGGCTCCTTTCAGCAGCCGGGTTGAACGCCAAGCTTTTTTAACAGATTCGCCATCAGGCACCACTGCGTGAGCGAACTTTGCAGCAGGTTCAGGCCGACGAAGGCGGTGAATGCGAGCCACCACGGGCTCACGAAGATCGGGCTGCCCTCGATACCCAGCGCGAGCGAGAGCAGGATGAAAAATCCGGCGACGAAGCGGGTGATTCTCCAGGTGGTCATGGTTTTACTCCTTTGAACAAGCGACAAGAAAACGGGAAAGGGACATCAGCGGTACTGCTTCAGGTAGCGCCGCTCGAAATGCGCCTTGGCCCAGTGCATGGGGCGCAGGTAGGGCAGCGAGACGGTGCGCGCGGGCGTGCGCCAGACGAGCTTGCCGCCGGTGAGCGTGTCGATGATGCACAGCAGCTCGGTCTTGAAGGTGGCGCTCTCGGGCCGCCCGGCCAGGCCGTCGATCAGGTTTTGCGCGGCGCAGGCGGCCTGCAGGTCGGCCATGTGCGCCTGCTTGGGCGCCCAGTCGGGGCCGGGGAAGCTCCCCGCGTCGCCCACCACGTAGCTGTGCCGCCAGCCCTGCACGCGGCACTGCGCGTCGGCCGCGATCAGGCCGCCGGGCGAGCGCGGCAGCTCGGTCGCGTCGAACCAGGCGTTGCCGGTCATGCCGGGCATGAAGAGGATGAGGTCGGCCGGGATTTCGCCGCCTTCGGTCACCACCTTGCCGGCCTCGAAGCGCACCGGCTTGTGCCCCAGGTGCGTGGCGATGCCGCGGCGCTGCATCTCGGCGAGGATGCCCTGCACCGCCTTCTCGCCCAGGCGCTTACCGGGCTCACGCTGGGGGTTGAAGAAGGTGAGGATGAACTGTCCGCGCCGCCCCTCCTGGCGCAGCTGGGTGTCGATGCCGAAGAGGAATTCGAACATCGGCCCGCCGCGCACCGCCGCAGGCTCCTGGGGGTTGCCGGCGAAGCCGACGGCGATGGCGCCGCCCGAGAGTGCGCGCAGCCGGTCGCGGATCTGCTCGGCGGCGGCGATGCCCTCGCAGGGCGTGATCGCGTGCTCGATGCCGGGCAGCTTCTTGATGAAGCGCCCGCCGGTGGCGATCACCAGCGCGTCGTTGGCCAGCTCTTCGCCGGTGTGGGTCAGCACGGTGCGCCCGCCGTCCTTCAGGCCGGTGACTTCGGCGGCGACGTGGCGCACCCGCATGCGCTCGAAGAAGCGCTGCAGCGGGACGACGAGGTCTTCGCGCGTGCGCCGGCCGCTCGGTATCCAGATGATGCCGGGCAGGTAGTGCAGCTCGGCGCGCGGCGAGACCAGGGTGATCTCGGCCGTGCACCCGCGGCTGCGCAGCTCCCGCACGGTGGAGAGGGCGCCGAAGCCCGCCCCCAGGATGGTGATGCGGCCAGTGCCGTTCATGTCCGCCCTTTCTATTTTTCGAGCCGCTCTATGCCCAGGGCCTTGAGCACGTGCTTTTCGTAGATGGGCTCGGCCGTGCCGTTCTTCATCTTGTACATGAAATACTTTTCGAACGCGATCTTGGCCAGGTGCACCCACTTGCCCTTCTTGAACCAGTTGACGTTGCGCGGCGGGATCTGCGGCAGCGCGACGAAGGCGGCGCCGGTGTCGCCCATGTCGGCCAGGCAGATGGCGTTCCAGGTGGCCTTGGCGGTGGCCTCCTCGGGCTTGCCGGCGAGCTCGGCGGCGATGTTGTGCACGATGGCGGTGACCATGGTCTCGATCATGTAGCCGGTTTTGGGAGCGCCCGTCGGCACCGGGGTCGCTTCCACCGGCGGGATCGCCACGCACACGCCGGCCGAGAAGATGTTGCGGTACTTCTTGCTGCGCTGGTACTCGTCGATCAGCACGAAGCCGCGCGGGTTGCACAGGCCCTCCACGGCGGCCACCGCGTCCACGCCCTTGAAGGCGGGCAGCATCATGCTGTACTTGAAGGGCAGCTCGTGCTCCTTCTTCGGCTGGCCGGCCTCGTCCACCTCGGTGACGTACATCTTGCCGTCTTCCACGCGCGTGGTCTTGGCGTTGGTGATCCACTTGATGTCGAAGCTGCGCAGCTCGCTCTCCAGCAGGGTCTTGGAGTCGCCCACGCCGCCCAGGCCCATGTGGCCGATGTAGGGTTCGCTGGTGACGAAGGTCAGCGGCACCTTGTGGCGCAGCTTGCGCTTTTGCAGGTCCTTGTTGAAGATGAAGGCGAACTCGTAGGCCGGGCCGAAGCACGAGGCGCCGGGCATGGCGCCGATGATGGCGGGGCCCGGGTCCTGCAGGAAGGCCTGGTAGTCGGCCCAGGCGTTCTCGGCGTGGTCCACGGTGCAGATGGAGTGCGTGTGGCCGTCGGGGCCGCTGCCCGGCACTTCGTCGAACGAGAGCTTGGGGCCGGTGGTGATGACGAGGTAGTCGTAGGCCAGGCGCTCGCCGTTGGCCAGCTCCAGCGCGTTGCCCTCGGCGTCGATCTTCTGCACGCGCTGGGCGATGAAGTCGATGCCCTTCTTCTGCAGGCTGGGCGCGATCGGCAGGGTGGTGTCCTGGCGCTGGCGCCAGCCCACCGCCACCCAGGGGTTGGAGGGCACGAACTGGAAGTAGTTGACCGCGTTGACCACGGTGATGCGGTGCGCCTTGTCCAGCGTGGCGCGCATTTCGTAGGCGGCGGGCATGCCGCCGGTGCCTGCGCCGAGAATCACGATGTGGGCCATGTCCTTCTCCTGTTGCGGGTGATGAAAAACGGATGCGCCGGCGTCCTGCGGGTCAGGGCCTGGGGCCGGGCGCGTCGGGCGGCGGCGTCTCGGCCAGCGTCTGGCCGGCTTCGCTCAGTGCCGCTTCGTCGAGCTGGCTGGCCAGCCGTGCCAGCTGCAGGCGGGCGAGCAGTGTGTCCACGCGCGCCTGCACGAGTTGGAGTCGGGTCGCGGCGGCATGGTTGCGTGCGTCGAGCACGTCCAGCAAGGTGCGCTCGCCGGCCTCGTGGCCGGTCTGCGTGGCGTCCAGGCGCGACTCGCTGGCGGCCAGCGCGGCCTGCAGGGCGGTGACTTGCTGCGCGCCGCTGTGCATCGCCAGCCATGCGGCCTGCACCTCGCGCCCGAGCCGCTCGCGCGCGGCGTCTTCCTGGGCCTGCGCCGCCGTGAGGCGGGCGGCGGCCTCCTGCGCCCTGGCGCCGCGCATGCCGCCCGTCGAGAGCGGGATGGTGAGCTGCACGCCGACCATGGCGTTGACGCCGGTGTTGCGCGCCGAGCCGAAGTCGCCATGGCCGTCGAGCCGGTCGTGCGCGGCCTGGGCGACCAGGTCGACCGTGGCGCCGCTGCCGGCGGCGTACTTCCGCAGTTCGGCGCGGGCGATGTCCGAGGCCAAGCGCTGCTCGCGCAGGGCGGTGCTGGCGTCCTGCGCGAGCTGCTGCCATGCGTCGAGCGCGCGCGGCTCCGCCGTGGCGGCGCGAGGCAGCCCGACGGCGAGCGCGGACCCCGGCAGGCCCGTGGCGTCCTCCAGCGCGCGCTGGCGCACCTGCAGGTCAGCCTGGGCGCCGAACTCCTGCGCCTTCAGCCTGGCGAGCTCGGCCTGCGCCTCGTGCACCGCGGTGACCGGCGCCGCGCCGAGATCGAAGCGGTCCCGGGCTTCCCTGGCCGCGTCCGCCACTGCCCGTATCTGGCCCGCGAGCACGCGCAGGCGCTCCTGCGCCAGGGCCAGGCCGAGGTATTGCTCGGCGGTGCGCAGCATCGCGCCCTGCCGCGCCGCCTGCCATTGCAGCTCGGCGCGGTCGGCCTGCAGCGTCAGTTGCTGCTGCTGCGCGCCGCGTTCCTTGCTGTACAGCGGCTGGCTGGCCTGCAGCGCCAGGCGCGTGGCCGCGCCGCCGTGGATGGAGGTGGCGAAGTCGACGCCGCTGGATGTGCCCAGGCCCGGCGCCGAGAACTGCGCGCCGCGCATCGTCGTGTCGCTGGCGCCCAGGCCGGCCGACGCGGTGAACGCCACCTGCGGGCGCCAGAGCGCCGCGGCCTGCCGGCGCTGGGGTTCGGCCACGCCGGCGGCGGCGCGGGCGGCGGCGAGCTGGCTGTCGTGCTGCTCGGCGGCCTGCCAGGCTTGCACCAGCGTGAGGGCGTGCGCCGCGGGAGCCAGTGCCCACGCAGCCGCCAGCACCCATGCAGATTTCAAAAGAAATATGGCTCCAGCGCTTGCTGGGAGAGCGCTGGCAGCTATCGTTTTGATGATCATGGCGTTTCTCCTTCGCCGCGCACCACGTCGATGTGCCCGCGGTAGGCCACGTAGTAGAGCAGGGGGATGACGACGAGCGTGAGCACCGTGGAGACCGCGATGCCGAAGACCAGCGAGATCGCCAGGCCGTTGAAGATGGGGTCGCTCAGGATGAAGAAGGCGCCGAGCATCGCGGCCACGCCGGTGAGCAGGATGGGCTGCGCGCGCGTGATGGCCGACTGCACGATGGCCTGCCTGAATTCCACCCCGTCCCGGACCTGCAGCCGGATGAAGTCGACCAGCAGGATGGAGTTGCGCACGATGATGCCCGCGAGCGCGATCATGCCGATCATGCTGGTGGCGGTGTACTGCGCCTGCAACAGCGCGTGGCCCGGCATCACGCCGATGATGGTCAGCGGGATCGGCGCCATGATGATCAGCGGCGTGAGGTAGGAGCCGAAGTGCGCCACCACCAGCAGGTAGATCAGGACCAGCCCCACGGCGTAGGCGGCGCCCATGTCGCGGAAGGTCTCGTAGGTGATCTGCCACTCGCCGTCCCACTTGAGGCTGTAGGCGCGGTAGGGGTCTTGCGGCTGCGAGATGAAGTGCTCCTCGATGCCGCCGCCGTCGGGCGCCGTGATCCTGCCGATCGCGCCGCGTGCGTCGAACATGCCGTAGAGCGGGCTGTCCACCTTGCCCGCCATGTCGGCGACGACGAGGTTCACCGGTAGCAGGTCCTTGTGGTAGACGGGCTGCTCGCGCAGCGTGTCGGTGACGGTGACCAGCTCGCGGATGGGCACGAGCGCGCCGCCGCTGGTGAGCACCGGCAGCTGCAGCAGCGTGTCGAGGCTGCCCTGCTGCTCGGCGGGCAGCTGCAGCAGCACGGGCGTGGCGTACTTGCTCTGCGCGTCGTGCAGCCAGGTGGCCGCCTCGCCCGCCAGGCCGGCGCGCAGGGCGGAGACGATCGCCGCCTGCGGCACGCCCATGAGCGCGGCCTTGCGCCGGTCGACGAGCACCAGCTTCCTGGGCGCGTCGGCGATCGAGGAATCGTCCAGGTCGACGATGCCCGGGGTCTCGCCCAGCGCCGCGCGCACCGCCTGGGCGACGGCGCGGCGCCCCTCGGCCTCGGGGCCGTAGATCTCGGCCACGATGGGCGAGAGCACCGGCGGGCCGGGCGGCACTTCCACCACCTTCACGTTGGCGCCCATCCTGGCGCCGATCTGCTGCAGGTGGGGGCGCACCCGCGTGGCGATGGCGTGGCTCTGGTCCTTGCGCTCGTGCTGCTCCCGCAGGTTGACCTGGATGTCGCCCACGTGCCCGCCGCTCCTCAGGTCGTACTGGCGCACCAGCCCGTTGAAGTTGATCGGCCCGGCCGTGCCCGCGTAGGCCTGGAAGTTGGTGACCTCGGGCACGGTGGCCAGGTAGTCGCCCAGCTCGTGCAGCACCGCCGCCGTGGCCTCGGGCGGCGTGCCGGCGGGCATGTCCACGATCACCTGGAACTCGCTCTTGTTGTCGAACGGCAGCATCTTGAGCTGCACCCAGCCGAGCGCCGGCAGCAGCAGCGAGAGGGCGATGAGGCCCGCGACCGCCAGGCCCAGCAGCGCGCGGTTGCGCCGCCCGCGCCGGTCGTCGAGCAGCGGGCGGAAGATGCGCTCGAACAGCGGCGCGAGTTTTGCCGCCAGCCCCGTGTGCGCCTGTGCCGCCGCGCCCGCATGGCTCTTCATCCAGCGCCGCGCCAGCCACGGCGTCACGGTGAAGGCCACCGCCAGCGACAGCAGCATGCCCATGCTGGCGTTGATCGGGATCGGTGCCATGTAGGGGCCCATCAGGCCGGTGACGAAGGCCATGGGCAGCAGCGCCGCGATCACGGTGAAAGTGGCCAGGATGGTCGGCCCGCCGACCTCGTCGACCGCGCCGGGGATGAGCTGCAGCAAGGTCTTCTCGGGGTGCAGCGCCTGGTGGCGGTGGATGTTCTCGACCACCACGATGGCGTCGTCCACCAGGATGCCGATCGAGAAGATCAGCGCGAACAGCGAGACGCGGTTGAGCGTGAAGCCCCAGGCCCAGGAGGCGAACAGCGTGGCCGCCAGCGTCAGGCCCACGGCCACGCCGACGATCAGCGACTCGCGCCGCCCGAGCGCGAAGAACACCAGCGCCACCACCGAGAGCGTGGCGAAGATCAGCTTCTGGATGAGCTTTTGCGCCTTGTCGTTGGCGGTGGCGCCGTAGTCGCGCGTCTCGGCCACCCGCACGTCGGCCGGGATCACGGTGTTGTGCAGCTGCTGCACGCGCTGCATCACCGCGTGCGCCACGTCGATCGCGTTCTCGCCCGCCTTCTTGGTCACGGCCATGGTCACGGCGGGGTATTCGGTGGACTGGCCGTCCTCGACGACGGCGTGCCAGACGTGGCGCGTGGCGGGCGGCGGGCCGTCGCGCACGCTGGCCACGTCCTTCAGGTACACCGGCCTGCCGCCGCGGCTGCTCACCACGATGTCGGCCACCTCGCGGGCGTTGGCCAGGTGCGGGCCGGCCTCGATCGCCACCGCCTTGTTGCCCCCGAGCAATTCGCCCACGGGCAGCCCCTGGTTGGCCGACTGCAGGGCGCCGCGCAGCTGGTCGACGGTGACGCCGCTGCCCGCCATGCGCGCGGGATCGAGCTCGACCAGCACCGCGCGGCCCGGCCCGCCGATGGTCGTCACGGTGCGCGTTCCCGGCACGCGCTTGAGCTCCACCTCCACGCTGTGCGCCACGCGCTCCAGGTCGTAGGCTCCCGCATCGGGGTTGGTGCCGTAGAGCGTGAGCGTGACGATGGGCACGTCGTCGATGCCCTTGGGGCGGATGATGGGTTCGAGCGCCCCCAGGTTCCTGGGCAGCCAGTCGGCATTGCTGCGCAGCGTGTCGTGCAGGCGCACCAGCACCTCGGTGCGCGGCACGCCCACCTTGAACTGCACCGTCAGTACCGCCATGCCGGGCTGCGAGACGCTCGTCACGTGCTCCATGCCGAGCATCTGCGAGAGCACCTGCTCGGCCGGCGTGGCGATCAGCTCCTCCACCTCGCGCACCGAGGCGCCGGGGAAGGGCACGATCACGTTGGCCATGGTCACGTCGATCTGCGGCTCTTCCTCGCGCGGCGTGACCAGCACCGCGAAGATGCCGAGCAGCAGCGCCAGCAGCGCCAGCAGCGGCGTGATCTGGGCGTTCTGGAAGGCGCGCGCGATGCGGCCGGAGATGCCCATGGAGTGCGGTGCGTGTGCCATGTTCAACGCACCCTGGCGGCGGCTTGCGGCTGCAGCGCGACCTGGTCGCCAGCGCGCACGCCGCTCAGCACCTCGACCTGGTCGCCCTCCGACTGTCCCAGGCGCACCTGGCGCAGCTGCGGCTTGCCGTTGCCGCCCTGCACGTACACGCCGGTCATCTCGGCGCGGCGCACCACGCTGGCGGCCGGCACGAACAGCCGCTCGCCGGCCCGGGCCGCCGCGCCCTGGAACCACAGGCGGGCGAACGCGCCCGGCACGGCGCCGGCCGTGCCAGCGGGCAGGGCCACGCGCACGATGCTGGTGTGGCTCTGCGCATCGGCCGTGGGCAGCACCTGGACATGGTCCAGCGCCACCGTCAGGCGCTTGTCCGCGGCGCCGGCCAGCTCCACCTGCACCGCCTGGCCGGCGCGCAGCTGCGCCGCCTGCTCCTGCGTCAGCGCGGCCGCGATGCGCAATGCCCCGGGGTCGTACAGCGTGACGAGCGGCCTGCCCGGCAGCGCCATGTCGCCCAGCGTGACCGGCACGCTCGCCACCACGCCGTCGAACGGCGCGCGCAGCACGTGCAGGCCGGACTGCGTCGCCGCCACCCCCGCCTGTGCCTGCAGCGCCTTCACCTGCGCCTGGCTGGCGCGCCACCGGGCCTCGGCGTTCTCCAGCGCCGCCTGGCTGATGTAGCGCTTGGCGAAGAGCTGCTGCTGCCGCTCGTACTCCTTGGCCGCCACCGCCGCCTGCGCCTGCGCCGCCGCCACCTGCGCGCCGCTCGCCGCCGCGCTCTGGCTCGCCATGCGCGCATCGATGCGCAGCAGCTCCTGCCCGGCCTTCACGCGGTCGCCCGCCCGCACCTGCAGCGCGACGATGCTGCCCGCCACCTGCGCCGAAAGCTGCGCGTCGCGCACTGCCTCGACCCTGGCGTCGCTGCTGTGCATGGCGGCCTGCGTGCCGGCCTGCACCGGGACGTAGGCGATCCGGTCAGGCTCGGCCGCGAAGGCGAGTCCGGCGACGGTGAACAGCAGGGCGACGCTCCAGCGGTGGTATGGCATGCGAGTGGCTCTCATAAATATTTGTTTGATTATTTACGCATTCACGTAATTAGTCAACAAGTATAAAATGCCCCCATGGAGATGACGTCATGAAGCGCATGCCCCCCGAGGCCATCCAGCAGGTGGCCGCCTACTTCCAGGTGCTGGCCGAGCCCACGCGCCTGCGCATCCTCAACCTGCTGCGCGAGCACGAGTACAACGTGGGAGAGCTGGCGCAGGCCTGCGGCTACACGGCGGCCAACGTCTCGCGCCACCTCTCCCTGATGACCAAGCACGGCATCGTCGCGCGCGAGGAGCGTGGCACCAGCGTCTATTTCCGCATCGCCGACGGTCAGGTGGACGAGCTTTGCGACCTGGTCTGCGGCAACATCGCCAGCCGCATGCAGGCGGCCAGCGCGGTGCATCAGGCGTTCAAGGCAATGCTGTAGCGCCGGGGGCGATGCCTTAGAATCCCTACCCCTGCGCGGGTGTAGTTCAATGGTAGAACGGCAGCTTCCCAAGCTTCATACGAGGGTTCGATTCCCTTCACCCGCTCCACCGCATCATTCTGCGGACTTCCGCAGAAATCCAAGAGAGTCTGCAAGTCGTTGCCACACAAGGACTTTTCCTCTCTTTGACGTTCTGCCGTAGTCCACTGCGATCCGCCTACAGCCGGGACTTTTAAGTCCACAAACAAGTCCATTTTTGCGGGCGCGGCTGATTCCGGATTGTTGATGGAGGGGCGAGGTCGACGTGACCAGCATCTGGTTCCTGACTCATGTTCAGGAGCA
>CAUJIM010000012.1 GCA_963205335.1 Pseudomonadota bacterium
CCCGCGCTGTCACCCGGCACCAGCAGCAGGCTGATGCCGGAAGCGCCCTTGGATTCACCCGTCCTCACGGCGAGAGTGATCCAGTCGGCGCGCATGCCGCTGGTGATGAAGATCTTCTCGCCGCTCACCACGTACTCGTCGCCCTCGCGTCGCGCCGTGGTGCGCAGCTGCGCCACGTCCGAGCCACCGCCGGGCTCGGTGATGGCCAGTGCCGAGATGCGCTCGCCCGCCAGCACCGGCGGCACCACCTCCTGCCTGACGGCGTCGCTGGCCAGCAGCACCACCGGCGGCAGGCCGATGTTGTGCGAGAACAGGCTGGCCTGCACCCCGCCCGAGGTGCCAAAGCGGCACAGCGCCCGCCACATGGGCAGGCGCAGTGCGTAGGGGGCGGGCGTGCCGCCGTACTCCTCCGGGTAGCCCACACCCAGCAAACCCAGTTCGGCGGCGCGCCGGTACAGGCTGCGCGGAAACTCCCCGGCCGCGTCCCACGCGCTCACGTTTGGCGCGATCTCGCTGCGTGCAAAGCGCTCGACCGTCTCCACCAACGCGCTGCGCGCCTCGCGCAGCTCGGCAGCGCTCATGGGGGCCTGGATGTCGTTCATTGGGCTGCCTCCTGGGTCGCCGGCGCGGCCAAGCGCAGCAGCACCTGGCCTGGGCTGACCTGCTGGCCCTCGGCGACCAGCAGCTCGGCGACCTGGGCGTCGGCGCGCACCGACAGGCTGTGCTCGAGCTTCATCGACTCGATCACCAGCGCCACCTCGCTGGCGGCCAGCCGCTGGCCCGGCGCGGCGGCGATACGCACCACGCGGCCGTTGAAGGGCGCGCGCAGTTCGGTGGCTGCCAGCGCCGCGCCCGGCCCGGCCACCGGTTCGAACGACACATCGTCGAACCACCAATCCACGCCGCCCGCCTGCGCGTGCCAGCGGCGCGGCGCATCGGGCCTGGTGCCTGCCACGGCCACGGCGCGCACGCGCCGGGCCACGCCGGCTTCGGTGCAGCGCACGGCGCCGTCGGGCAGGCGCTGCAGGTCGATCTGACGCGGCGCTTCGCCCAGCAGCTCCAGGCCGCCCGCGCGCGGGCGCACCGCCAGCGCGCTCACCTCATCGCGGTGCGACAGGCGCAGCGGCGTCGCGAAGGTGCACGGCAGGGTGCCGGGTTCACGAGCAAAAATGGCCGCCAGGGCGCACCAGTCATGCGCCAGAAGCTCCTGTTTCAATAGCGACTGGCGCAGCGCATCGCCGTGTTCGGCCAGGAACGAAATCAGCGCCTCGCCGCGCCGAAAGCGCGCGTCACCCAGGCAGGCCATCAGAAAGCCGCGGTTGCTGGGCAGGCCCAGCAGCTCGGTCTGCGCCAGCGCGCCCAGCAGGGCGTCGATGGCCGCCTCGCGCGTGGGCGCGTGCACGATGAGCTTGCCCAGCATGGCGTCGTAGAAGGGCGTGACCTCGGCACCGCCTTCGATGGCGTGGTCAAAGCGCAGCGGCCCTGGCGCAAAGGCGGTGGCCGACGGCGCTGAAAAATGCGCGATCCGGCCTGTGTGCGGCAGGTAGTTCTCGTCCTCGGCGCACAGGCGCACCTCGATGGCGTGGCCGTCGTGGCGGACCTGCTCCTGCGCCAGCGGCAGCGCCTCGCCGCGCGCCACGCGGTTTTGCCATTCGACCAGATCGAGGCCCGTCAACGCCTCGGTGACCGGGTGCTCGACCTGCAGGCGGGTGTTCATCTCCATCAAATAAAAGTCCTGCCCCTCCAGCAGAAATTCCACCGTCCCCGCGCCCACATAACCCGCGCCGCGCGCCAGCGCCACCGCGCATGCGCCCATGCGCGCGCGCAGCTCGGGCGAGACGGCCGGGCTGGGCGCTTCCTCGATGATCTTCTGATGGCGCCTTTGCACCGAGCAGTCGCGCTCGCCCAGGTGGATGGCGTGGCCGTGCGCGTCGGCAAACACCTGCACTTCGACGTGGCGCGGCTGCAGCACGGCGCGCTCGATCAACAGCTCGCCATTGCCAAAGCCGGCCAGCGCCTCCGAGCGCGCGCTGGCCAGTGCCTGCGGCAGCTGCGCCGCATCCGTCACCAGCCGCATGCCGCGCCCGCCACCGCCGGCCACGGCCTTGACCATCACCGGGTAGCCGATCTGGGCGGCCTCGGCGGCAAAGCGTGCCTCGGACTGGTCCTCGCCCGCGTAGCCGGGCAAGCAGGGCACGCCCTGCTTGGTCGCCAGCGCCTTGGCCGCGGCCTTGCTGCCCAGCGCGCGGATGGCGGCGGGTGGCGGGCCGATCCAGGTCAGGCCGGCGTCCTGCACCGCCTGGGCAAAACCGGCGTCCTCGCTCAGAAAGCCATAACCGGGGTGCACCGCATCGGCGCCGGTGGCGCGGGCGGCGGCCAGCAGCTTGTCGACGCGCAGGTAGCTGTCGGCCGAGCTGTTGCCACCCAGCGCACAGGCCAGCGTGGCTTCGCGCACGTGCAGGGCATTCGCGTCGGCGTCGGAATGCACGGCCACGGTCTCCAGGCCCATGCGGCGCGCCGTGGCGATCACGCGGCGCGCGATCTCGCCGCGGTTGGCGATGAGGATGCGTTTCAAGTCACGCTCCCGGGCGTTTCGCCATGCCCATGGTCTTGGCGATGATGCCCATCATCACCTCGTCGGCGCCGCCGCCGATGGAACCCAGGCGGCCGTCGCGGTACAGGCGCGAGACGCGGCTGTCGCTGGCAAAGCCCATGCCGCCCCAGAACTGCAGGCAGGTGTCGGCCACCTCGCGCATCAGCCGCCCGGCCTTGAGCTTGCCCATGCTGGCCCATTGCAGCACGTCGTCGCCGGCGACGTAGCGCTCGCCGGCCTTCCAGGTGAGCGCGCGCAGCGCCTCGACCTCGGTCTGCAACTCGACCAGTTTGAACTGAACCCACTGCTGGTCGAGCAAGGTGGCGCCGAACATCTTGCGCTCGCGCGCCCACTCGATGGTGTCGCGGATGCAGCCATCGAGCGCCGACAGCGCATTGGCCGCCGCCCACAGGCGCTCTTCCTGGAACTGCTGCATCTGGTAGATGAAGCCCTGGCCCTCGGCGCCGATCAGGTTGCGCTGCGGCACGCGCACCTCGTCGAAGTGGATCAGGCCGGTGTCACTGCTGTGCATGCCGATCTTGCGGATCTTGCGCGCCACCGAGATGCCCTTGCGCAACGGGCCGCCCGGCCCCTCGCGCATGGGCACCAGGATCAGGCTCTTGTTCTTGTGCGGGTTGTCGCCGCCGGTGTTCACCAGCATGCACATCCAGTCGGCCTGCAGGCTGTTGGTGATCCACATCTTCTGGCCGGTGATGACGTAATCGTCGCCGTCCTTGCGCGCCACGCTCTTGATGCCCGACACGTCGCTGCCGGCGCCCGGCTCGCTCACGCCGATGCAGCCCACCATGTCGCCGGCGATGGCGGGCGCGAGGTACTGGCGCTTGAGCTCGTCGCTGCCAAAGCGCGCCAGCGCCGGCGTGCACATGTCGGTCTGCACACCAATGGCCATGGGCACGCCGCCGCAGTTGATCAGGCCCAGGGTCTCGGCCATCACCATGCTGTAGGAATAGTCCAGGCCCATGCCGCCGTATTCCACCGGTTTGGTCAGGCCCAGCAGGCCCAGATCGCCCAGCCCTTTGAACACCTGGTGGGCGGGGAAGATCTCGGCCTCTTCCCACTCATCGACGTGCGGGTTGATGTGCTCGGCGATGTAGCGCTTGAGCGTGTCGCGGATCTGTTCGTGCTCGTGGGTCAGTTGCATGGGGGTCTCCTGAGGGTGAAATTCACATCCGCGCCACGCCAAACTGCATGGGCCTTGGCGTGTGGGCGGCGCCCTCGGCCAGGGTGTCCAGACAGAAGCGGAGCACGGCGCGGGTGTCGCGCGGGTCGATCACGCCGTCGTCCAGCAGCAGGCCGCTGGTGGTGAAGGCGTCCTGCTGGCGCTCGAACATGGCGACCACGGCGTCGAACTGCTTTTGCATCTTGGCCGCATCGGGCTCGATGCCTTTGCGCTTCAACGCCGCTTCGGTGACGATGCGCATGGTGCCGGCGGCCTGCTCGCCGCCCATCACGGCGGTGGCAGCGCCCGGCCAGCTGAACAGGAAGCGCGGCGCGAAGCCGCGCCCGCACATGCCGTAGTTGCCGGCGCCAAAGCTGGCGCCGCACTGGATGGTGAGCTGCGGCACCGTGGCGTTGGTGACGGCCTGGATCATCTTGCTGCCGTGCTTGATCATGCCGGCCTGCTCCACGTCCTTGCCGACCATGTAGCCGGTGGTGTTCTGCAGGTAGATGATGGGGTGGCCCAGCTGGCACATCCACTGGATGAAGTGCGTGGCCTTGTTGGCCCCCTGGTTGTCGATCGGGCCGTTGTTGGTGATGAAGCCCACCGCATGCCCGCCGATGTGCCCCTGCGCGCACACGGTGGCGCTGCCATAGCCGGCCTTGAACTCGTGCAGCGCGCCGCCATCGACCAGCCGCACCGCGACCTCGCGCATGTCCACCGGCTCGCGGTGGTGGGCGGGCATCAGGGTGAGCAGTTCGTCGGCCGACCAGGGGGGCTCAATTACTTCTGATTTGATAGCTGTTGGCGCTTGTCCAGAAAGGGCTGAAGCACGATTTGACCATTGAAGATCGCCAATCACCCGGCGCGCCAGGCCGAGCGCCTCGCGGTCGTCGCGCGCCAGGTATTCGCCCAGGCCAGAGACCGTGGTGTGCATCAGCGCGCCGCCCAGCTCCTCCTCGGTGGCGACCTCGCCGGTGGCGGCCTTGAGCAGCGGCGGGCCGGCGAGGAAGGCGCGCGAGCGCCCCTCGACCATGATCACGATGTCCGACAGCCCCGGCATGTAGGCGCCGCCCGCCGTGCCCGAGCCGTGCTGGACGGTGATGACCGGAATGCCAGCGGCCGACAGGCGCGCCAGGTTGCGAAACAGCCCGCCACCCAGCACGAAGCCCTCGACCCGGTAGCGCATCAGATCGGCGCCGGCGCTCTCGACCAGGTGGATGAAGGGCAGGCGCTCGCGCAGCGCGATCTCCTGCACGCGCAGCATCTTGTCCAGCCCGCCGGGCTGCACCGCCCCGGCGTCGATGCCCGAGTCGCTGGCCACCACCATGCAGCGCGTGCCCGCCACGAAGCCGATGCCGGCGATCATGCCGCCACCGGGCACCGATGGATCGGGCTCGGGCACGTCGCGCAGATAACCGGCCAGCGCGGCCAGCGGCAGCCAGGGCGCGCCGCGGTCGAGCAGCAGGGCCACGCGCTCGCGTGGCAGCAGCTGGCCGCGCTTGGCAAAACGGGCGGCGGCCTCGCCGGACTTGTCGGCGCTGCGCTGCTCCAGCGCACGCCAGGCTTCGATGCGCGCCAGCATGCGGGCGCGGCGCGCCTGGGCGGTGTCGCTGGCGGCGTTCCAGCTCGATTCAAACAGACTCATGGTGACTCCGGCTCGGCAAACACCTTGGGCGTGACCGCCCTGTGAAAGCCGTTGAAGGGTTTGACGGCGTCGCGCTGGCGCACCGATGCGCCTGGCACGCCCATGGGCCAGCCCATGCGCACCTGAGGGCGCGCGCCATCCACGCGCAACACGCTGCCGCTGATGAAGCTGGCCGCCGGGCTGAGCAGAAAGGCGATCGCCGCCGACACCTCGGCCTCGGTGCCGAAGCGCCCCAGCGGCACCGTCTGGCGCATGGCGCGCAGCATGGCACCGGCCTCGGGCGGGTAGTGGTCCATGCCGCTGGAGGCTATGTAGCCCGGCGCCACGGCGTTGACGCGCACGCCGTGCGCCGCCCACTCGACCGCCGCGGTTTCGGTGAAGCTGACCATGCCGGCACGCGCCGCACCGCTGTGGCCCATGCCCGGCATCGAGCCCCACATGTCGGCCACGATGTTGACGATGGCGCCCCCGTGCTGCCGCATCGACTGCGCAAAACACTCGCGCGCCACCAGAAAGCCGCCGGTCAGGTTGGTGGCCACCACCGCGTCCCAGCCCTTGGCGCTGATTTTTTCCAGCGGCGTCATGTATTGGCCGCCGGCGTTGTTGACCAGGCCGTCGATGCGCCCGCGTCCGGCCACCACGGCGCGCACCGTTTCCTGCACGGCGCCTTCCTGACGGATGTCGCAGGCCAGCCAGCACACGGCGCCGCCGTCCTGGGTGATCTCGTCGGCGGTGGCGCGCAGCTTGTCGGCGTTGCGCCCCACCAGCACCACGTGGGCGCCCAGCGCCGCCAGCTCATGCGCGCTGCAGCGGCCGATGCCCGAGCCACCGCCGGTGACGATGATGGTCTGCCCCGTCAGCAGGCGGGGCGCAAACACGGATTGGTACATCTAGCGATCTCCAAGGAACAGGCGCAGCGCCTGTTCGGTCAGTTCATCGAGCGACAGCGCGCCGCGCGGATCGAACCACTGCACCGTCCAGTTGAGCGCGCCGAAGATGAACAGCCGCGCCACCTCCGGCCGCGCCCGCAACGATCCGCTGCGGCGCAGGCTGCCCAGCACCGGCATCCAGGCGGCTTCGTAGCGGTCTTTCAGTGCGCCGATGCGCGCGCGCTGTTCGGGCGTGAGCGCGCGCCACTCGTACAGCATGACCGGGATGAAGTCGCTGGCCGGCCCCACCAGCACCTCGAAGTGGTGGCGGATCAGCGCCCGCAGCCGCTCGCGCGCCGTGGGCCGCGGCCCCAGCGCCTGCAGCGCCTGTGCCTGCGCCTGGGTGACCATGGCCATGCCGTCGTGCATGACGGCGTACAGCAACGCGCTCTTGCTTTCGAAGTAGTAGAACGGCGAGCCGCTCTGCATGCCCGCAGCAGCGGCGATGTCGCGTGTGCTGGTGGCGTCGAAACCCTGATGGCGAAACAGCCGCGCCGCCGCGCGCAGAAGCTCGGCACGGCGCTGGCTTTCGTCGCGCTCCTGCGCGCTCTTGCGCGGGCGCCCGCGGCGCGGAGCGTGCGGCGCTGGGTCCTGGACGCTGGGAGGGTTCATCCCTCAAGCGTAGCAGAGCGCTTTTATTTAATCAAGCGGTTGCTTGGTAAAAATAAGGTGCGTGGCCAAGGGTGGCCAGGGCGCCTTCAGTGCCCGTCGAAGGTCACCAGCGTGAACAAGGGCAACCCGGCGGCGGTCAGCCGAGCCGACCCTCCCAGTTCCGGCAGCTCGACGATGGCGGCGCCCTCGGTCACGTGGGCGCCGAGCTTCTGCAGCAGGCGCCAGCCGGCCAGCATGGTGCCGCCGGTGGCGATCAGGTCGTCGATCAGCAGCACGCGCTGGCCGCGTTGCACGGCATCGGTGTGCAGCTCCACCGTGGCGCTGCCGTATTCGAGCTCGTAGGTTTCCTCGACCGTGGTGAAGGGCAGTTTGCCCTTCTTGCGAATCGGCACGAAGCCGACGTTGAGCTCGTAGGCCACCACGCTGCCCAGAATGAAGCCGCGCGCATCCAGGCCGGCGACGACGTCGGGGCGCAGCGCAGGGTCCATGTAGCGGTGCACGAAGGCGTCGATGAGCACGCGAAACACCTGCGGGTTCTGCAGCAGTGGCGTGATGTCGCGAAACTGCACGCCCGGCGCCGGCCAGTCGGGCACGGTGCGGATGTGCTGGCGCAGGTAGTGCGAGACGGAAAAGGCGGTGCTCATGGCGCCATTATCGGGCGCCATCAGGTGGCCAGGGCCTGCTCCGCTCGTGCCAGCGCCTCGGGGCGGCCGGACAGCAGAAGGACCTCGCCGCCTTGCAGGACGATCTCGTTTTCGGGCGTCGCCGGCGTGCCCGTGGGCAGTCGCAGACTGATGGCGCGCAACTCGCCCAGCTGCACCAGCATGTCTCCCAGGACCTGTCCGGCCATCGACGCCGGTACCGTGAACACGCCCAGGCGCATCTCTTCCATCGGGTCGGCGCTGGCGTCGTCGGTGGCGCCGGGAAAGAAGCCGCGCAACATGCCGTAGCGCTGTTCGCGCTGCTCCTGCACCAGGCGCGCCACACGCCGCACCGGCGTGCCCGACAGCGCCAGCGCATGGCCGGCCAGGATCAGCGCGCCCTCCAGGCCTTCGGGCACCACCTCGGTGGCGCCGGCGGCGCGCAGTTTGTCGAGGTCGCGGTCGGTCTGGGTGCGCACGATCACCGGTACCTTGGGCGCATGCGCGCGGATCGCCGCCAGCGCCTTGAGCACGCTGGGCGGATCCAGATAGGTCAGGGCCACCGTGCTGGCACGCCCCAGACCGGCAGCAACCAGCGCCGCCGTGGTGGCGGCGTCACCGAACACCACGCTGTCGCCGGCGGCGGCCGCCAGGCGCACCCGGTCGGGGTCGATGTCGAGCGCGATGAACGGAATCTTCTGCTGCCGCAGCAGGCGCGCCATGGCCTGGCCGCTGCGGCCATAGCCGCAGATCAGCACATGGCCGGCGGCGTCCATCGACTGGCGGGCAATGCGGGTCACGTGCAGCGACTGCAGCATCCATTCGCTGGCCACCAGACGCAGCACGATGCG